>CATLJA010000001.1 GCA_949959305.1 uncultured Oscillibacter sp.
CATGGCGGCCCGGATTTCCCGGGAGTTCGGCGGCCGCATGCGCATCAGCTACGCCGGCGGCGCGGACGCGCTGAACATCGGCAAGCTGTTTTCTCTCGGCATCTGGCCCATCACCATGGCCACCACTGAATTGAAGCCCGGCGGCTACCAGCGCTTCGTCCAGATCGGCGGCAAGCTGGACGCCCTGGAGTTCAAGCCCTTCGCCGGCGTGGACGTGGAGGGAATCGAGGCCCTGGCCCTGGCGGCCCGTTCCGACAAGTACCACGTCAAGGCCGTCAAGCCCCTGCCCCGGCGGAAGCTCTATGAGAAGGTGCCCCTGCTGGACTGCTTCACCGCCCCCTGCAAGGGCGGATGCCCCATCGGCCAGGACATCCCCGAGTACATTGAGCTGTGCCGGAAGGGGGAATACGCCTCCGCCCTGCGGCTCATCTGTGAAAAGAACCCCCTGCCCTTCATCACGGGCACCATCTGCGCCCACCGCTGCCAGACCAAGTGCACCCGGACCTACTACGACGATTCCGTCCAGATTCGGGCCACGAAGCTGGTGGCCGCGGAACGGGGCTATGATGAATATATGTCCAGGGTGAAGGCCCCCGCCCCGGCGGGCAATGGAAAGAAAGCCGCCGTCATCGGCGGCGGCCCCGCCGGCATGGCCGCGGCCTACTTCGTGAGCCGGGCGGGCGTTCCCGTCACCCTCTTCGAAAAATCCGAACGCTTAGGCGGCGTCGTCCGGCAGGTCATCCCCGGCTTCCGCATCTCTGACGAGGCCATCGACAAGGACGCGGCCCTGGTGGCCAGCATGGGCGCGGACATCCGGCTGAACACCCCCGCCCCCTCTGTGGCGGAGCTGAAGGCCGAAGGGTACACCCACATTTTCTTCGCCGTGGGCGCGTGGAAGGCCGGGCGGCTGGACATCCCCGGCAACGTGGTTCCCGTCATCGGCTGGCTAAAGGATTTGAAGGCCGGGAAGGACGTGTCCCTGGGGAACGTGGCCGTTGTGGGCGGCGGCAACACCGCCATGGACGCGGCCCGGGCGGCCCTCCGGGCGGGGGCGAAGTCCTCCACCCTGGTGTACCGCCGGACGAAGAAGTACATGCCCGCCGACGCCGAGGAGCTGGAGCTGGCCGTCGCCGACGGCGTAAACTTCCTGGAGCTGGTGGCCCCTGTGGAGCAGAAGGACGGAAAGCTTCGCTGCGAGAGGATGAAGCTGGGCGAGCCCGACGAAAAGGGCCGCCGGAAGCCGGAGCCCACCGGGGAATTTGTGGAAATTGACTGCGACACCGTGATTTCCGCCGTGGGCGAAAAGGTGGACAGCGGGCTGTTCGCCGCCAACGGCATTGAGGTGGACGGCAGGGGCCTTCCTGATTTCAAGACCAACGTGGAAGGCGTGTACGCCGGCGGCGACGCCATGCGGGGCCCCGCCACGGTGGTGGAGAGCATCGCCGACGCCCAGGCCTTCGCCAACGCCGTCACTGGGGATACGCACAAGTTTGAGATTCCCGCCAAGGCCCTGGCCTCCCGGGCGGACGCCATCGCCAGGAAGGGTATCCTCTGCGAGTCCGCCAAGTGCGAGGGGGAGCGGTGCCTTGCCTGCAGCGTGGTGTGCCAGGTCTGCGCCGACGTGTGCCCCAACCGGGCCAACGTGGTGGTGGAGCTGCCCGACGGGCGGCATGAGATTCTCCACGTGGACCGGATGTGCAACGAGTGCGGCAACTGCGCCATCTTCTGCCCCTACGACTCCGCCCCCTACCGGGATAAATTCACCCTGTTCAAGACCCGGGAGGGCTTTGACGAGAGCGTGAGCAACCAGGGCTTCCTGCCCCTGGGCGGGAGCCGGGTGCTGGTCCGGCTGGACGGGAAGGTCTTCGAGGCGGATTTGAACGCCGAAAACGCCCTGCCCGCCGATATTGAGGTTTTTATTCTCACCGTTTTGAACAAATACGCCTATCTCCTGGGCTGAGGCCCGGGAAAGCGCCGCGGAGGCCGGGATTTTCCGGCCTCCGCGCCTTTCCATTTTCCGCGCCGTTCTCCGGGACGCAACTTTTGGAAATATGACTGGAATTTACAGCTTGTCCATGGTATACTATGTCCTGCATGAGTGAAATTCTGCGCAAGTTAGGAGCGTGAGTTCTTTGACCCTGCTTTCCTCCGCCCTCCTGGGCTTTATCCAGGGGGTGACCGAGTTCCTGCCGGTGTCCAGCTCCGGGCACCTCGCCATCGCGGAGCACCTGCTGAACATTTCCGGCGCGTCGTCTGGTCCGCCCTTTTTCGACGTGCTGCTCCACCTGGGCACGCTGTTCGCCGTCTTCGCCGCCTACTGGGAGGATATCCGGGACATGGTCTCGGAGTTCTTCTTCGGCGTGAGCGACCTGATCCATGGCTCCACGCCCGCCCGCGTTCCGCCCGCCCGGCGGATGATTCTGCTGATCATCGCAGGCACACTGCCCCTCTTTGCCGTGCTGCCGTTCAAGGACGCCATCGAGGCCCTGGGGGACAACATGTATTTCGTGGCCTTCGCGCTGCTGGCCACGGGCTGCCTCCTCTTTGCCAGCGACCACGTGCGCCGGGGACGGAAGACGGAGAAGTCCGCCTCCATGCTGGACGCGCTGCTGGTTGGAGCGGGCCAGGCCCTGGCTACCTGCCCCGGCATCTCCCGCTCCGGCACCACCATCACCGCCGGGTGCTTTGTGGGCTTTGACCGGAAATTCGCCGTCCGGTACTCCTTCCTCATGTCCATCCCCGCCATCCTGGGGGCCAACATCCTCAGCCTCAAGGACGCGCTGGAAGCGGACGTCCTCTGGGCGGAGGTGCCCGTCTACCTGGTGGGCGTGGCGGTTTCCGCCATTGTGGGCTACGCCTGCATCCGGCTTATCCGGCTGGTGGCGGACAAGGGAAAATTCGGCTTCTTCGCCTGCTACTGCTGGCTGGCCGGGGTCGTCACCCTGGCCCTGGTCCTTACGCAAAAGTAACCCAAAACGGAGGTACTTAACCGTGGCTTCCACATCACAGAAGAAACCCGCCGCCAAAAAGTCCGGCGGCAAATCCGCGAAAAAGCCCCCGCAGAAGCAGCCCGTCCGCCGGGAGGTTTCCGGCGGCGTGCTGCTGGTGCTGGCACTGTGCGTCTTCGTGGGCTATTTCGGCGTCAGCGCCCTGTTCCTGGACTTTTTCGCGGTGCTCTTAAAGGGCCTGTTCGGATACGGCTACTGGCTGGCGGGGCCCTCCCTGGTGCTGGCGGGGCTCATCCTGCTTTTCCACCGGGGCCGGCCCGTCCAGCTCCGGACCACCTGCGCCCTGCTGCTGCCGCCGCTGTTCGGGGCCCTGACCCATCTGGTCTTCTGCAAGAGGACCTACGAGCCCTCCTTCTTCAAAATGCTGGGGGCCATCTGGGCCGACGGCGTGGCCCTGGAGTCCGGCGGAGCCGTCTCCGGCGTGCTGGCCAACGGCTCCGCCGCCGTGTTCTCCCCCCTGGCGTCGGTCATTTTGTTCACGGTGCTGTTTATGGCCCTGATGTTTGTGGCCCTGCGGCTGACCCTGGCGGCGCTTGCCGATTGGCGGCGGACCCGGCCCCAGTACGAGGAGCAGCCCGAGCCCGCCATCCGGCTCACTCCCGTGGACCCGCCCAAGCGCCGGACCCCGGCCGGCCCCAAGCCCCAGATTGACATCCCCCTGGACGGCGAGGAGCGGCCCGCCCGGCCCGAGAAGTCCGGGAAGTTCACCGGCTTCTTCCGCCACAAGGCCGACGCCCAGCCCACCCCGGACCAGGTGCTTCAGGCAGCCCCCGCCCCAAAGCCGGATCCCCCTCCGCCCGAGCCGGAGCGGCCCCGGGCGGCCATTCCCGTGCCGCCCCCCGCGCCGGTGCCGGAACCCGTCCCCGCCGTATCCTCCCCGGCAGCGCCGGAGCCCCTTCAGCCCGGGCCCCCGCCGCCCGTGCCGGAACCCGCTCCCCCGGAGCCGGAGCCTTCCCAGCCGGAGAAGCCCCTGCCCACGGCGGAGGCCTTCACCCGCAGCGGCAAGGCCGAGACGGCCCGGGAGGTGGCGGCGCAGACCGCCGCCGTGGCCGCGGAGATCGAGGAAAAGCTGGCGTCGGAGGAGGGGGAATATCCCTATCCCCCGGTGGACCTCCTGCACATGAACCAGGGGGAGAACCATGTGGAGGCCGGGGCGGAGCTGCGGAACAACTCCCGCCGCCTGGCGGAGACCCTGACCAGCTTCGGCGTGGACGCCGCCCCCGGCGACGTGATCCACGGCCCCTCCGTCACCCGCTACGAGTTCATCCTGGAACAGGGCGTGAAGCTCTCCAAAATCACCAACCTGGCGGACGACATCGCCCTGGCCCTGGGGGCCACCGGCGTGCGCATCGCCCCTATCCCCGACAAAATCTCCGTGGTGGGCATTGAGGTCCCCAACAAGCAGGTGACCCCGGTGCTGATCCGGGACGTGATCGAGTCCCGGGACTTCGCCGGGCACAGGTCCCAGGTGGCCTTCGCCCTGGGCCGGGACATCGGCGGGCGGAACGTCATCGGGGACATCGGCACCCTGCCCCACGTGCTCATCGCGGGCACCACCGGCTCCGGCAAGTCCGTGTGCACCAACTCCCTGATTATCAGCCTCCTCTACAAGTCCACGCCGGAGGACGTGCGCTTCATCATGGTGGACCCCAAGATGGTGGAGCTGGCTCCCTACAACGGCATTCCCCACCTGCTGATTCCCGTGGTGACGGACCCGAAGAAGGCCGCCGGAGCCCTCCAGTGGGCGGTGTTCGAGATGATGAAGCGGTACAAGGCCTTCTCCGAGCAGGGCGTGAAGAAGCTGGAGGAGTTCAACCGCCTGGCGAAGACAAAGGAGGACCTGGAGCCCCTTCCCAGCGTGGTGGTGGTCATTGACGAGCTGGCGGACTTGATGCTGGTGGCCGCCAAGGAGGTGGAGGAATCCATCTGCCGGGTGGCCCAGATGGGCCGCGCCGCCGGGATGCACCTGGTCATCGCCACCCAGCGGCCCTCCGCCGACGTGATTACCGGCCTCATGAAGGCCAACATCCCCAGCCGCATCGCCTTCGCCGTGGCCTCCTCCATGGAGTCCCGCATCATTCTGGACAACGGCGGCGCGGAAAAGCTGGTGGGCCGGGGCGACATGCTCTACGCCCCCCTGGGAGCCGGAAAGCCCACCCGGGTCCAGGGCTGCTTCATCACCCCGGAGGAGATTGACCGGGTGGTGTCCTTCGTCAAGCAGACCGGGGAGGCCCAGTACGACGACGACGTAATCGCCAAAATCGAGGAATCCGTCCAGGAAAAGGGGACCAAGAAGCCCTCCGCCGAGCCGGAGGAGCAGGAGAGCGACGAGCTCCTCCCCGCCGCCGTGGAGGTCATCCTGGAGACAGGACAGGCGTCCACGTCCATGCTCCAGCGGCGCTTGAAGCTGGGGTATTCCCGGGCCGCGCGGCTGGTGGACCAGCTGGAGGAGCGGGGCTACGTGGGGCCCTTCGAGGGGTCCAAGCCCCGCCAGCTCCTCATTACCAGGGAGAAGTGGCAGGAGATGAAGATGGGCGGCGGCGCGGACGCGCCGGAGCCGCCGGATTTCCAGGACGAGTAAAAAACGCCGGAGAGGAAGCTCCTCTCCGGCGTTTTCCCTTGCGCGCCGCGCTGGCTCAATTCAAAAAGGCCGTCAGTCCTCGCACTTGAGCTGGTAGCCCAGCTCCTGGACCTTCTGGCGAATCTGCTCCTGCCGCACGCCGGTGGAATCGTAGTCCACCGCCACGCAGCCCCGGCCGCTGAGGCTGACGGAGGTCACGCCGGGCAGCATGTCCAGCCCCTGCTTCAAAAGCTTCTCGTCGTGCTTGTCCCCCGGGTTCTCCAGGGAGAAATAAGTGCTCAAATGGGCCATGGGAATCGCTCCTTCCAAAGGTTTGGTGTAGCTTTCCCCCGCCGCGCTTTTTCATTCCGGGGCGCAGCCTCAGCCCTTTTCCTCCGTCTTTTTCTCCAGCCGGGCGGCCAGCTCGTTCAGCTCCGTCCCCGTCTGGTCCAGGGCCCGGGGAAGCTGGCTGAGCGTCACCTCGATTTTCCGCAGCTCGCCGTTCACATGTCCGGCGGCGGCTTCAAAATCGCGCATCAGCCGCTGATAGCGGCTACGGAATTCCTCCAGGGTCCGGCGGGTCTGGGCGGCGGCCTCCTCCTCCAAGTCGTCGGCCCGCTTCCGGGCCTCGCACTCGATGCTCCCCAGCCGCTCCCGGAACCGGGAGTAGGCTTCCGCGTCGGGCCGGAGGGCGTCCCGCTCCGCCGCCAGACGGGCCGCGTCCTGCTCTAGGGCCCGCAGGGGCTCCAAATCCGCCCGGGCGGCGGCCTCCGCCTCCAGCTTTTCCCGGAGTGCGTCCCGCTCTGCGGCCAGCTCCTCCGCCTGGGCCCGGAGCTGCTCCAGCTCCTCCGCCTGCTCCTCCGCCTGCCTGCGCAGAGTCTCGTTTTCCGCCTCCAGCTCCCGCTGCGCGGCGGCGGCCTTTTCCGAGGACTGCTCCAGATACCGGACCACGTCCTGCTTGTCAAACCCGCCGAAGGCCACGCTCTTAAAGGAATAATTTTCCATATGGATACCGTTTCCTCTCCCAAATTTCCCTTTGATTCTACCACAGGCGGCCGCAACTTACAAGGGCCAATCTTATCCGCCCAAAACGGCGGGCCCGGCGCCCCCAATCCTGGGACGCCGGGCCCGTCTTCTCAAGCCTTTAAATCTCGTACCACCGGATTTCGCCCGCGGCCAGCTCCAGCGGAAAGCCGGATCCGTCTCCCCGGAAAACCGTGGTGCTCTGGGGTTCGCAGGTATTGTTCACCGCGCAGAAGCGCCCGCTCTCCACATAGGCGTGGACCTCCGTGCGGCAGTTGGAGGAGAACCACTTTTTCAGCCCGTCCTCCCCGCGGGCCGCCCACAGGACAGCCCGGTGGAGCAGGCGGCAGTTTTCAAAGGAGTACGGCAGGCCGGAGATATACACCCCCCGGCCGGAGCCGAAGGCGTTCGCCGCCAGCTGAACCTCCTTCTCCCGCTGGACCAGCACCTCCGCCCCCTCCAGGGCGTAGACGCTCCGCTGGCCCTCGCCAAAGTCCACGGGGCCCTCCGCGTCCGCCAGGATGAAGTGTTCCGGGTGCTCCTCCCAGTTGTACTTGTCATAGCCCAGCGTGAAGCCCGTCTCTTTTTCCACGCCCAGCACCGGGGCCATCTGGAAATACCGCCCCTGGTACTGGTGGCCGGAGGGCTCCCCCACGCCGATGAAGCCGCCGCCGTTCCAGACAAAACGCTTTACGGCGGCGGAAACCGCCGGGTCTTCCCAGACTGCCCCGCCGGTGTGGGCCGTGTCCCCGCCGCCGATGTTCAAAAGCACGTCCACACCCTCCAGCGCACGGGGGTCCGCCTTCAAATCGTCGAAGCTCAAAAACCGCACGTCAAAGGGCGCGCCGGCAAGGGCCTCGATAACCCCGGCGTAGGAGTAGTTCTGCTTTTGATACAGGGCGTGATGGACCATGTGGCAGCCCCAGGAACGGGCCCTGCCCCAGCAGTTCAGCACCGCCACGGTCTTGGCGCACCAGGGCTTCGCCCCGTTGATGCGGCCATAGAGCTCCCGGAACTCCCCGCACACGGACTCTACATACTCGATAAACTCCGGGAAGGCGCAGGCCAGCTTCAGGTATCCGCCGTAGCCGATGCGGTCAACGGGCTTGCGCAGGATGGCCCGCCGGGCGGCGGTCCAGTTCTCCCGGGCCTCCCCCACCGGGTCCCCGCCCTCGTGGAAGGTGTCCGGGAAGAAGTAGGGCAGGAAGCGCCCCTCCGTGTACCTTACGCCGGGAATGTCCGAGATGAGGCGCAGGGTGGAGCCGTTGCCGACGCTGCCCACCACCGCGTCCAGGCCGATGGACCTGAACTCCTCCAGATAGGGCTCCGTGCCAATCCAGTGGTCCCCCAGGAACATCATGGCCTCCTTCCCCAGCTCGTGGGTGAGGTCCACCATCTCCCGGGCCAGGGCCGCCACCTCCCGGCGCTGGAAGGCGCAGAAATCCTTGAACTCCTTGGAGGGGATCCTATACTGGTTGTTATAATATCCCTGGTCGATTACAAATTCCGGCCGGAATTTGTACCCAGCCTCCTTTTCAAACTTCTCCAGGATATAGGGGGAGACGGAGGCGGAGTAGCCGTACCAGTCCACGTACTTCTCCCGCCTCAGCTCGTCAAAAATCAGGGTAAACTGGTGGAAGAAGGTGGTGTACCGGATTACGTCCACATAGGGGTGCTCCTCAATGAACCTCCTCAGCCGCTCCATGGTGAATTTCCGGGTCTTGGGCTGGCGCACGTCGAAGGTGATTTGATGCTCGAAGTCCTTCCAGCCGTTGGTGACGGCGTTGTACATGTGGACCGGGTCCCAGATGAGGTAGGCCAGGAAGCTGACGGTGTAGTCGTGGAACGCCTCCGGCGCGGGGATAACCACCGCACCGCTCCCGGCGTCGTAGTTCCACGCCTCCGGGTCCAGGGGGCGGCCCGTGGTCCGGTCCATGACCTCCCACCAGCGCTTCATGTCGTCCCGGGTGTTGACCTCCAGAAGCTCCGGGCTGACGCCCTTCAAAAGCGGGATGGACAGGGGGCCTCCCGCCGCCGTGTGGAAACAGGTCATAATATAGCACTGCTGCACCTCGTCGGGATTGGCCCTGGCCCAGGCGTTGTCCTTCCGGGTGGTGTAGTAGGTGGCGTAGACCTTGGCTCCGGCGGACTTCAGCTCCTCGGGATAGTCCGTGCCGTCGCAGTCCCGGATGGCGTCGGCCCCCCAGCGCTCCAGGAGGGCCAGGGTCTCGGGGACCACGTCCACGTCGGTGGGGATGGTCACCCGACCCTTATTCTGTAAATTAGTCATGCTTTACACTCCTTAGAGTCCAGGTCCTTTGTCGCCCTCAAAGGGCTTGTTGTAAACCATCAGCGCCGCCAGCAGCAAAATCACGCCCAGGACCATCAGGCCCAGGCCCTTCATCTGCCCGGTGAGGCTCCAGCCGAAGACCACCAGGGCCAGCCCCGCGCAAAAGAATCCCGCGATGAACAGCGCCCGCAGGCCGGTATGCTCTTTCCAAAACTTCATGCCGACACCTTATCCTTTCAGTCCGCCCACGGTCATGCCCTGGGTCAGCTTCTTCTGCACGCACATGTAGAGTATCAGCGTGGGCAGCATCACCAGCACCAGCCCCGCGTACAAAATGCCGTACTGGGCGGAGGACTGCTGGGCCTGCATCAGGTTTAGCAGGCCCACCGGCAGGGTTTTCTGCCCGGTGGCGCTGCTCATCAGCGTCATGGAGATGATGTACTCGTTCCAGAAGGAAAGGAAGTTGAAGAGGATGATGGTGATGATGGAGGGCTGGGCCATGGGGAAAATAATCCGAATCATCGCCTGGGCGTAGCCCGCGCCGTCAATGTAGGCGGCCTCCTCAAAATCGTGGGGAAGGGTCGCGAAGTAGCCGGAGAGCAGGTAAATGGTAAACGGAAGGGCCGTGGAGGCGTACACCACCGACAGCACCACCAGGTTGTTCAGCAAAAACCCGCTTCCCATAAGATTTTTCAGCCACATGTCCCCGTCCCGCAGCATCAGGAAAATGGGCACCACAATGTAGTTCACGTTGATGAACAGCCCCGCCATGAAGCAGGTGTTCAAAAAACGGCTTCCCCGGAACCGGAACCGGGCCAGGCAGTACGCCGCCGGCAGGGCAATCACCAGCAGCAGCGCCAGGGACAGCGCCGTCACCAGAACGGAGTTGAGCATGTAGCTCCCCATGCTGGCGGCATTCCACGCCTCCACGAAGTTCTGCCAGTAGAGGCCCGCCGGCAGGGCCCAGGGGTTGCCGTAGAACTCGCTGTTCTGCTTGACGGAGGCCAGGAACACCCAGGCCACCGGCACGATGATGACCACCGCCAGGGTAATCAGGACCACATAGACAAAGATTTTATACAGCGCCTCGGCGGACATGCCCTTCTTTTCTTTCGTCATATCCTCGCCCCCTTACATTTCCAGGACTTCCCGCCTCGTCACCCAGTTCACCAGGGCGGACAGCAGGAAGGAAAACAGGAAAATCACCACGCCCGCCGCCATGGAGTAGCCGTAGAGCCCCGCGTCCTTCTGTGCGTACATGAAGCTCAGCCCCACGTCCGCCATGCCCTTGGCCACCATGGCCTTGACAAAGAGGAAGGCCATGTTGATGGTGGAGATGATGAAGAAGGTCAGGGTCGTGCGGATATTCGTCCAGATCAGGGGCAGGGTCAGCTGGAAGAACTGGGTCAGCCGCCCCGCGCCGTCCAGCCCGGCGCTCTCGTAGAGGCTCTCCGGCACGGCGGACATGGAGGCCATGTACATGACCATGTAATAGCCGATGGCCTGCCAGACCATGGCGATGATGACGCTGACGATGACCATGGGCTGGTCCTTCCAGAGGACCATGACGGTTTCCCCCCGGAAGAAGGAGAGAATGCTGTTCAGCATACCGTTCTCCGGCTTGTAGATGGCGGAGAAAATGCCGGCGATGACCACCACGGAGAGGATGTTGGGGATGTAGAAGACGATGCGGAAGAAGTTCTGCCCCTTAATCTTCTCCCGGGTCAGAATCGCCGCGAAGACGATGGCGAAGAAAAAGGTGATGATGGTTACGGTGACAATCAGCAAAATGGTGTTCTGCATGGCGGTGATGAATTTCACGTCGTTCATCAGCGCCCGGAAATTCGACATGCCGGCAAAGGTTTCCGTGGGGGAATAGGCTCCCCGCTCAAAGAGGGACATACGGAAGACGTTCAGGGTGGGCAGAATCATGAAAACGAAGTACAAAACCGCCGCCGGGGCGACGCACAGGGCCAGGAAGCGCGCCCGGCTCTTGCTGCTACGCATGGAACCACTCCTTTCATGCCGCGGCTCGAAATTTTGAGGCGGCGGCGGGCAGGGCGGTCATGCCCCACTGGAAGCCCTCGGCCCGGGGCGCGTCCTTCATCTCGCCCACAATCCAGGTGCCGTTGGGCATGAACAGGGCCTTGTTGTCCAGGACCAGCTGCTGGTTCTGGGTGAAGTCCTGGTCGTTGGCCTGGGCGGGGGTGACGGGGTTCGTGTAGGCAGCCAGCTTGGCAATGATGTCGAAGCACTGCCGGGCCTCCGGGGTATCCCATACGCCCTCGGCGTAGACGGTGGCCTGGTTGAAGAAATCGGGGCCGCCCACAGAGTACATCAGGGCGTACAGGAACGCGTCAAAGTAGCCGGTGGTGGGGTAGGTAAAGAGGTACATGCCGGGGTCCTCGGCGCGGGCCTTGTCGCCCAGCTCCCACATCTCGTCCCAGGTAGTGGGAACGGTCCAGCCCTTCTCCTCGAAGAGGCCCGCGTTGTAGAACAGGCCGCAGGGAGAGTAGAACATGGGGGCCAGGTAGGTCACGCCGTCGCCGTAGGGGTTGGTGACGGAGGTCTCGGTAAAGCCGCCGACAATCTTGTCGGAGACCTTGACGCTCTCGCCGGGGATGGTCATGGACAGCACGTCGGTGAGCTCGGCGATGTTGCGGTCCTTGATGAACTGCTCGGTGAGGCCCTTCTCCCGGCCGGTGGCCAGGTGAATCACGTCGGGAAAGTCGCCGCCCTGCATAGAGGGCCCGATGACGTCCTCCAGGTTCTTGTCGCAGATGAGATTCACCTTCACGCCGGTCTCGGCGGTGAAGGCGTCGCAGACCTCCTTCCACATGCCGGGATAGGCCTCCTCATAGCCGGAGGCCAGGGCGGCCACGGTGATGGTCACGTCTTCGGCGGGAGGCGGGGCCTGCTCGCCGCCGGAACCGGCGGGGGGCGCGGCGGTCCCGCTGTCCTTTCCGCCGCAGGCGGCCAGGGACAGCGCCAGGGCCAGAGTCAGCAAGAGCGCGAAAAACTTCTTCATAAGTCTACCTCCTTATAAATAGGGGCTTCCACAGGCCGGACTCCGGCCCTATGCAACCCAGTATAGCGGTTCTCCCGCTGGCAAAGCAATCCCTTTCTTGCGCAACTTTTTATATATCTTGCTCTATTTGCAATTTATCCCAATTTTCCGGGAATGCCCCGCCGGGTTTTGGGCAAAATTTATAATTCTCCTTTTCCCCCTCTCTCTTACGCGGCGTTCTCGACAAAATCATGGTGAAGCGGAAAAATTTTTTTATGGAAAGTTGCGCCGCCGGGACAAAGGCGCTATAATGAATGCGAAGCCCGCGCCCTGCCGATTTTCAAAAAATTGCGCCCCGGAGGGAGGAATGTCCATGAGCCAGCGCCAGTACGCTTTCCAGCGCCAGGCCGCCGCCCCCGGCGGACCGCCCAGGCTGGCCTACGTCTCCCGGGCCCAGTACAGCAGCGAGTGGAACTCCAGCCTCCACACCCACGGCTGCGCCGAGCTGTTTTTCATCACCGGGGGCCACGGCCGCTTCCGCACCCGGCGGGAGGAATTCCCCGTTGCCATTCACGATTCCGTCATTGTCAACGCCAACGTGCCCCATACGGAGGTCAGCCAGCTGGACAGCCCCCTGGAATACACAGTCCTGGGGGTGGAGGGCCTGGAGACCATGGCCGGGGCGGAGGGCTACGCCCTGCTGCACCTCCACACCGGATGGGAGGAGCTGATGGGCTGCCTGCGGCTGATGCTCCAGGAGGCGGAGGCGGCCCTTCCGGGCTATGAGCGGGTCTGCCGGAGCCTTCTGGAGGTGGTGCTGGTCCGGCTGAACCGCCAGCGGGACGCCGCCCTCTCCGGCGAATCCCCGGACGGCCGGGGCAGCCGGGAATGCGGCCTGGTCCGGCGGTACATCGACAACCATTTCAAGGAGAACCTGAGCCTGGACCAGCTGGCCCAGCTGGCCCACCTCAATAAATATTACCTGGCCCACGCCTTCCGCCGGGAGTTCGGGGTCTCCCCCATCAACTACCTGATCTCCCGCCGCATCGAGGAGAGCCGCTTCCTCCTCCGGGAGACGGACCACACCCTCTCCCTCATCGCCCAGATTCTGGGCTTTTCCTCCCTGAGCTACTTCTCCCAGTGCTTCCGCCGGGTGGAGGGCGTCAGCCCCATGGAGTACCGGAAGCAGCATCGGTAAGCGCGCAGACATGGCCGCGCCAGGTTCGCCGGCCGCGGCCGCGCTCATTCCGGGGAGGCGCTCCGCCGCTCCGCCCGGTACTGGCCGGGACTCTTTCCCATCAGCGCCCGGAAGGTCCGGGCAAAATAGCTCGTCTCCTGGAAGCCGCAGGCCGCGCCGATATCCGCCACCTTCTCCTCCGTGGCCTCCAGCAGCTCCGCCGCCCGCCGGACCCGGAGCTGCCTGACGTACTGCATGGGCGTGGTCCCGGTCATGCTTCGAAAACAGCGGAGGCATTCGCTCTCGCTGACGGCGGCGCTTTGGGCAATGCGGGCCGCCGTCAGCTCCCCGGCGTAGTTTTCCTCCACGAAGCGGAGCATGGCCCGGATCCGTTTCCCGTCCCGCAGGACCTTTTCCGAGGGGGGCTTCCTCGCCGCCGGGCGGTGGGCCCACAGGAGAAACACCAGCCGGGAAAGCCCCTCCCGGGCCAGGAATTCAAAGCCCGGCGGCTCCTCCCGGCAGGCCCGGAAGGCCGCCTCCACGGCCTCCAGGGCCTCCCGCTCCCAGGAAGCGCCCTCCGACAGCCAGACCCGGCGGTTGGCGCCCTCCGCCAGCAACGGCTCCAGATAGCCCTGCCAGAAGACGCTCTCCACGCCGCCCCCCACCAGCCGGGGGTGGAACACCATGGAGTGGAGCTCCACCGGGCCCTCCCCCTCCCGCCAGACGTGGTGAAGGGCCCCGGAGGCGATGAAGCAACCCTCCCCGGGCCCCAGCTCCCGGCTCTCTCCCTCCACGGAGACGGTGACCCGCCCCTCCTTTACCAGCACCGTCTCCAGCTCGTCGTGCCAGTGCCAGGGGACCGCGTTCACCGTCCCGCCGTCATGCCGGTAGCAGGCCAGGGGAAAGGCCGGCGTGCCGTGCCGGACCAGCTCCCGGTTCCGTCCGTCTGTGACGCACTCACAGCGGCTCAATGCCATGGCAATCCTCCATTCTGACGGTTTTGTACCGAAAAGCTGACGCTTTTCTTCTACTGCCCCGTCGTTTTTGGTGGTATCATCCTATCAGAAAGAGGCGCGGCGCGCAAGGGGGAACCCCCGTTTTTTAAAGGAGGCTGTCTATGTTCAAAATTATGATGCTGCCCGACGCGGAGAATTTCCTAAACGTGGTGGAAAGCAGCCGGGGTCGGGTGCTGCTCCACCTGCCGGACGACACCCTGTGCGACCTGAAGCGGGACAACACCGCCCGGCAGATGATCCGGGCCATGCGCCCCAGGCGGGAGGGACTGTGTATCAGTCTCTCCGACGCCAGGGACGTGCCCGCCTTCCTGGATTATATGATTGGCTCCGCGCGGCAGCGCCGTTAACGCAATAAGCCGGGGGAGGATGATTCCTCCCCCGGCTTATTGCGTTCTCATGTCTTCGCGTTGATTTTCGCCCCGCACTTGGGGCAGGTAATCACGATTTTCCCCTTGCCCGCCGGAACCCGGCAGATGGCCTTGCAGCTTTTGCAGGTGAAATACTTGTGCTCCTTGTCGGCGTGGCGGGCCCGGGCCCCGGCGCTCCGGTTTTTTACGCCGCAGTACCAGCTCACCCACTTTTGGTTTTCCGTCCTCCGGCGGGAGAGGTTCCTGGAAAACGAGCGGAACATAATCACAATCATTAAAAAGAGCAGCACGCTCTCCAGCATCCGGACGGCCAGGCCCTTCTTCAGAAAGAAGCAGGCCAGCTCCGCGGCCCACAGGACCAGGTAGCCCCGGAACAGCGCCTGGTTCAGCTGGTCCCATCCGTTGCGCCCGTACATGAAGCGCGCCATCGCGCCGCCGATCCTCTGGAAGATGCCCATATCCTCGAACTCCTTTGCCGCTCCTGTTGTGCTTTTTTTATATTCTACTCGCAACCGGGCGGACAAACAACCGCTTTAAGCGGAAATTTACAAAATGGTCATTTATTTTCCATGGAGCATGTGCTATATTTTAAAGTTGTAAAAAAATGCAGAGAAGGAAGTGTACTGAAAATCATGGCAAAAAAGCAGTTTAAAGCGGAATCCAAGCGGCTCCTGGACCTGATGATCAACTCCATTTACACCCACAAGGAGATTTTCCTCCGGGAAATCATCTCCAACGCCAGCGACGCCTGCGACAAGCTCTGCTACCAGGCCCTCACCGACAGCGCCGTGGGCATGGACCGGGGGGACTTCAAAATCGAAATCACCGCGGACAAGGAGGCCCGGACCCTCACCGTCTCCGACAACGGCGTGGGCATGGACAAGGCGGACCTGGAGAACAACCTGGGCGTCATCGCCTCCTCCGGCTCCTACAAGTTCAAGCAGGAGGTCGGGGAGGACGCCAGGGACACCGACGTCATCGGCCAGTTCGGCGTGGGCTTCTACTCCGCCTTCATGGTCTCCGATCAAATCACCGTGGTAACCCGGAAGCACGGGGCGGAAACCGGGTACAGGTGGCAGTCCTCCGGGGCCGACGGCTACACCGTCACGGAGTGCGAAAAGGAAACCGCGGGCACCGACGTCATCATGCGCATCAAGGCCGACACGGAGGACGAGAAGTACAGTGAGTTCCTGGAAAACTGGAGGCTCCAGGAGCTGGTGCGGAAATACTCCGACTACATCCGCTTCCCCATCCGCATGGAGGTCTCCAAGACCCGGAAGAAGGAGGACTCCCCGGAGGACAAGCCGGAGTATGAGACCTATACGGAAATCGACACCCTGAACTCCATGGTGCCCATCTGGCAGCGGGCCAAGAGCGAGGTCACGGAGGAAGAGTACTACAAGTTCTACCGGGACAAATTCCACGACTACGCCGACCCCCAGCGGGTGATTCCCGTCTCCGTGGAGGGCAGCGTCACCTACAAGGCCCTGCTGTTCGTCCCCGGGGCCGCGCCCTTCGACTACTACACCAAGGAGTTTGAAAAGGGCCTCCAGCTCTACTCCAACGGCGTGCTGATTATGGACAAGTGCGCCGACCTGCTGCCGGAGCATTTCCGCTTCGTCCGGGGCGTGGTGGATTCCCCGGACCTCAGCCTGAACATCTCCCGGGAGCTTTTGCAGCACGACCGGCAGCTGAAGGTCATCGCCGGGAACCTGGAGAAAAAAATCAAGGCGGACCTCGCCAAATTCCTGGCGGAGAACCGGGAGGGCTATCAGACCTTCTGGAAGAACTTCGGCCGCCAGCTGAAGTACGGCGTGGTAAACGAGTACGGCCGCCACAAGGATTTGCTCCAGGACCTGCTGCTGTTCTATTCCTCCACGGAGAAAAAGCCCGTCACCCTGGACGAGTACGTCTCCCGGATGAAGGAGGAGCAAAAGTATATCTACTACGCCGCCGGGGAAACCGCGGACAAAATCGACAAGCTGCCCCAGACCGAGGGCCTGCGGGACGCGGGGACGGAAATCCTCTACTTCACCGAGGAGGTGGACGAGTTCTGCGCCCAGACCCTGCGGAGCTACAAGGACAAGGAATTCCGCTCTGTTTTGGACCAGGAGATCGAGGAGGGCGCGGAGAAGAAGGCCGAGGAGGAGGCCCAGGCCCACAAGGCCGCCTTCGATTTCGTGAAGGAGGCCCTGGGGGACAAGGTGAAGGAGGTCAAGGCCAGCGCCCGGCTGAAGTCCCATCCCGTCTGCCTCACCGCCGGAGAGGGCTTGAGCTTTGAGATGGAGAAGTACTTCCAGGCCGTCCAGCCGGACGCGTCCATCAAGGCGGACCGGATTCTGGAGCTGAACGTGGACCACCCCGCCTTCCGGGCGCTGGAGGCCAGCCTGGAGGCGGACCCCGAGAAGGCGAAAACTTACGCCGCGCTGCTGTATAACCAGGCGCTGCTGATTGCGGGCCTGCCTCTGGACGACCCCTCCGGGTACACCGATCTGGTGTGCGGGCTGATGAAATAAGCATGTCCCATATGGAGCGAAAAAGCGTGGATTTGGGCAGCGGAAAGGTGAGCAGGCTGCTGTTCTCCCTGGCTCTGCCCACCATCACCTCCCAGATTGTCAACATGCTCTACAACCTGGTGGACCGGGTTTACATCGGCCACATGCGGCCCGTGGACACCGTGGGGGCCCTGGCCCTCACCGGCGTGGGGGTCTGTCTGCCCATCATCATGATTATCTCCGCCTTTGCCGCCCTGGTGGGCATGGGCGGCGCGCCCCGGGCCTCCATCCAGGAGGGACGGGGCGACCTGGAGGGCGCTCAGAAAATCATGGGCAGCAGCTTCACCCTTCTGGTGCTTGCCGCCCTGGTGCTGACGGCGGTGTTCCGCAGCTTTGCCCAGCCCCTGCTGCTGACCTTCGGCGCAAGCCCGGACACCATCGGCTACGCCCTGGACTATATGAAAATCTACTCCCTGGGCACCCTTTTTGTCCAGGTGACCCTGGGCATGAACGCCTACATCACCGCCCAGGGCTTCACCACCGTCAGCATGAAAACCGTCCTCATCGGCGCGGGGCTGAACACCCTGCTGGACCCCCTGTTCATCTTCGGGCTGGGCATGGGGGTCCGGGGCGCGGCCCTGGCCACCATTCTCTCCCAGGCGGTTTCCGCCGCGTGGGTTCTCCGCTTTCTCACCGGAAGCGGCACCAAGTGGCGGCTGCGGAAGGGGGACCTGCGGCCGGATCCGAAGGTCTTCCTGCCCAGCCTGGCCCTGGGCCTGTCCCCCTTCATCATGCAGTCCACGGAGAGCCTTATCGCCGTGTGCTTCAACTCCTCCCTGCTGAAATACGGCGGGGACGTGGCCGTGGGAGCCATGACGGTGCTGACCAGCATCATGCAGTTCGCCATGATGCCCCTCCAGGGCCTGACCCAGGGGGCCCAGCCCATCATCAGCTACAACTTCGGCGCCCGGAACCCCCGGCGGGTGAAGGACGCTTTCGCCTGCCTGCTGAAATCCTGTGTCATTTATTCGGCGGTCCTCTGGGCGGCGGTGCAGCTTTTTCCCCGGGTGTTCGTGCAGATTTTCAATAACTCCCCCGCCCTGGTGGATTACACCGCCTGGGCCCTGCGGATTTACATGGGCACCACCTGCCTGTTCGGCGTGCAAATCGCCTGCCAGCAGACCTTTGTGGCCCTTGGAAACGCCAAGACCTCGCTGTTCCTGGCGGTGCTGCGGAAAATCATTCTGCTGATTCCCCTCATCTATATTCTGCCGAATTTCTTTGACAACAAGGCTTTCGCCGTTTTCCTTGCGGAGCCTGTGGCGGACTTCCTGGCGGTGAGCACCACCGCCTCCATGTTCGCCGTCCAGTTCAAGCGGAGCATGGCGGAGCTGGAACGGGAAGCGTAATTTGTGGAAAGCAAAGAGCCGGAAGCCCGGTCCCCGCGGGGGCCCTGGCTTCCGGCTTCCCGCTTTACGGCGGACGGCCGGGAAAAAGCAGGAATTTTCAGAGGTTCGTCCAGAGATTCCCCGCCTCCGCCTGGATAGTTCCAAATATTTTGCTAAAACTACTTGCAATCCGAATTGAAATCGTGTAATATAGTTTCATAAACTATATTACACGATTTTTGCGGTCGAATCCAAGGAGGAGCATGATGGAGGCTGTTTTGACAAAGCGGGATCTGCGGAAGGCCCGTCTGCGGGCGGTGCGGCGGGCGAAGGTACAGGCCCGGAACGAGCCTCCCCGCCTGACGGCGGGGGAAGAGGTCTTCAACGCCGTGAGCCACGGCCTGGGTGCCCTGGGCGCGGCGGCGGCGCTGGCGCTGCTGCTGGCCCAGTCCCGGGGAGCCAAGGAGCTGCTGGCCTCCTGCGTTTATGGAATCAGCATGGTGGTGATGATGCTGATGAGCTGCGTCTACCACGCCATGCCCGCCGGGTCCGGGTCGAAGCGGGTCTGCCGGAGGTTCGACTACACGTCCATCTATCTTCTGATTGGCGGCACCTTCGCTCCCATCCTGTTGCTGTATCTGGGCGGGACCGCCGGGATGGCCGTCTTCTGCGTGCAGTGGGCGGTGATTCTCACCGGCGTGGCGCTGGTGATGGCTTTCGGCCCCGGCCGCTGGCGGGCCCTGCACTTTACGCTGTACTTCCTCATCGGTTGGAGCGGCCTGGCGTTCCTGCCCCGGATGTACCTGGAGAGCCCGGCCCTGCTGGGATTCATTTTCGCGGGGGGGCTGGCCTACACCCTGGGGATGATTCCCTTCGCCGGGAAGAAAAAGTATAGCCACTGCGTCTGGCACGTTTTCGTTCTGGCGGGCGCTCTCCTCCATTGGATTGGCATTTACACCCAGATTTACGCCCTCCGTTAACGGCAAAAGCCGCAGACCCGGACCCCTCCCCGGCGGGAAGGGGCCGGGCTTTTTTCGCGCCCACATAAAGAACCCGTTAAGAATACGGCAATGAAAATAATTTGCGCAAGCGTTTTCGCTCTTGGAACCCTTGACTTTTCCGCTGGAGTTACTATAATCAAACCGTATTGATTCGCCGCCGCGCCCGCCGGCCTAAGGCGCGGAGAGCCGAGTGAGAGAAGGGATGCTTGATGAAAAAACACAAAAAGGGCCTGGCGCTGTGGCTGGCGGCAATCCTGCTGCCGCTGGCGGGCGCCCTGTCCGCCGGGTCCCCCGGGCGGACGGAAACCGTGCAGGAGGCAATGCGGGACGCCGTGCTCCACGACGTGAACCGGGTCAGCCTCTTTGGCCTCAAGGAGGTGAACCCGGGGCTTGTTTCCGCGTTCACGGTGACGCTGCTTCTGCTGCTGGCCGCCGCCTGTATCCGGGTCTTCGTAATACCGAAATTCCAGTACCGGCCGGGACGGCTCCAGATGCTGCTGGAGGAGGCCGTGGGATTGTTCAGCGGCATGGCGAAAAGCAGCAGCCCCCACCGCTGCGGCTTCCTGGGGGCCTATGTCTTCGCCGCCGGGGCCTACATATTCGTGGGGACGCTGTTTGAGCTGCTGGGCCTCCAGGCCGTCACGGTCCACGGCCACGCCGTCACCCTTCCCGCCCCCCTGTCAGACGTGAACGCCGCCATCGCCATGGGAACCTTCTCCTATCTGACGATTCTCTCCGGCGGCATTGCCGCCAACGGAATCCGGGGCGTTGGGAAGACGCTGAAGGAGTTCTCCCTGCCCATCTCCATGAGCTTCCGGCTGTTCGGAGCCCTGCTCAGCGGACTGCTGGTGACGGAGCTGGTGTACTACTACGTCAGCCTGAGCTTTGTGCTGCCGGTCGTCGTGGGCGTGCTGTTCACCCTGCTTCACGCGCTGATTCAGGCTTACGTGCTGACTATGCTGACGGCCCTGTATTACGGCGAGGTGTCCGAGCCCTCCTTGCCGAAGGAGAAGAAAAAACGCCGGGCCGCCTGAGTACGGCCTGAAGCTGATAAACGAACATAACGGGAGGTTTGTTGTGATGAACAAGTTGATGAAGAAGCTCTGGATGCTGGGCCTGGCGCTGCTGCTGGCGGCGGCCCTGGCCGTGCCCGCCCTGGCGGCGGGAGAGGAGGCGGACGGGCCCACCGCCCAGGAAGAAGCCCAGGAGGAATCCTCCGGCGGAAAGACCATGGCCTCCGCCGTGGCCATCGGCCTGGCGGCCCTGGGCGGCGCGCTGGGCATGGGCGTCGCCACCGGCAAGGCGGCGGAGAGCATCGGCCGCCAGCCCGAGGCCGAGGGCAAGATTCGGACCACGCTGATGCTGGGCTTGGTCTTTATTGAGACGGCCATCATTTACGCGCTGCTGGTGGTCATCCTCATCATTTTCGTGTTGTAAGGCAGGTGGAGGCTGTGAATATCCCCCTGAATATCGACTGGCAGCAGATACTGCTGCACTGGATGAACCTGGCCATTCTCACCGGCGGGCTGTACTTCCTGCTCTACAAGCCGGTGAAGCAGTTCATGGAAAAACGGGAGGCCCATTACCGCCGGCTGGAGGAGGAGGCCGCCGGAAAGCTCCGGGAGGCGGAGGAGCTGAAAGCCGCCTACCAGGCCAGGCTGGACGGGGCGGAGGAGGAAATCCACCAGGCCCGGGCCAAGGCCCAGGCGGCGGTCCAGCAGTCCGTGGAGGAGCAGATGGCCCAGGCGAAGCAGATTGTCGCCAAGGCCAAGGAGGAGGCCGCCAGCAGCCGCGAGCAGATCATCCGGGAATCCCAGCGGGAGCTCCGGGAGCTGACGGTGGCCGCAGTAAAAAAGCTGGCGGTGAAGGCCGACGCGGACCTCTTTGACCAGTTCCTGGACCTGGCGGAGGGAGGAGGGGCCCATGAGGACCGCTAGAGGCAGCCTGAAGGCGGAGCTCCGCAGCGCCGTCCGGCCCACGGAGGAACAGCTCCGGCGCTTTGAGAAATTTCTCGCCGGCAGGTACAAGCGGAAAGTCCCCCTGGCCTGGGAGGAGGACCCCGCCCTGAAGCAGGGCTTCCGCCTCCAGGTGGGGGCGGATATGTACGACTGGACCATCCAGGGCCGGGTCCGGCAGTTCCGGGACTACGTCCGGGGGCTGGAGAGCGGGTCCAGCGACATCCTTCCCCTGATGCGCCAGGCGGTGGAGGACTGGACGGTGGCCGCGGTCCCCGAGGAAATCGGCGAGGTGACGGCGGTGGACGGCGAAATCGCCTCTGTCCGGGGCCTGGACCACGCCCAGTACGGTGAAATTCTCCTTTTCAGCTCCGGCGTCAAGGGCATGGTCCAGGACCTGCGCCGGGACGGCGTGAGCTGCATCCTCTTTGGCAGCGGCGAGGAGGTCTCCGCCGGCAGCATGGTCCGCCGGACGCTGAAAACCGCCGGCATGCCGGTGGGCGAGGGCTTCCTGGGCCGGGTGGTGGACGCGCTGGGCGTTCCCATGGACGGAAAGGGCAGAATCATCCCGGAGGCCCACCGCCCCATCGAGACCCCGGCCCCCGGCATTCTGGACCGCCAGCCGGTGAACACCCCCATGGAGACGGGGCTTTTGGCCATCGACTCCATGTTCCCCATCGGCCGGGGCCAGCGGGAGCTGATTATCGGCGACCGCCAGACCGGAAAAACCGCCATCGCCCTAGATGCCATCCTGAACCAGAAGGGGAAGGACGTGGTCTGCGTCTACGTGGCCATCGGCCAGAAGTCCGGCAGCGTGGCCCAGATTGTGGAGAACCTGCGCCGCCGGGGGGCCATGGAGTACACCGCCGTGGTCAGCGCCCCGGCCAGCGCCTCCGCCGCCCTGCAGTATATCGCCCCCTACGCCGGCTGCGCCCTGGGGGAGCACTTCATGCGCCAGGGGCGGGACGTGCTGATCGTCTACGACGATCTCAGCAAGCACGCCATCGCCTACCGGACCCTCAGCCTCCTGCTGGAGCGGTCCCCGGGGCGGGAGGCGTATCCCGGCGACGTGTTCTACCTCCACTCCCGCCTGCTGGAGCGGGCGGCCCACCTCTCCGACGAGCTGGGGGGCGGCAGCATGACTGCCCTGCCCATTGTGGAAACCCAGGCGGGAGACGTGTCCGCTTACATTCCCACCAACATTATCTCCATCACCGACGGACAGATTTTTCTGGAGAGCGATCTGTTCTTCGCGGGCCAGCGGCCCGCCGTCAACGTGGGCCTCTCCGTCTCCCGGGTGGGCGGCGACGCCCAGACCAAGGCCATGAAAAAGGCCGTGGGCACCCTCCGGCTGGACCTGGCCCAGTACCGGGAGATGGAGGTCTTTACCCAGTTTTCCAGCGACCTGGACGACGCCACCAAGCGCCAGCTCAGCTACGGTCAGGGCCTGATGCGCCTGCTGCGCCAGCCCCGGTACGCCCCGCTGTCCCAGCACCAGCAGGTGGTCATCCTGGTATCCGCCATGGCCCGCGTGATGCAGGACGTGCCCCTGGAGAAGATGGACGCCTTCCGGGCCCATCTCCTCTCGGCGGCGGAGGAGGAAGCCCCGGACCTTTGCAGCCGCATCGGCCGCACCGGGCTTCTGGCCCCGGAGGACCGGGAGGAAATAGTCTCCCTGGCAAAGCGGGCCCTGGAGAGCTTTAACGGGAAGAAGGGCGGCTGACATGGCGGGAACCAAGGAGATCAAGACCCACATCGAAAGCGTGGGAGAGACCCGGAAGATCACCAACGCCATGTACCTCATCGCCTCCACCAAGCTCCGGCGGGCCCGGCAGGAGCTGGACCAGACCCGGCCCTACTTCGAGGCCCTCCGGGGGGAAATCCGGCGGATTTTCCACACGGCCTACAACGTGGACAGCCGCTTTTTTTACCCCGTGGGCAGCGACGCGCCGCTGCAGGGGACCTACGGCTGCCTTCTGATTACCGCCGACAAGGGCCTGGCGGGAGCCTATAACCAAAACGCCATCCGGGTGGCCCAGCAGCTGCTGGAGCGGCACCCGGACACAAAGCTCTTTGTCGTCGGGGAGTACGGGCGGCGCTTCTTCGGCCAGCGGAACGTCCCCATTGAGCGCAGCTTCCTCTACACCGCCCAGAACCCCACCATGGCCCGGGCGCGGGAGATCAGCGCGTTGCTGCTGGACGGCTTTGACCGGGGGGAGCTGAAGGAGATTTACGTCATTTACACGGACATGGAAAGCGCCATGAGCTTCCAGGCCCGGGCCGCCCGCCTCCTGCCCTTCCACCGGACCCACTTCGCCGGGGCCCCGGCGGGGGAGGGCGCCATGACGGAGCGGTTCGAGTTTTACCCCGACGTGGGGACCGTGCTGAACAGCATCATGCGCAGCTATGTCACCGGCTTCATCTACAGCGCCCTGATTGACAGCTTCTGCTGTGAGCAGAACGCCCGGATGACCGCCATGGACAACGCGGACCGCAACGCGGAGAAGCTGCTGGGGGAGCTGTCCCTCCAGTACAACCGGGTCCGGCAGGCGGCCATCACCCAGGAGATTACGGAGATTTCCGCCGGGGCCAGGGCCCAGCGCCGGAAGAAGGGGAGGTAAGCGATTTTGGAAAGAGGCATTATTGTACAAATCTCCGGCCCCGTGGTGGACGTGGAGATTCAAAGCGGCGGGCTTCCCCGGCTGCGGGAGGAGCTGACCGTGGAGAAGGACGGCGGCCTGCGGGTGATGGAGGTGGCCCAGCACGTGGGGAAAAGCACGGTGCGCTGCATCATGCTCTCCCCCAGCGAGGGCCTGGCCCGGGGCCTGGCCGTGGACGTGCCGGACAAAACCATAGAGGTCCCCGTGGGCGCGGCCACCCTGGGCCGGATGTTCAACGTCCTGGGCCAGCCCATTGACGGCGGCGGCCCGTTGCCCGAAGGCACGCCCAGAAAAAGCATCTACCGCAAGCCCCCCGCCTTTGACGAGCAGAGCCCGGCGGTGGAGATTCTGGAGACGGGCATCAAGGTCATTGATTTGCTGGAGCCCTATCCCCGGGGAGGCAAAATCGGCCTGTTTGGCGGCGCGGGCGTGGGCAAGACCGTGCTGATTCAGGAGCTCATTCACAACGTGGCCACGGAGCACGGCGGCTACTCCATCTTCACCGGCGTGGGCGAGCGCTCCCGGGAGGGCAACGACCTCTGGCGGGAGATGCGGGAGAGCGGCGTGGCGGAGAAGACGGCCCTGGTCTTCGGACAGATGAACGAGTCCCCGGGCGTGCGGATGCGGGTGGCCCTGGCGGGGCTGACCATGGCGGAGCACTTCCGGGACAAGGAGCGCAAGGACGTGCTGCTGTTCATCGACAATATCTTCCGCTTTGTCCAGGCGGGCAGCGAGGTCTCCACCCTCCTGGGCCGGATGCCCTCCGCCGTGGGCTACCAGCCCACCCTTGCCAACGAGATGGGAGAGCTTCAGGAGCGGATTACCTCCACAAAGAGCGGCTCCGTCACCTCCGTCCAGGCGGTCTACGTCCCCGCCGACGATTTGACGGACCCCGCCACGGCCACAACCTTCGCCCATCTGGACGCGACCACGGTGCTGAGCCGGAAAATCTCCGAGCAGGGCATTTACCCGGCGGTGGACCCCCTGGCCTCCTCCTCCCGGATTCTGGAGGCGGACGTGGTGGGGGAGCGGCACTACCGCATCGCCCGGAAATGCCAGGAGATTCTGGAAAAATATATGGAGCTTCAGGACATCATCGCCATCCTGGGCATGGACGAGCTCAGCGAGGAGGATCAGAAAACCGTGGCCCGGGCCCGGCGGCTCCAGCGCTTCTTCGCCCAGCCCACCACCGTGGCGGAGAAGTTCACCGGCATCCCCGGGGTGTACGTCCCGCTGAAGGACACCCTGGAGAGCTTTGAGAAGTTAGTGGACGGGGAGCTGGACCAGTACCCGGAGGCCGCGTTCTACAACGTGGGCTCCTGGCGGGACGTGGTGGAGAAGGCCGGAAAAATCGAGGCGGGTGAGGCGTGATGGAGGTTTTTCAGGCCCACATCCTGGCGGCGGACCGGACCTTTTACGAGGGGCCCTGCGTCAGCCTGACCGTTCCCACCAGCGACGGGGAGCAGGGCATCCTGGCCCACCACAGCGATATGATCGCCGCCGTTCTGCCGGGAACGCTGCGCTATCAAACGCCGGAGGGCCCCGTGGAGACGGCGGCGGTGTCCGGCGGCATGGTGAAGATTGAGAAAAACGAGGTTCTGGTGCTGGTGGACTCCGTGGAGCGGCCCGGGGAGATTGACGCCGCCCGGGCCCGCCGGGAGGCCGACGAGGCCAGGGAAGCCCTTCTGCAAAAGAAGAGCCGTCAGGAATATCAGCTGGCGCAGGCCACTCTTGCCCGTGCTATGAACCGCCTGCGGGTCAAGGGCCGGGAGATTCAATAAAGCAGAAAAGCCTGTAATCTGCGGGATTACAGGCTTTTTTCTATCTATGTCCAAGAGAATGCACGGAAAACCCGCCGCTCTATGAAACGATGAAGGACCGGGGCTGCGGCGTGGTGGTTCACGAGGTTTCGTTGGAGTACGTTCTGTCCTCCCGGACGGGAAGCACCCTGGTTCCCGCCTGGCGGGTCATCATGGAGGAAATGGACGGCATCACCGATGAGGAGACCGGGGTCTCCGCCTCCATCTGGGACTGCTATTTCTTCAACGCCCTCACCGGGGAGGAATATACCGATACCCCATCAGGGACTAACTTCCTCCCTCCAGAGGCAGGCACACCACCAGCTGAAACCGCCCGCCGTTTGCCCGGGTCTCCAGGGATCCGCCCAGGCGCTCCGCGATTTCCCGCATCCCCGCCAGGCCGAAGCCGTGGGAGACCTTGTCCGCCTTGGTGGTGGCGAGGTCCGGCGAGAGCTCCCCGGCGTAGGCGTTCTCCACCCGGAGCATGAACAGGCCCTTTTCCGCCCGGCAGCGGAGAGAGACCTGTTTGTCCGCCGCCTGCTCCGCCGCCTCCATGGCGTTGTCTGCCGCGTTGCCCAGCAGGGCGCACAGGTCCACCTCCGCCAGGGGCAGGTCCTTGGGCAGGGAGACGGCAAAGTCCGCCGTGAGGCCCGCCCGGCCCATGGCCTCCGCCTTGGCGGAGAGGACGGCGTTGGCCGCGTCGTTCTCACACAGCCGCTTTCCGCCCCGGAGGGCGGGGGAGTCGGCAAGCTGGTCGATGTATTGCAGGGCCTTGCCGTCCTCCCCCACGTCCACCAGGCCCCGGAGGGCCGTCAGGTGGTTCCGGAGGTCGTGGCGGAGAGTGCGGACCTGCCGCTCCTCCCGCTGGAGGCCCTGGTAATAGCTCTCCCGGAGGGAGGCCAGCCTGTTGGCCTCCTCCAGCCGCTCGTGGTCCTCCAGCACCAAAATGGCGTACAGCAGGGCCAGGGAGGTCAAAAACACAAAGGGCAGCACCGCCGCGCCCAGATTCATGGTCAGGCCGTGAAGAAAGTAGTTGGAGTAGATGTCGTCCGACTGGAGGATGGGCAGAAGCACCACCGCCAGCAGGGAGCTGAAGGGCATGGCGGCCAGGAGCAGCGCCAGCTTCCACAGGCCGGGGGACAGGCGGGGCGGCTGCTCCGGCAAACGCTTTCGGAACGCCAGGTACAGCAGGGCCCAGACGGCGAGGCGGATGAATTTATTGCTGTAGTAAAACAGCTCGTCCAGCCCGAAGCGGGCCATAATGGGGCCATAATAGGTATCCAGCACGGCGTTGACGGACATGGTGAGGCAGAAAAAGATGACCGTCAGCGTCAGCCGCCCCACCCGGTCCCCCCTGGAGGCCAGCAGGAGCACGGGGAGGAAGAACAGCAGGGTGAACAGCAGATTGGTGTCCCCCAGCCAGATCACCATGTCGGAAACGACGCCCAGAAACACGACCAGCGCAATTCGCCAGCCCCGCCGGGGCTTCACCGGCAAAAAGGCGGACATGATCCGAAAGAGGAAGAAGCCGCTGACAAACACCGGAATCAGCCAGAACCAATTTTGAAGGCAGAGCAGCAGGTATTCCGCCAGTCTGTCCAGAAACGCTGCATCCATGGCCTAGCCCTCCAGGGCCGACCGGGCCAGGGCGGCCAGGGCGGCGGAGCGGCAGGCCCGGCTGACGGGAATGGCCTCGCCGCCTACAAAGACCTGGGTTCCCTCCATCCGGTCCACGGCCCCGGCCCGGACCAGATACCGCTGGTGGACCCGGATGAAGCCGTCTCCCACGTCCCGCTCCACCTCGTCCAGCCTGCCGTAAAAGGTATAGGTCCGGGCGGCGGAGACGCAGGTGACCTGCCGCCGGTCGGAGGCGAAATAGAGAATGGTCTTCTTGGGAATCCGGTACAGCGTCTCGCCGCTGCGGCAGAGGAACGCCTGGTCCCCCTCCCGGAGCCGGGCCTCCGCCGCCCGGTCCAGCACGCCGTCCAGCTGCTGCGGCTGCGGGGGCTTCATCAGATAGCCCAGGGCCCCCACGGAGTAGCCGTCGAACACGTAGTCCGTGTAGCCGGTGACAAAGACCAGCAGCAGCCCCTCGTCCGCCTTCCGGAGGCGGCGGGCGGTCTCCATGCCGTCCAGCTCTCCCATTTCAATGTCCAAAAATACCAGGTCCAGCTCCCCGGCGTGGTTTTCCAGCCAGCGGAGGAGGCCCTCCCCGGAGGAAAACTCGAAAAAGGACGTGTCCGCCCCGCTCCGCCGCCGCTCCAGGGCCCGCTCCAGGGCGGCCCGGAGGGCGACGCGGGCGTCGGCGCTGTCGTCGCAGATGCCGATTCGCAGCATCCCATCACTCCTTGTCGTTTGCTGTGCCTATTGTACCATATCCGGCGGGATTCTCCAAACCAAACTTGACAGCAAAACGGCCAAAGATGACATCGCAAAGCGCCCTGCCGCAAAACTTTACATCAGACCCGCCAAAGAGAGCGGCCCCGTTTGCGGGGGCCGCTTTTTTGCGCTATGCTGGCAATGGAAACGGAAGTGAAGAATTTCCGGCCAGACTTTCGTACCATCAATATCAAAACACAAGGAGCTGCTTTTATGGATTGGAACACTGTCCGCACCGCCCTGACTACTCCCGCCGCCGTCCCGGAAACGGGCCCCCGGCTGAAAACCAACCTGGACACCGACCTCTTGAAGCTGGTCGCCATCGTCTCCATGCTCGTCGACCACATCGGCGGGGCCTTCTTCCCGGAAATCGGGGCCTTCCGCTGGGTGGGGCGGCTGGCGTTTCCGATTTTTTGCTACTGCATGACCGTGGGACTGCTGTACACCCGGAACGTGAGGCGATACCTGGGCCGCCTGGCGGTGTTCGCCGTGGTTTCCCAGCCCTTCTACGTGCTGGCCTTCCATCCCCATGACTGGATGGCGGACCGGAACTGGATGAACTGGAACATCTTCTTCACCCTGTTCCTGTCCCTTCTGGCCATGTACGGCTTCAAGGAGCGGAAGTGGTGGCTGTTCCTGGGGGCCTTCTTCGCGGTGACCTGGTGGAATTTCGATTACTCCGGCAGCGGCATCCTGCTGATGCTGATTTTCTTCCTCTGCCGGAACCATCCCAAAGCCGGCGCGGCGCTCTATGTGCTCAGCTACCTCCCGGCCCTTTGGGGCGGCTATCTGGAGGACCCGCTGAGCCTGAAGCTGGGGGGCTTCGCCATCGACTGGAGTATCTTCGCGGTGTTCGCCGCCCTGCTGATTTTCCTTCCCACCCGCTCCGGGCTGAAAATCCCCAGGTGGTTCTTCTACGCGTTCTATCCCGCCCATCTGGCGGTCATCGCCGTCATCCAATTCATGCTGTAAGAAAGGAACGATTATTATGCTGACTGTGGAAAACCTGCGCAAGTCCTATCAAGTGGGAAAGACCTCCTACGAGGTTCTCAAGGGCGTGTCCCTGAGCGTTGGAAAGGGCGAGTTTGTCGCCGTCATGGGCCCCTCGGGCTCCGGCAAGACCACGCTTTTAAACTGCATCTCCTGCTACATCCCCGCCGACTCCGGCAGCATCCGCCTGGGCAAAACCGAGCTGGCCCGGCTGGACGAGGACGCCCTGGCCGAGGTGCGGAACAAGCAGCTGGGCTTCGTCTTCCAGGACTTCCTGCTCCTGGACGGTCTGACGGTCCGGCAGAACATCCTTCTGCCCGCCATCATCGGCGGGACCGTCTCCGACATGACGGAGCAGCGGGCGGACCAGCTCTGCGAGGTCTTCGGCATCGCCGGAATCCGGGACAAATACCCGGCGGAAATCTCCGGCGGCGAGAAACAGAGGACCGCCGTGGCCCGGGCCCTCATCAACCACCCCCTGCTGATTCTGGCCGACGAGCCCACAGGCAACCTGGACAGCAAGTCCACCCGGGCCGTGATCCGCTCCTTTGAGCAGGCCAAAAGCGCTCTGGAGGCCACGATTTTCATGGTGACCCACGACTCCTACGCCGCCTCCTTCTGCGACCGGGTGGTGATCCTCCGGGACGGCGTGGTCTGGAAGACGCTGGAGAAGGGGGCCACGGAGCGGGAGAAGTTCCAGGACCAGCTCCTGGACGCCATTCGAGAGATGGGGAGGGAATGACCATGCGCCACTTTTCCGAAGTCTATGCCCTGATGCGCCGGAAGAACAGACAGCAATACGCGCTTCTCGCGGGCTGCTGCTTTTTCTCCGTGCTGCTGATTACGGCTTACGTCTGCATGATGCGGGCCCCCACCGTCCTGGCCGTCCTCCCCGAGGGGGGCGACAGCCGCAAGCAGGTCATGATGATCTTCGTCCTGGCGGTCATCGGCTGCGCCGTGTTCACCACCTACGCCGCGGGGCTCTTCTTCCGGCAGAAGTCCCGGGAGACCGGAACCTTCCTGGCCCTGGGGGCCTCCCGGGCCCAGGTCCGGGGAGAGCTGTTCCGGGAGCTGGGGGTGATTTCCCTGGGCTCCTGCGCCGCCGGGGCCATTCTGGGCGGGCCGCTGGCCTGGGTGCTGTGGCAGTTTTTCCGGCTTGCCGTGGTGGACACCGAGGAGATGCGCCTGACCTTTGACCCCAACGCCTATGTGATTTCACTGGCCTTCTCCGCCTTTGTCATCGTCATGATGTTCCTTTTGGGAGGCCGGTCCGTCAGGCGGACCAACATCATCGACATTGTGCAGGAGTCCCACAAGTCCGAGCCCATCCGGGATGTGCCCCGGTGGTATGGCCCCGTTGGCGTCGGCCTGCTGGCCCTGGGGGTGTTCCTGGGCTATATCGCCCCCAATTTTTTTGTGGGAGTCCTCCACTGGTATCCCCCCGAGGGGCTGACCGCCGTCTTTTTCCTCCCCGCCCTGATCGGCCTCTATATGATGTTGCTCCACACGGTGGTCAACGGCTGGAACGGGAAAAAGAAGCTCTACAAGGACCTGATCGCCACCAGCCAGATGCGGTTCCAGGGCCGCCAGACGGTGCGGAACATGCTGGTGATGACCCTGTTGATTGCCGGCGCCTATTTCGGCAGCTTTTACACCCCCATGCTGGGCACCGGAGCCATGATAGGCTATGACGCCCGGCCGGTGGACTATGCCTACCACTTCCGGGCGGACCAGGACATCCCTATGGAGGACGAGGTCCGGGCCCTGGCGGAGGAATACGGCGTGACCATCACGGACTTCGCCGCCGCCCCCATGCTCCGCCTGACGGTGGACGGCGACAATATGATTGAGGAGGAGGGCCCCGTGGGCGTCACCTGGCGGGAGGAATACGAGGAGGTGTTGCTGTCCCACCTGTTCCTCTCCGCCTCCGGCTATGAGGCGCTGACGGGAGAGCGTGTGGAGCTGGCTCCCGGTGAGGTCCGGGGCGTCATCGACGTGGATGGGAGCGCCCTGGGCTTCAGCCCCGACGCCACGGTCCTGACCAACTATCTCACCGGGGAGCGGCTTCCCGTAACGCCCCTGGAGCCCCTGCGCTATGACAGCCTTTTTGAACGCTACGTCATGAACGACGGGGACTTTGTGCGCTTAAGCGCGGGCCTTTCCGACGAGTGGCGGGAGACTCAGGTCTGCTTCAATGTGGAGAACTGCGAGGAAACCTATGACTTTGCCAAGGCGCTGTTCAACAAGATCGTGGACCGCTCCACCATAGACGTGGCCCAGTTCAGCCGCTGGGACCCGGTGCTCCGGGACCGGCGCATCGCGGAGGAGGGCCGCTATTTCCTGGACCGGGAGAGCTGCGCGGAGGCGGGCTTCACCCCTATTGACTATGACCAGCGGGACAGCTCCGCCTTCCGGCTGGACTGGCAGTATATGCCCCAGTTCCGGGTGATGGATAAGGCGGACTTTGTAAAGACGGCGGCGGTGTTTATCATGCTGTTCGCTTTTGTGGCCGTGGTGTGCTTCTCCGCCGTGTTTGTGATTGCCTACACCCGGTGCATGACCATCGCCCTGACGAACCGGAAGGTTTACGACGACCTGCGGCACCTGGGGGCCTCCAACGCCTACCTCCGCCGCTCCGTCCGGGGGCAGGTGAAGCGGGTGTTCCTGGTTCCGGCGCTGGTGGGTACGGGCGTCATCTACGCCTTCTACGTCATGATTATGTACTTCAACGGCAGTCCCGCGGGCATCACGCCCAGCGAGGCGGCGGGCCTCCTGGCGGCGCTTCTGGTGGTGGCGGCGGTGAGCACCCTGATCTACGGGGTATACCGCCTGACCTTCGCCCAGGTTTGCAGGGCCCTGGAAATCCGGCGGTGACCGGAAAACGCAAGGGAGCGCGGGACCGTTCGGTCCCGCGCTCCCTGGGTTCCTGTTCAAAAAGAGGTCAGGCGCTCTGCCTGGCGTGGACCGCCAGGGACTGCTGAGGGGTCATGGCGAAGTAGTCGTAGTTGACCGCGCCGCCGCTGTCGCCCCAGGTGGCGTCAATGTGGTACTCCGTTCCGTCCAGGACGGCGGTGGTCCAGATATGGTCCTCCCGGATGACGGTGGAGCATTGGATGCCCTCCAGCTTTAAAAGCAGGTTGTACGCCCCGGTGTAGCCGTCGCAGACGGCGGCGCCGTTGACGAACAGGTTGTAGGGGATATGGCTGAGGGACTCGTCCCCGGCCTGGTAGTCGTAAGCACAGTTGTCACAGACCCAGCCGTAGTAAATCCGGGCCTTCTCCAGCTCCGTCATCCCCGGGTAAAGGACCCCCTCCGCCCACAGCCGGTCGTGGACGGCGGCGGCGGCCTCCATGGCGGCGGCCCGGTACTCCTGGGTGCGGCCTCCCGCTCCGGCGGCGGAAAAGCTCAGCGTCACCAGGCCCGCTCCCCGGGTGCAGCGGACCTCGTTGTAGCCCTGCTCGCAGTGGGCCTTCATCACGGCCAGGGAGCGGTCCATGAGCCGCCTGGCCCCCGCTTCTAAGAGGCCGGGGTAGTAAAACACAATCTGGTCGCTGCCACGGGCCAGCATATAGCGCAGGGAGCTCTCCAGCTCCTCCGCCGTGGCGGGGGCCAGGCTGTAGCTTCCCGGCTCCACCAAATCCTCCAGCGCGGTCCCGGCGGCGGCGTAAAGATGGGACAAATCCCACTGGGGCTGGACCCGCAGGGCGGGGTCCAGCATGCGGGTCAGCATGGCGGCCAGGGCCCCCCGGGTGATGGGGGCTCCGGGCAGGAAGGAGCCGTCCTCCCCGCTTCCCGCGCACACGCCCTTGCGGTAGAGGGCCAGAATGTCCTGATAGTAGGGGGTATACTCGTCCACGTCGGGGATGAAGCGGCGGGAGGAGTAGGCCACCGTGACCAGCTCGTCGTGGACGGAGGGCAGGGCCTCCTCCGGGAGGACGTTCGCCAGGAGGTGGGCCGCCTGGGCCCGGGTGGCGGGCCTGTACAGCTCCGCGCCGTCCGCGAAGTCCTCCTCCAGCACGCCCTCCGCCTGGAGGTAGCGCAGGTATGCCTGGGCCGCGGGAGCGCCCTCCGCGCGGTAGTCCCGGGCGGCCTCCGCGTCGCCGGCCTGGTAAAGCCCCCGGACGCGCCCGGCGAAAATGACGGCCTGTCCCACCGTCACGGGGTCTCCCGGGCCGAACGTCCCGTCGGCCTTCCCGCCCGTGAGGCCGTACTCATAAAGGGCGGTTACGTTGCCGTAGAAGGGAGACTCCGGCGTCAGGTCGGAAAACTCCCCGTTGTAGGTCCGGCTGCGGGCGAAGCCCGCCGCCTGGGCCGCCTGGGCGGGGAGGGCCAGCAGCAGGCAGACGGCCAGCAGCAGGGCGGGAATGTGTTTTTTCATGTCGTTCCTTTCGGGCGGAAGGCGGGGACTACGTCAAAAGGTTCAAATCCTCCGCCGTGCGGTCCTCGGTGTAGGGGTTCAGGTACTGGTTCACCATAGCCAGGGTCTCCTCCTGGTTGAGGTAGATATAAGGGGATTTCCAGTCTCCGGGCAGGGTGGCGAAGGAGACGTTCTCCGCCCCCATGGCGGCGACGCTGCCCCCCAGCCAGACCAGGTTGCCCACGCTCAAATCCGTCTCCACGTACTCCACGAAGATTTTGCAGTAATCGTCCAGCCTTGTGATGCTGGCGGGGGTCAGCATCTTCTTGGCCACGGCCTTCAAAAAGTCCTGCTGGGTCTGCATCCGGCCGATGTCCTGGGAGGCGTAGCCGTTCCGGCAGCGGACCACCTTCAGCGCGTCGGCCCCGTTGAGATGGCGCATGCCCTTGGAAAAGTGGATGTAGAGGTCCTGGTAGGGGTCCTCGTAGTCCATGTCGATGGGAATGTAGAAGTCCACGCCGTCAATGGCGTTCACCAAAGCCTCAAAGGCCCGGAGGTCCACCAGCACCGTATAGTCCACCGGAATGCCCAGCTGGTCCGAGACGGTCTGGGACAAAAGCTCCATGCCCCCGGCGTTGTAGGCGAAGTTGATTTTGTGGTTCTTGCCGTTGATGAACGCCTTGGTGTCCCGGGCGATGCTGGCCCCGAAGACATAGCCGTTCTCCGTGTCCACAGCCAGGAGAATGTTGGTGTCCGTGCCGCCGTTTTCGTCGTCCGCCCCGGAGACCAGGATGGTGTAAAAGCCGGGCTTGCGCTCGTAGTGGGAGCGGAGGGCCTCCGCCTCCTCGCCGGAGAGCTCCCCCGAAGCGGCGGGGCCGTTGACCCGCTGAATCATGACGGAGTCGCCGGTCTTCTGCTCCGGGGCCCGGAAGTAGACCCGGATGACGGCATAGCACAATCCGATCAGTATGAAAAGCAGCAGCAGCGTAACCGCCCAGGGGCTGCGCTTCCGGCGGCGAAGTCTGGATGCCATGGGAAACCTCCTGTGCGCCGCGAAACGGCGCATATCATCAAAAGTAAGCGCGGGAAAAGGGCCCGTCCAAAGGCAGGGCGGAGCTATCTGCTTCATTATAAGGCGGCCCCCGGAAAAAGACAAGAGAAAAAATAGCGGCAGCGCCGCTATTTTTTCTGCCGGAATTCCGCCGTTTCTGTCATTTCTTACAAGGGATTTAAAATATTTTCAGAAAATTTACAACTTGGTCAAATTCTCTCCATCCTTTTCCGGCTCCGGGGACGGTTCCGCCGCCGGGGCGGAGGCCGCCGCCCGCTCCAGCAGCGCCTTGATGTCCGCCAGAAGCTGGTTCTGGTAGGACAGGGCGCAGCGGATATAGTGCATGGCGGGTTCCGGCGGGGGCGCCGGATCCTCCAGGGGGTGGGGCCAGCGGCGGACCTCCGGCTCCGTGTAGATGGGCGTGCCCGGTGGCGCGGCCTCCGCCCCCCGCCCCGCGCTCCGGGAGACAGGCACGGTCCGGGCCGCCCGCCCGCCCGCCGAGGTCCGTCCCCGGCCGTGTTGTCGATTTGCCATAAATGGTCCCTCCTCCGTCAGCCGCCGCGGTATTTTTTCCGGGTGGCGATGCCCCCCCGGATATGCCGCTGGGCCTTGTTTACGTCCAGCACTTCCTTGACCTGCAGGTACAGCGGGCGGTTGAACAGGGGCAGCCGCTCGGAGATGTCCTTGTGTACCGTCGACTTGCTGATTCCGAACCTCTGGGCGGCGGCCCGGACTGTAGACCGGTTCTCTATGATGTAAAGAGCCAGGCGCTCCGCCCGCTCCTCCATGTTTCCCTTCAAAACATCCTCACTCCCTGCCTCTTGTTGCTCCATCCTATGCGCTGCGCCGCCGGGAAATGCGAAAAACTTCTTGACATGGAGCGGGCTCCACGTGGTATGCTGGGGAACAGACAAAGCGTCAAGGGACACAAGGAGGTATATCTTATGCGATACCGTACATTGGGCCGCTCCGGCATCCGGGCGGGCGAAATCGGCGTGGGCTGCGAGGGCTTTCTGGACAAGACCCCCGAACAGGTAAGGGAATGGCTGGACGTGTGCGAGGCGGCGGGAATCAACTGCATCGACCTCTACGCGCCAAATCCCGGGTTCCGCACCAATCTGGGCCGCGCCCTCCGGGGGCGGCGGGAGAAGTTCGTCCTCCAGGCCCACCTCTGCGCCGTGTGGAAGGACGGGCAGTACAAGCGGACCCGGGACATCGCCGAGGTCCGGGAAGGCTTTGAGGATCAGCTCCGGCGGCTGGAGACGGACCACGCGGAGATCGGCATGATCCACTATGTGGACTCCCTGGCGGACTGGGAGGCGGTGAAAAACGGCCCCGTCATGGCCTATGTCCAAGAGCTGAAAGCGGCGGGAACCATCGGCTGCGCCGGCCTCTCCAGCCACAACCCCCAGGCGGCCCTGGCAGCGGTGAATTCCGGCCTCATCGACGTGCTGATGTTCAGCGTCAACCCCTGCTACGATCTCCAGCCCGCCTCCGAGGACGTGGAGGAGCTGTGGGCCCCCAAGAACTACGCCGCCCCCCTGCTGAACATGGACCCGGAGCGGCAGGAGCTGTATGAGGCCTGCCAGCGCCTCGGCGTGGGCATTACGGTGATGAAGGCCTTCGGCGGCGGGGACCTCCTCAGCGACGCCCTCTCCCCGGCGGGAAAGGCCCTGACGGCGTTCCAGTGCATCCAATACGCCCTGGACCGGCCCGGCGTGGCCTGCGTCATGGCCGGAGCCCGGAGCCTGGAGGATTTGAAGCGGAGCGCCGCCTTCGGGGAGGCCGGGGAGGTGGAGCGGGACTACGCCGCCGCCCTGGCGGCCCTGCCCAAGATCAGCTGGAAGGGGCACTGCATGTACTGCGGCCACTGCGCCCCCTGCCCCCAGGGCGTCTCCGTGGCGGACGTGACCAAGTTTTTGAACCTCTCCCTGGTCCAGGGGGAGATTCCCGAGACCGTCCGGGAGCATTACGCCGCTCTGCCCCACGGGGCGGGGGAGTGCGTCCGGTGCGGCGCCTGCGAGAAGCGCTGCCCCTTCGAGGTGCCCGTCATGGAGAACATGGCCCGGGCGGCGGCGCTGTTCGGGAGGTGAGGGCATGGACCGCACAGTCTTGATTCTGGACGGCCAGGGCGGCGGCGTGGGGAGCCAGCTGGTGAAGCTGCTGCTGCCCCGCCTGCGGCCGGACTGCCGCCTCCTGTGCGTGGGGACCAACGTCATGGCCACCAGCGCCATGCTGAAGGCCGGAGCCGCTCAGGGGGCCACGGGGGAAAACGCCGTGGTCTATAACGCCGCCCGGGCGGACGTGATTCTGGGCCCCGTCGGCGTAATCCTGGCAAACGGCATTATGGGGGAGGTCTCCCCCGCCATGGCCGCCGCCGTCTCCGGCTCCGGGGCGGTGAAGATTCTGATTCCCTCCTCCTCCTGCGGCGTGTACGTGGCGGGGGTGGAGGAATGCCGCCTGGAGGAGTACCTCCGCCGGGCGGCGGACCTGGCGGCAAGGGAGCTGGGGCTGTGAGCGGAGGCTTTCTGGAGACTGCCCGGGCCCACTGGGCGAAATATCCCCGGATGGAGCCCCGGGACTTTGCCAAGCTGGCCTATCAGAGCGAGTTCGGCCCCGCCCACATGGTCCAGAGCCCGGACAGGGTCCTGGCGGCCCTGCTGGCGGAGCGGAAGGAGGCGGGGACGGAGCCCCTGCCTCCGGAGCCCATCGGAGGCGGCCTCTGCCGCTTCCATATCACCCAGGCTCTCTCCACTTTGTCGGAGCTGCCGCTGATTGGGCGGATGTTCACCCGGACCATGGCCCTGGCGGAGGGCACGGAGGCTGGACTGCTGGAAAAGCTGGGGCAGCTGGCCTCCCTCCCCGTCCCCGGCCTGGGAGAGTACCTGGAGGGCTGGCGGCGGGAGGGCTGTCCGCCCGTTCGTCACAGCGAGGCGTTCCGAAACGCCTATAACCCCCATTACCGGGTTCTGCAAACGCGCATGGCGGGGTTTCTCCCGGCGCTGGTCCCCATCGACCGGCTGTCTCGGGAGCATTATGCCGCCTGGCTGCGCCTGCCCCGCCCGGAGGACAAGGGGCCGGGGGAGAGCGCCGGCGCCTATTTGCGGAGAAACGGAATCCGGCCCTACCTTGTGGCCGTGGACGGCCGCTGCGGCAGCGGAAAAACCGGATTTGCCAAACTGGCGGAACAGTTGATTCCCGGCCCGAAACACACCGCTCACATGGACGACTGTTACCTTCCCTGGGAGAAACGGGCTTTCAACTGGATGGAAATTCCCGCCGGAAACATGGACCTGGACCGGGTCCGGGAGGAAATCCTGGTCCCGGTCCGCTCCGGGAGGCCCCTGGCCTACCAGCCCTTTTTCCAGAGGGAACGGGAAACGGACGAATACGGGAATCCGCTGGAGCTTGATCCGGACAGGGCGGAGCTGATTCTGGTGGAAGGCACCTACTCCCAGCACCCGGCCCTGGCAAAATACTACGATTTTAAAATCTTTCTCACCTGCGAAAAGGAGGAGCAGACCCGCCGCCTCCGGACCCGGGAAGGGGACTATTACCCCACCTTCAACCGGGTGTGGCGGACGCTGGAGGAGAAGTATTTCGCCGCCTGCGGCACGGAGGAGGCCGCGGACTTGACGGTGGACACCACCGGATTTTTCGGCTGAAAAAAGGGGCTTGGCAGAAGCCATACCCCTATGGTATACTATAATGGAAGCAACCCGCCGCCAGGAAGGCGGCGGACTGTCAGAAGACGGGAAAACTTATCTGAAGGAGTTTTTCCCATGAACGAAACCAAAACCCCAAGTCCCGCCCAAACCCTGGCCATCGCCGCCATGATGCTGGCCCTGGGCCTCGTCCTGCCCTTCTTCACCGGGCAGATTCCCCAGGTCGGAAACATGCTCTGCCCCATGCACCTGCCCGTACTGCTGTGCGGCCTCCTCTGCGGCTGGAAATACGGCCTGGCGGTGGGCTTCGTCCTGCCGCTGCTGCGCAGCGCCGCCATCGGGGCGCCTCCGCTGTTTCCCACCGCCGCCGCCATGGCCTTTGAGCTGGCGGCTTACGGCTTCCTGACGGGCTTCCTGTACGCCCGCTCCCGCCGGCAGGGCGCAGCGGCCCTGTACCGCTGCCTGATTTCCGCCATGATCGGCGGGCGGATCGTCTGGGCCGCCGCCCGGGTGATTCTCTCCGGCGTATCCGGCCAGGCGTTCACCTGGCAGATGTTCCTCTCCGGCGCGTTCCTCACCGCCATCCCCGGCATCATCCTGCAGCTGACGTTCATCCCCCTGGTCATGGCCGCCCTGAACCGGACCGGGCTGGTCCGCTTCCGCCAAGGCGGGGAGGCGGTCCGGGCCGCCTAACGGAAGACCTCCGCCAGCAGCGCCTCCGCCTCCTCCAGCCGCGCCCCCTCCAGCCCGGCGTAGTTCACCACCAGCGTATGGGCATAGGCGGGGTTGGGAATCGCGGCGTACTCCGACAAAAAACCAAGCCGCACCCCCAGGCCCTCCGCCCTCTGGCGGAGGGCCCCGTCGTCCTCCTCCGTATTCAGCCGCAGGAGGAAGTGGAGCCCCGCCCCCCGGTCGGTGACGGAGGCGGCGAAGGGACACAGCCGGAACCTCTCCAGCACCGCCTCCCGGAGGAGGCGGTACTTTTTCCGGGTCCGGGAGAGGTGCTGCTCATACCCCCCGCCCCCCAGGAAACGGGCCAGCACCTGCTGCTCCAGGGCAGGTACGGCGGAGGCGTAGAACCCCATTTCCCGCCGCCAGCGCTCCAGCAGCCGGGGAGGCAGGACCATGAACCCCACCCGCATGGAGGGAGAAATCGTCTGGGAGAAGGTGTTCATGTACACCACCCGGCCCCGGCTGTCGATGCTCTGGAGGGTGGGAAGGGGCCGCCCGGTAAAGCGGAACTCGCTGTCGTAGTCGTCCTCGATAATCACACCGTCCGTCTCCTCCGCCCAGCGGAGGAGGGCCTGCCGCCGGGCGATGGGGGTGACGATGCCCGTGGGGTAGTGGTGGGCCGGGGAGAGGTGGGCCGCCGCGGCCCCGGAGGCGTATAAGGGCTCCAGGGCCATGCCCTGGCCGTCCAGGGGGATGGGGCGGCAGGCCGCGCCCCACTTGCCGTAGACCTGGCGGATTTTCGGGTAGCCCGGGTCCTCCAGGGCAAAGACCGCCTCCCGGCCCAGAAGCTGGGCCAGGAGCAGGTAGAGGTACTCCGCCCCCGCGCCCACGACGATTTGCTCCGGGGACACCGCCATGCCCTTGAAGTCCCGCAGGTCCCGGGCGATGGCCTCCCGCAGGGCGGGGAGGCCCTGGGGCGGAACCGGATTCAGGTGCCCTCCCTCCGAGAGGACCTGCCGGGTCAGGCGGGCCCACAGGGCTGAGGGAAAGCAGGACGGGTCCCGCCGCCCGCTTTTCAAATCCAGCCTCCAGCTCCGGGGAGGCTCCTCCGCCGGGAGGGCCGGCTCCCTCTCCGCCGCCGGGAGGCGGCGGTCCACCCGGGAGACAAAGAAGCCCCGCCGCGGCCGGGCGTCCGCCCAGCCCTCCGCCTCCAGCTGGCGGTAAGCCCCCTCCACCGTGATGACGGAAACCCGCAGGTGCTCCGCCAGGGCCCGCTTGGAGGGCAGCCGCTCTCCCGCCGCCAGCGTCCCGCTCAAAATGTCGTCCCGGATGCGGCGGTACAGGTATTCATAGAGGGACAGGCTTCCCCGGGCCTCCAAATCGTAAGTCAGCATAAACCGTCCTCCTCTGGCCTTATAAAATAATCCGGTTTTGGATATTTCTATCCTACCACGCCAGTGCTATGATGGCAACATCAAACGGCAAAGGAGCAAGGCGCAATGGAAAAGATTTTAAACCGGGAGACGGGCCGGGTGGACGCGCGGCTGCTGGCCCTGACGGGGCTGTTCGCCGCCCTGGGCTGCGTGGGAACCATGATTTTGCAGGTTCCCTCCCCCACCGGGGGGTACATGAACCTGGGGGACGCGGTGGTGATTCTGGGGGCCTGGCTGCTGGGCCCGGTCTGCGGGGCGGCCGCCGGCGGCCTGGGCCCAGCCATGGCGGACCTGCTGAGCGGCTATGCCGTCTACGTCCCCGCCACCCTGGTCATCAAGGCCGTCATGGCCCTGACGGCGGCGGGGCTGTACCGGGCCCTGGGGAAAAAGGGGCTCCTCCTCTCCGCCCTGGCGGCGGAGGTTCCCATGGTCCTGGGCTACTGGCTGTTCGACGCTCTGCTGGCCTCCCTATCCGGAGGCGGGGCCCTGGGGCTGTGCCTGATGGGCAGCGCGGCGGGCCTTCCCGCCAATTTGGTCCAGGCCGCCTTCGGCGCGGCGGCATCCACGCTGCTGGCCCTGGCCCTGCGGCGTAGCGGCTCCGCCCGGAAGCGGTTCCCCAGGCTGTAAGCGGAGGAAAAACACCAGCCCCCCAAGGCAATGCCTTGGGGGCCTGGTTTCGGTTTGCGGAATGTTCAGCCCAAACCGTCCGGGGCGTTCCATCCGTCCCAAGAGCTGGACTGGGCCGGGGCCGCGTCCCTGCCTACGCCGGAGGTGCGCTTGGCGGTGTCGAAGTAGGCAAGCTGGACGCAGATGTAATTGGGGTAGTAGAACAGGGACACCAGCAGCTGCCAGAGGCCGCAGATGGCGCTCAGCGCGAAGACGGGCAGGCCGAAATAGGTTCCCGAAGCGGGGACGCCGTAGAGCATCAGCATGGTCAAATCCTGGCTGATTTTAAAGCTCAGGAGCAGGGCGGGGGCCGCGGCCAGCAGGTTCCAGCCCACGTAGCTCAAATCCAGGGTGAAGAGCTGGAATTTGTAGCCCAGGGTCTGCCGCTTGCTCATCTCCAGGGCCTCCAGAACCCCGATGCTGGGGTCCTCGTAGAGGTTGTAGAGGGCGAAGCTGTAGCGGTAGGCCGCGATAATGCCGGGGATGACGAACAGCAGGGCCCAGAGGAAGATGAAAACGCTGATGAGGATGTCCAGCAGAATCAGCTTCCCCACAAAGGAGAATCCGTCAAACAGCGTCAGGTACTCCGCCCGCTCTCCCCGGCGGACGGCCATGCAGTACAGGGTGAAGCCCGCCGCCAGGACGGCGCTCATCAAAGAGACCAGAATGGAGATGAAAACGCTGAAAAACCCGGTGTCCACCAGAGAGGAGAACAGGTTCAGCAGGATAAGCAGCCCCATGTACAGGGCGGTCATGGCCTTGGGGGAAACCTGGGCCTCCCGCAGCAGCTCCGCCGCCTCCCACTTGCATTTCGGGCGGTCAATTTGTTCAACCATCATGATAAGACCTCCTGACAAACGGTCGAATTCGCATGAGAATATGGAAACAGTGTAGCACAATCCAGCCCGCTTGGCAAGCGGGAAAACAGACCCGCCGGGGCGGCGGGCCCATCCATTTCACGCCAATTCCCCCTGGGGCGCGTCCAGAAGCGCCAGCTCCTGGAAAATTTGGGCCTCCAGCTCCTCATAGGCCGCGGGCCCCCGGGAGCGGCGCATCCGGCCCCCCAGGCGCTCTCCGCCCTCAAAGAGGTGGATGAGGTAAAACCAGACCTCCTTCATCCGCTGGGAGGCGGGGGCGGATTGTCCGTAGAAGTCCCGGTACGCCCGGTACAGCTCCCCGGTGAAGGCCCGCAGCTCCTCCCTGGTGGCGGCGGGCCCGCCCCGGAGCCGCCGGAAAAGCGCCGGGTCCGCGACGGCCCCCCGGCCAATCATGGCGGCGTCCAGGGCGGGAAACCGGGCCTCCAGCGCCCGGACGCCCGCCACGGAAACCAGGTCCCCGTTGTAGCACACGGGGTTCCCGCTCTCCGCCGCGGCCAGGGCGAACATGTCCATATGCACCGTCCCCCGGTACTTCTCCGGCCGGACCCGGGGGTGGACCGTGAGGCAGGCGACGGGATAGCGGTTGAAAACCTCCAGCAGGCGGGGGAACTCCTCCGGGGCGTTGTAGCCCAGCCGGGTCTTTATGGAGACGGGAACGGGCGCGGCGGAAAACACCCCGTCCAAAAAGCGGTCCAGCCGCTCCGGGTCCGCCAGCAGGCCGGAGCCCTTTCCCTTGGCGGTGACGGTGCCGGAGGGACAGCCCAGGTTCAGGTTGACCTCCGTATAGCCCATGTCCGCCAGAACCTCCGCCGCCCAGACGAAATCCTCCGCCCGCTTGGCCATCACCTGGGGAACCTGGGGAAGCCCTTCCGGGTTCTCCAGCTCCCGGCGGTCCCGGGGGGTGAGGATATGCTGGTCCGTGGGGGAGATGAAGGGGATGAAACAGCGGTCCGCCCCGCCGAAATGCTCGCGCCACACCCGGCGGAAGACCCGCTTCGTGACGCCGTCCAGGGGGGCGAGGTCAAAGCGGGCGATCATCCCAGCCGCTCCTCCCACTCCTTGGGCCGAAAGCCCGTGAGGACAAAGCCCTCCCCCACCAGGAGGGGCCGCTTTACCAGCATGCCGTCGGAGGCCAGCAGGGCAAGCTGCTCCTCCGCGTCCATGCCGGGGAGCCTGTCCTTCAGGCCCAGGGCCTTGTACTGGAGGCCGCTGGTGTTGAAAAAGCGCTTCAGGGGCAGGCCGGAGGCGGCGTGCCACCGGCGGAGCTCCTCCGCCGAGGGGTTTTCCAGCTTGACGTCCCGGAGCCGGACCTCCAGGCCCTTTTCCTCCAGCCATTTCTTCGCCTTCTGGCAGGTGGAGCACTTGGGATACCAGAGCATGAGCATGGGGATTCCTCCTTTGCGTTACAGGACCGTCAGGTCCTTGGGAGCCTTCGTCAGATTCCGGCAGCCCTCCGGGGTGACCAAAACCACGTCCTCGATGCGGACGCCCAGCCTGCCGGGGATATAAATGCCCGGCTCCGCCGAGATCACCGCCCCGGCGGGGAGGGGGGATTCGCTGCTGGAGGCGGCGCTGGGGGCCTCGTGAATTTCCACGCCCACCCCGTGTCCGAAGCTGTGGGAGAAGCACTCCCCCCAGCCCGCCGCCTCAATGACGCTCCGGGCGGCGGCGTCTACTTCCTTGCCGGAAACCCCGGCCCTCACGGCGGCAATACCCGCCTCCTGGGCGGCCAGGACGGTTTTGTACACCCGCTCCATCTCCTCCGTCACGGAGCCCACCGCCACGGTGCGGGTCATGTCGGAGCAGTAGCCCCCGTAAACGCAGCCGAAGTCCATGGTGACGAACTCCCCCGACTGAATCTCCTTTTCCGAGGGCACGCCGTGGGGCAGGCTCCCGTTGGGCCCGGAGACCACGATGGGGTCGAAGGACATGTCCGACGCGCCGTAATGCAGCATCAGATACTGGAGCCTGGCGGCAATTTCCCGCTCCGTCACGCCGGGGCGGATTTCCTTCAAAATGTCCTCCAGGGCCCGCTCCGCGATGCCCTGGGCGGCCTCCAGGCGGCGGAGCTCCTCCGCGTCCTTGGTCTGCCGGAGCTTCAAAAGGGCCTCCGACGCGGGGAGCAGGGCGGGGGGAGCCTTCTCCTCCGACAGGGCCTTTTCCAGCCGCCGGAAGGACCGGACGCTCATGGACGCGTCCTCGAACCCCAGGCGGTGCACGCCCTTCAGGAACAGGACCTCCCGGAGCTGGTCCGTCAGGCCCTTCCCCGGCTTCACCTCCCGGAGCTCCGTCTCTTCCAGACAGCGGGACGCGGCCTCCGTATACCGGGCGTCGGTGAAAAACACCGCGTCCTTTCTCGTGACGAGGGCGGCCGCGTCCTCCCCGGGGGTGAAGAAGCCGGCGGCGTAAAAGCGGTTGGCCTCCCCGGTGAGGAGGACGCCGTCCAGGTTTTCCGCCTCCAGGGCGGCGGCGATGCTGGCGTAATGATTCATAGGCAGGCAGTCCCTCCGGTTTGAAATGGGCGGGGCCGCAAGGGCCCCGGGCTCCGCGTCCGGGCGGACGCTGGAAAGCGCGTCCTTACCAGTCGTGGCGATTCGTGATCATTCCGGTATCTTCCAGAGTACATAGGATGGACTCAATCCGGGAAAAGCATTCCGGGTCCTCTATGGCGTCGTCGGCCACCACGCGCTGGATATCCGCCAGCGCGTTCACGGCCAGGGAATCCATACGCGAGGTGATTGCTTCCAAGGTATCCGTCCGCCTCAAATACCGCACGACCTCCAGGCCGATGGCCCACGCCGCCAGCTGTTCCTTTGGAGTCAGTTCCATAAAAAAACCTCCTTTTGACATTTAGTAAATGTCAACTCTCATCATAGAATATCATATAATTGAGTAAATGACAAGGACTAAAGGTCAGGATGTTTTTATGTATAAAAGTCGCGCCCCGAATGGGCGATATAATCTTTGCGGCAGTCAAGTAGGTGCTTTGCGGAAGGCGAAAAATCCGAAGCTGTCTCAGCGGGCCTTAGCGGATATACTGCAAACGTTTGGCGTGGACGTGGACAAGAACGCGGTCCAGCGCATCGAGAGCGGGCAGCGGTTTGTGACGGACATCGAGCTGAAGGCCCTGGCCCAGGCGCTGGGCGTGACGGTGGAGGAATTGTTGGAACCGTAGGAGCTCCGGGAAACCGGAGCTCCTGTTGTTTTTCGCCCCGGGGGCCTCAGCGCCGGAGGTTCTCCAGCCGGGCGATGATTTTTTCCCGGTGCTCCGCGTGATGGGGCATGCCGCCCCCCAGGCCGCCCCGCTTGGGGAGCTGGAGCTTGATAAAACCGCCGTCCCGGAGGGTGACGGCGCAGTTGACCGCCCCCATCATGGCCTTTTTGATTTCGCAGCTTTGAATATCTCCGAAGGGGAAGCACACGCCGATATCCTCGGCCACGGTCTTCCGCAAATCCGGGAGCATGGGGTAGGCGGCGGTCAGGTACTTCCGCTCCTCGCACTCGGCCACCAGCAGGTAATGCTCGGTAACGCCCACGTACACGTCGAAATAGGAGGTTTTTTTCTTGTTCACCTGGAGCGTAATGCCGTGAACGCCCGCCTGGAGGGTCTCCCCCTCCGGGACGCAGGCCCCCAGGACCCGGCGCATATTGGCCTCGTCAAAGATTCCCGCCATGGCTCACGCCCTCCCGGCCGCCGCCTTCACGAACCCATAGAACAGGGGGTGGGGACGGTCGGGGCGGCTCTTGAACTCGGGGTGGAACTGCACGCCCACAAACCACGGATGGTCCGGCAGCTCCACAATTTCCACCAGGTGCCCGCTGGGGGACAGGCCCGCCAGCGTCATCCCCTTGGCCTCCATCTCGGCGCGGTAGTCGTTGTTGAACTCGAAGCGGTGGCGGTGGCGCTCGGAGATTTCGGCCCCGCCGTACAGGCGGCGGCTCTCCGTGCCCTCCTTGAGGGCGCAGGGATAGCGGCCCAGGCGCATGGTGCCCCCCTTGTCGGTGACGTTCACCTGGTCCGGCATCAGGGCGATGACGGGGTGCCGGGTGGTCTCGGAGAATTCGGAGGAGTGGGCGTCGGCATAGCCCAGGACGTTCCGGGCGAATTCAATGACGGCCATCTGCATCCCCAGGCACACGCCGAAGTAGGGGATTTGGTTCTCCCGGGCATAGCGGACGGCCAGAATCATGCCCTCCACGCCCCGGTCGCCGAAGCCGCCGGGGACGATGATTCCCGCGCAGCCGCTCAGCTCCTCCTCTATGTTTTTCTCCGTCAGCGTCTCGGAGTTCACCCAGCGGATATCCACCACCACGTCGTTGGCGGTGCCCGCGTGGTTCAGGGACTCCACCACGGAGAGGTACGCGTCGTGAAGCTGGACGTACTTGCCCACCAGGGCGATTTCCACGCGCCTGCTGGCGGCCTTCTCCCGCTGGACCATAGCGGTCCACTCCCGGAGATCCGGCTGGTGGGTGATGAGGCCCAGCTTCCGGCAGACCACCTCGTCCAGGCCCTCCTTCGCCATGAGCAGGGGGACCTCGTAAAGGGTCTCGGCGGTGGCGTTCTGGATGACGCAGTCCGGCTCCACGTTGCAGAACAGGGCGATTTTCCGCCGCACGTCGGCGGTGATGGGGGTGTCGCAGCGGCAGACCAGGATGTCCGGCTGGATGCCCAGGGACAAAAGCTCCTTGACGGAGTGCTGGGTGGGCTTGGACTTCAGCTCTCCGGAGCCGGGGATTTCCACAATCAGGGGCACGTGGATGAACAGCACGTCCCCCTGGGGCCGCTCGGCCCGGACCTGGCGGATGGCCTCCAGGAAGGGCTGGGACTCGATGTCGCCCACGGTGCCGCCGATTTCGCAGATGACCACGTCCACGTCCCCGCTGGCCATGGCGTAGACCCGGCTTTTGATTTCGTTGGTAATGTGGGGGATGATCTGGACGGTGGCCCCCAGGTAGTCCCCCCGGCGCTCCCGGTTCAGCACGGACCAGTAGATTTTGCCGGAGGAGATGGAGCTGTTGCCGCTGAGGTCCTCGTCCACGAAGCGCTCGTAATGCCCCAGGTCCAGGTCGGTCTCCGCGCCGTCCTCGGTGACGAAGACCTCTCCGTGCTGGTAAGGGCTCATGGTGCCGGGGTCCACGTTGATGTAGGGGTCGAATTTCTGGTTCCGCACCCGGACGCCCCGCTGCTTCAAAAGCCGCCCCAGGGAGGCCGCGCAGATGCCCTTGCCCAGGCCGGAGACCACGCCGCCGGTGACAAATACGTATTTCGTTGCCATACCGCTCTCCTATTCTTTCGTTCTGCCCGGCGGGCCCCCGCCGGGAAGCATATACCCGTTCATATTAACATTTGAGGCCCGGCTTGTCAACGGCGCGGCGGGCCGGCTTTGCCCCCGCCGCTCACTCCCACAGCAGGGTCACCCGGGGGTTTTCCGCCGCCGCCCGGCAAAGGAGGCGGACCAGCGCCCGCCCCCGGCGGCCCAGCCGCTCCTCCAGGGCCGCCCGGTGGAGGAGGCGGACCGTCACGGGCTCCCGCAAATCCGTCAGGCAGTCGAACAGGGCGTCCAAATTCCGCCCGTACCACTCCGGCAGGAGCGGGGCAAAGCGGTCGTGAACCGCCTCCATGGACCGCAGCTCCAGCCCGTCCAGCACCACCTCAGCCATCGCCCGCGTCCCCGTACAAAAGCTCGAAGGACTCGTAGTGGTCCTCCGTGTAGTAAATCAGGCCGTCGTTGGAGAAGACGATCCGCCTGGCCCCCCGGCTCCGGGCCCCCAGGGTGCCGACGTCGCACTCCGTGTAGCTCCGGCCCTCCGCCTCCGGGAGAAGGCCCTCGTAGTTGCCGAAGCGGTTCCCGCCGATGCACATGCCCGGGGCGTAGGGCTCCAGGCTCCCGCCGGACCAGCCCAGGTCCTGGGCCTCCTTTTTTGTGATGAAGTTGTCCGGAAGGCGGCCGTAGGTGTGGATGTAGAGGGCCACGTCCTCCTTGGTGGTGTAGCTCCCGTTCTCCGGGAGGAGGTCTTCCCCGGCGGCGCGGTTGTCCTCCGGGGCGTTTCCGGGCCGCTCCGGCTCCTCCGGCAATTCTCCGGCCTCCTCCGGGGCGGCGGGGTCTTCCAGCTCCGCGGAGCCCTCCGGCTCCGCCGGGTCCTCCGCGGTGGGAAGGTCGATTTTCGCGTCCTCGAACCGGCTTCCCTCCGGGAGGGCCGCCGTGCCGCCGCAGGCGGCAAGGGAGAGCAGCGTCAGCGCGGCCAGCAGGCCGCCGAACCAGCGTTTCATAGGCGTCATCCTTTCTCCTGATGGACACAGTATACCAGCTCCGGCAAAAAGAGGCAAGGGCAAAAGCCCCCGCCTCTTCCGGCTTACGTATTTTCCAGCACTCCCAAAAAACGGTCCAGCAGCACGGCGGCCTGGCTTCGGGAGGCCCGGCCCTGGGGCTGGAGGGTTCCCTGCTTCGTGCCTCCCAGAATGCCCTCCGCCAGGGCCCAGCTCATAGCCTCCCGGGCATAGCCGCTTACCTCCGCCCCGTCCGGCCAGTCCGCAAGGGAAGCCCGGGCCCCGCTGTCCGCGTTTTCCAGCCCGGCGTACCGCCAGAGGATGGCGGCCAGCTGCTGGCGGCTCACCGGGAGGCCGGGGCGGAAGGTCCCGTCGCCGAAGCCCGCCGCGATCCCCTCCCGGGCCGCCCAGGCCACGGCCCGGCTGTAATAGGCCCCGGCGGGCACGTCGGAGAAGGAGGGGCCCTGGACGGCGGGCTCTCCCGCCAGGCGGTACAAAATGGCGGTAATCTGCCCCCGGGTCACCGTCCCGCCGGGGGAAAAGGTCCCCGGGCCCGTGCCGTTCATCAGTCCGGCGGCGCAGACCCGCTCCACCGCCCCGGCGTACCACGCGTCCTGGGGCACGTCCCGGAAACGCCCGCCGTTCCAGGCTTCCCAGGCGCTCTGCACCAGGTCTCCCTCCCTGTCCTGGGACAGCTCCCAAAAGCCCACGCCTCCCAGGCCGCGCCGCCGGGCCAGCGCCGCCTTGGCGGCGGCGGACTCCTCATCGTCGTAGGAGAGGAAGGAGCCGTTTCCGTAGAGGTAGGGGACCTCCGCCTCCTCGTGGCGGAACCGGCGGCAGGCGGAATCGCTCAGGTACTCCGACTTCACCTTGTCCCAGGAAACGGACCCGGCGCTTTCAAAGGGCTGGTACAGCCCGCCGTTCCGGCTGGAAACGCCCCGGTATATGTAGCCGTACAGCGGTATTCCCAGCACCAGCTTCTCCGGCGGAACGCCCCGGCCCAGCCAGGCGGAAATGCCGTCGTCCACGCTGGCGCGGTACCGGGCCGGGCCGCCGGAGGGGGCGTAGAGGGGGGCGTTGAGGTCCGCGGAGGAGTCCCAGGGCCCGTGCAGGTCATAGGCCATAAGGAAAATGTGGTCCACGGTTTCCGCCACCGCCTGAGGCTCGATGTTGTTCAGATACCCGCCGCTCACCGCTCCGGCGGCGCTCAGGACATAGCGCTTCCCGTCCCGCCGCCCCTGGCGGTCCAGCTCCTGGCGGAGCTCCCGCAGGAGCAGGGTGAAGTTCTCCTTGTCCTGGGGCCGGTGGACCGCGCCGGGGGCCCCGCCGGAGACGGGGTACTCCCAGTCCAGATCCACCCCGTCCAGGCCGTGCTCCGCCATCAGCTCCACGCAGGATTGGGCGAAGACGGCCCGGCTTTCGGCGGAGGCCGCCGCGCCGGAAAACCCGGCGGAGTCGTCCCAGCCCCCCAGGGAGAGGACAATTTTCAAATCCGGATTCCGCTTCCGCAGCTCCGTCAGCCCACGGAGGTTCTCCCCGTCCCGGGCCGGGTCGCCCAGGACGGCCCGGCCGTCCTCGATTTTGGCGAAGGCGTAGTTAATCTGCGTAAACCGCTCCGCCGGGAGCGTATCCGGCGCACAGCCCTGGGCGGCGGCCCAGGAGGCGTAATAGCCCACCACCTCCCCCGTTCCGCCGCTCCCGGCGGCGGAGGCCCCTCCGGCGTCCGCCAGGGACAGCAGCAGGGTGAATATCAGGGCCAGCAGGGCAAAACGGCGTGCTTTCCGCATGGTTCCAGGCTCCTCTCATAAAATATCTCACGAAAAAATTCCTCGTCCCATTTTACCGCACGCCCCCCGGCCCGGGCAAGGAACAGGTTCTGGAAGCGGCTCCAAAAAATGAGGCGGGGCGGCCCGCGCCGCCCCGTCCTGATGGATATTGCATTGACGCGCGTCCTCCGTTCGCCCGGGCAGAATCAGCCCTCCCCGGCGGAAAACACCTTCCGCCCCGCGCTCCAGACCGCCCGGACGGCGTTCTCCTGCCGCCGGTAGACGCAGCGCTCCAGGCGCTCCCGCGCCGTCAGGGGATGGGGCTGGGGGAGGTCCCCGTCGTCCAGCACCACGGCGTGGAGGCTGTTCCCCGGGGCGAAGCCCGGCTTCTCCCCGAAGAAGGCCGCCCCGGCGGAGGTCCCCAGGTACCACCCCTCCGCCACGGTGAGGAAGTCCGTCTCCCAGCCGTCCAGAATCCGCCGCGCCTTGGAGGCCCGGATGGAAGCCGCCACCACGTCGAACATGCTGAGGCGGTCCCCCCCGGCAATATCGCTGCCCAGGGCCACCTTCAGCCCCTCGTTCAGCATCACCCGGACCGGGGCCGTGCCGGAGCAGATGTTCTGGTTGGAATCCGCGCAGTGGACCACGGTGACCCCCGCGTCCCGCATGGCCGCCCGCTCCCGCCCGTCGGACCAGACGCAGTGGGCCATCAGGGTCTTATCCGTCCAAAGGCCGTACTTGGCGTAAGTCTCCCAGTACTGTCCGCAGTCCGGGTGCAGCTCCCCCACCCACCGGATTTCCCCGGTGTTCTCCGACAGGTGGGACTGGACGGGAAGGTCCCGCTCCGCCGCCAGCTTCCCCAGAAACTCCATCAGCCCATCGGTGCAGGAGGGGGTGAACCGGGGGGTGAGGATGGGCCTGACATACCGGAAATCCCGGCACTCCTCCAGCCAGCGGAGGGTCTCCCGCTTGGACTCCTCCGTCTCCTCCTGGAGGGCGGGGATGCCGTTGCGGTCCATGTTCACCTTTCCCACATATCCGGTAACCCCGGCCCTTTCCAGCTCCTCCATCAAAACCAGCGTGGCCTGGCGGTGGAGGGAGGAGAACATGCACACCCGCGTGGTCCCGTTCTCAATCAACTCCCGGGCCAGCCTGCGGTAGACCTCCCGGGCGTAGCCCGGGTCGGCGAAGCGGGCCTCCGTGGGAAAGGTATAGGCGTTCAGCCAGTCCAGAAGCGGCAGGTCCATGCCCATCCCCAGCATGGGGTACTGGGGGGCGTGGAGGTGCAGGTCCGCCAGGGACTGCAGAATCAGCGCGTTCCCGTAGTCCTCCACCGCCGCCCCGGCGTACTGCTCCGGCAGGACCGGGAAAACCCCGGTAATCTTTCCGTCCTCCGCGATAAGACAGCCGTTTTCCGTAACGTCCAGCTGTCCCAGGACCGGAGCGGAGACGATGGTCCCCTTTAAAACCGTAACCGACATGCCAACAACCCCTTTTTTAATTTGCCGATACAAAAACAAAAAGGACGCCTGCCCGGCCGGGGGAAGCTTTTCCCCCTCCGTACAGACACCCATAGAGAAGCCTTCGGCGGCTCCGTAGAAACGCCCGCGCCATACAGCGGGCTTATATGAGGCCCTTCGCCTTGTATCAAGTTACCCACAGTATACCACGCCGGATTTGGAAAAGCAAGCACCACTTCTGTCCTCTCCGCTTATACTGGCATACGGGCGGAGCGGGCCCCCGGGCCCGGAGCCTGAATTTCCAAGCAAAGGCGTTGATGCGTATGCTGCGGTCTCTTGGCTGGGCCGCCCTGGGCACGGGCTTCACCTTCCTGATGACCACCCTGGGCGCCGCCATGGTGTTTTTTCTCTCCGGGGAGCCCAAACCCCGGTTCCAAAAGGCGATGCTGGGCTTTGCCGCCGGGGTGATGACGGCGGCCTCCGTGTGGAGCCTGCTCCTGCCCGCCATCTCCCAGGCGTCGGAGGAGGGAAAGCTCCCCGGCTGGCTTCCGGCGGCGGCGGGGATGCTGCTGGGGGTCGTGTTCCTGGCGGCGCTGGACGCGCTGCTGCCCCGCCTGCGGCGGAAGAAGGAGGCGGACGGCGCCTGGCGGCAGAACACGCTGCTGATGACGGCCATCACCCTACATAACGTGCCGGAGGGCATGGCGGTGGGCCTGGCCTTCGCCCTGGCGGCGGCGGGAGAGGGAGCCGCCGGGGCCATGGCCCTGGCGCTGGGCATCGGCATCCAGAACTTCCCGGAGGGGGCGGCGGTGGCCCTGCCCCTGCGGCAGGAGGGCCGGGGGCGGCTGGGCGCCTTCACCGGCGGGATGCTGTCCGGGGCGGTGGAGCCGGTGTTCGGCATCCTGGTGGTGCTGATTGCCGCCTGGGCCCACCCCATGATGCCCTGGCTTTTGAGCTTTGCCGCCGGGGCGATGCTGTACGTGGTGGTGGAGGAGCTGGTGCCCCAGGCCCACAGCCGGGCGGGGACCTGCGGCTTTGTCGGGGGCTTCCTCATCATGATGGTGCTGGACGTGGCCCTGGGATAAGGCCCGGAATACACGCGGAAGCGGCGGCCTTAAGGCCGCCGCCCTTTTTCACGCCCACGCCGCCGCCGAAGGCCGGGCAGCAGGGCCGTCCGCCAAAATATGCAAGAGGGGAACCCGGACGTCACCCTTCCCTGCCGCGGATATAATTTCGAAGGCGCTCCAGCAGCATATTCTTCATCATGTCCGAGTTGCAGTTTTCAATCAGGTTCCGGAAGTCCTCCGCCGCCTCCGGCGCAAAAACACTTTCTATGCAATGCAAAACGGTCCATTCAATTCCGGCCATGTGGTTGGTGGGACAGCACCGTATAAGAACCTCCGCCTCCTCCCACGTCACCGGCCGGGTGATGGAATCCGCCGCGTCTTGGTATTCTTCCCACAAATTGATCGTCTCCTCAGGGGGAAATCCTTCGTCTCCGGGAAAGACATCCCCCTCAAAGCCCTCCGGCGGCGCGCCTAATTCTTTTATCTTCAAGACGGCTTCCTGCATAATGCGTTCCTCCCATGTTGCAGACTTTGATTTTCCGAACTGATTATAGCACGGGGCCGCCGCCCTATCAATATGCTTTCGCAGAAGCCGCCCAGCCTGACAGCGCCTTTCTTAAAGGAACCCCCAGGGAGTCCCGGAAAATTCCCCCTTTTCAGCCGCCGCTTCCTGTGCTATACTAAGGGATGCTGAATTGAGCGGAGCTTTCCGTGAACCGATTTTTGAAAGGACCGGCCGTTATGAACAAATATTACGCGCTTCCCCTGTCGGCGGCGCTGGGCGGGGCCGCCGCCTGCGTGCTGCGGCTGCTGCAAAACCACACCGGCTACGAGGCGGACACCGGCCTGCCCATCCCCGGCAACTTCGCCGCCCTGGCCCTGGCGGTTCTGCTGGCTGCCCTCGCCGCCGTCCTGGCCCTGACGGCCCGGCTTCTCCCGGCGGAGGAGGACCCCGGCCCCGTCCTGCCCAGGGATTTCTCCTCGGACAGCGCCGGGCTGCTGGCCATCCCCGCGTGCGGCACGCTTCTTCTGGCCCTCGCCGGCCTCAGCGATTTGGCGGAGAGCCTGCGCATGCTGCCGGAGGGTCTGGTCTCCTCCCGGCACGCCATTTACGGCATCCTCCGGGCCGGGGGGCTGGGCTTTTCTCCCCAGGGGCAGACGCTGCTGGGCGCGCTGACCCTGGCCGCCGCCGTCTCCCTGCTGCCGGTGCTGGCGGGCTGCCGCCGCCGCCCCGGCGGGCCCAGGCACAGGGCCCCCTGCGCCATCACCCTGCTGCCCGTGGCGGCGCTGGTGGTGCGGCTGGTGCTGACCTACCGCATCGACTCGGTAAACCCCTCCCTGACCATGTACTATGTGGAGCTGCTGGCCCTGGTGTTCCTGACCCTGGGCTTTTACCGGCTCAGCTCCTTCGCCTTCCAGGCCGGACGGACCCGGCGCTTCGGGTTCTACGCCTCCTGCGCCCTGGTTCTCTGCGCCGCCTCCCTGGCGGACGGGAGCGCGTATCTCTCCTCCCTCCTCGTCTACGCCGGGGGGGCGCTGACCCTGGCGGGCTTTCTCCTCCTGCGTATCGCCAACGGCCTGGAGGCGGAAGCGGACGACGGGACCATCACCGGCCCGGTGTAACAGAATTTCTAAAAAGCGGGTTCCCGGCAAGGGCCGGGAACCCGCTTTTTATCAGTCCTTTTGAATGTGCACATCCAGCTTGTTATAGGGAATCTCCACCCCCGCCCTGGCAAACTCCGCCCGCAGGTTCTCCGCCAGGGCGAACTGAGTGGTCCAGAAGTCCTCCGCCGCAGCCCAGCAGTAGACGGTGAATTCAACGCCGCTTTCGGCAAAGGCTGTCAGGTACACCGCCGGGGGCGGGTCGGGGAGGATATGCTCCGTGGCCTCCGCCGCCCGGAGGCAGGCGGCCTTCACGTCCTCCGTGGGCGCACCGTAGGCGGCGCTCATCTTCCAGACAATCCGCCGCCGCCCCAGCGCCGTGTAGTTGATGACCTTGGAGGCGGCAAGCTCCTTGTTGGGCAGCAGGGCCGTCAGGCCGTCGGGGGTGGTGAGCTTCGTGTGGTTCAGGCTGATTTCCTCCACCGTGCCGGAGACTCCGCCGGACTCGATGAAGTCCCCGATGACAAAGGGATGGGAGGACAGAATCACCAGCCCCCCGGCCACGTTGCCCAGCACGTCCTCCGCCGCCAGGGTGACCCCCAGGGACCCCACGGACAGCAGGGCCACCAGGGAGGTCATATTGATTCCCAGGCTTCCGGCGGTGAACACCACCGTCAGCGTGTACAGCAGCAGCTTCAGCAGCATCAGGATATACCGCCGGATGCGCTCCTCCAGCTTCGTCCGGTCCAGGAGGCGGCGGGCCAGCTTCAGCAGCAGCCGCGCCGCCGCCATGCACACCGCCAGCGTAACGGCGGCGGCCAGGATGTTCTCCAGGGCAATCTTCCCGGCGAAGCGCTGCAAGGCTCCGTTCAAATCAAACATAAGCGGCTCCCCTCATTGCTTTTTTCCGCGCGGCGCTTCAGCCGATGGCCCGCACCCGGACGACGTTGGCCAGGCGCTTCAAATCCTCCAGCACGGCGGGCTCCACCCGGGCCCCCAGGTCCACCAGGGTGTAGGCGTAGTCTCCCTTGCTCTTGTTGCTCAGGTTTTCCACATTCACGCCGTCCCGGCTGAGGAGGGCGGTGATGCTGGCCAGCATGGCGGGAATGTTCTTGTGGAGGACGCAGAGCCGCTGGGCGCCGCTGCGCTCCAGGTACACGTCGGGAAGGTTGACGGAATTCCTGATGTTCCCGTTCTCCAGGTAGTCCCGCAGCTCCTCCGCCGCCATAACGGCGCAGTTCTGCTCGCTTTCCGGGGTGGAGGCCCCCAGGTGGGGCATGGCGATGACGTGGGGATTCGCCACCAGTTTGTTGGTGGGGAAGTCGGTGACGTAGGCCGTCACCTTCCCCGCGTCCAGGGCGGCCAGCAGGGCCTCGTCGTCCACGATGCCGCCCCGGGCCAGGTTGATGAGCCGCGCCCCCGGCTTCATGGCGGCGAAAGCCTCCGCGCCGATCATATGGCGGGTCTTCTCGTTGTAGTGGATGTGGGCGGTGATGTAGTCCGCCTTTTTATAAAGCTCGTTTACGTCCCGGACCACGCGGACGTGCCGGTCCAGCCGCAGCGCCGCGTCCACGGAGAGGAAGGGGTCGAAGCCGTACACGTCCATCCCCAGGTCCAGCGCCGCGTTGGCGGCCAGAGAGCCGATGGCCCCCAGGCCGATGACGCCCAGAGCCTTCCGGTAGAGCTCCGGGCCCACGAAGGCGGACTTGCCCTTCTCCACCACGGCCTCCACCTCCACGCCGGAGGCGGCCTGGTTCCTCACCCAGCGCACCGCGCCGGTCACGTCCCGGGAGGAGATGAGCATGGCGCAGAGGACCAGCTCCTTCACGGCGTTGGCGTTGGCCCCGGGGGTGGAAAAGACGGCGATCCCCTTTTCGGAGCAGCGGTCCAGGGGGATGTTGTTCACGCCCACCCCCGCCCGGGCCACGGCCAACAGGCTTTCCGGAAAGGCGTAGTCCAGCAGGCTGGCGGAGCGGACCAGAATGCCCTCCTCCTCCGTCACGTCCTCCCCCACCTGATAGCGGGCGGGATCCAGCCGCTCCAGCCCCTGGGGGGCGATCTTATTGAATGTCTTGATCCGGTACATGAAAAGCCTCCGATCAAAAGAGATGATATTTGAAAGCGAACGCCCGCCGGGCGGGCTCCGGGTATTAGTATAGCGCCCTTTCCTCCCGGGGGCAAGTGGCATTTCCACCGTATTTTCCATTTCCTGTTGCTTTTGCCATGGAGCTTTTGGAAAAAGGCGGCTATACTGAAAATAATTATCCGCACAGGAGGTTTCCGCCATGGCGATTTTCACACCGAAGCCCCTTGCCAGGTCCAGCCCGCTGGAGGAGCCCTCCGCGGACTATAAAACCGCCCGCCGGGCGGAGCAGTACCGTTTCAGCCGCAGCGCCATTTACTTTCCCGCCTTCCCCGGGACGCAGTACCTCTCCTTCGCCTCGCTCACCCGGGCCCTGACCCGGAACACCAGCATGCCCCTGACGGGCTGCTGCGGCAAGGCCCTGCCGGTGACCCGCCTGCGTCTGTACTATGACGGCGGAGAGTTCTACCAGGACTTCACCTTTGAGAAGCTGGCGAATGCCAACGGGGTGCTGGACGCCGTCGCCGCCGCCCGGCCGGACATTCCTCTGGAGCGGGAGGAGCGGCCCCCAAGCGCCATATGACTCAGCGCCGGAGGCCGCCCCTCCGGCGTTTTTTTGCCCTTCTTCGGAAATTTACAAAATTCCTCTTGACCTTCCCCCTGCTGGAAGGTGTATCATGAAACCGAAAACCGAGGTGAGGACATGAAAATCAACGAGGTGGAGGCCCTGGTGGGCATCACCCGGAAGAACATCCGCTTCTACGAGTCCGAGGGACTGCTGGCCCCCCGGCGCAACAGCGAGAACGGCTACCGGGATTATGGAGAGGCCGAGGTGCGGACCCTTCTCCAGATTAAGCTTCTGCGGAAGCTGGGCATATCCCTGGAGGAAATTCGGAAGATGCAGGGCGGCGTCCACACCGTGGGGGACGGCATGCGCCGCCATCTGGTCACCCTGGAGCGGAACCGGGAAAACCTGGACCAGGCCATCCGCCTGTGCGCCGGGCTGACGGAGCGGCAGGAGCGGCTGGAAGACCTGGACGCGGAAAGCGTTTTAAAGGAGATGGAGGCCATGGAGCAGGGCGGAGCCACCTTCCAGAACAAGCAGAGGCAGGACGTGCGCGTCCGCTATGTGGCCCCGGTGGTCATCACCGTGCTGATGGTGCTGCTGATGGCGGGCTTTGCGGGGCTGATTCTCTGGAGCACCGTCCTGAGGGCCGCGGAAGCGCCCCCGGCCTTCATGCTGGCGGTCATCGCCCTGGTCCCCCTGATCATCAGCGGCGGCGTGGTGCTGGCTCTGGTCCAGCGAATCCGGGAAATCGGGAAAGGAGAAATTGACGATGCGAAAAACTACTAAAAAGAAAGCCGCTCCCATTGTCATTACCGTGGGCGTGGTGCTGTATATGGTCCCGCTGGTGGGAATCTCCCTGCTGTCCATAGGCGGGCTGGCGGAGGCCGGAGAATTCGCGGCGGCTCCCTTCCTGCTGACCTACGCCGTCCTGGGCGGCGCGGTAATCGCCGGAATCATCCGGGCGCTGCTCCAGCGTCTGGACGAGATTGACGGCGGCGAGGAGGAGGAGGCCAGCCGCTACTGAGGCGCGAAAACGGGGCGCTTCCCAAGAAGCGCCCCGCGAAACGCGGTATTTACCAGTGCCCGTCCTCGGAGCGGCTGTGCTCCCGGCGGTTGCCAAGCTGCATGTTGAACAGGATTTTCGTCAGGGAGTTGATTTCATCCTTTTTCAGCTGGGCGAACAGCACGCCGCAGCGGAACTCGCTGGGCCCGCACTCCACCACCCGGATAACCTCGCCGATGAAGTCCATGGCGACGTAGTCCTCCAGCTTGATTTTCAGGCGCAGCACCTCGCCCTCCCCGTGGAGGTACTCCGAGGTGAAGCAGCAGCCGCCGGTGCTGATGTCCACCAGCCTGCACTCCTCCGGCCGCTCAAGGCGCTCGTCGTTCAGGTAATAGATGGAAATGGGGACGTTGTTCACCGCCAGGCGGAAGGTGTCCCGGTGGTTTTCGTGGACCTCCGGCTCCAGGTCCTTCAGCCGCATCAGGACGCGGGAGGACTCCTCCACGGCAGCCCGGAGGTAGAACTGGTTCATCTTGTTGTCACAGCCCCGGACATACACCGTGCTGCCCGGCTCGAGGACCTTGAAGGACAGCCCGCCGGGGTGGCGGCCCATGGTGAGCTCCTTCCCCCCGTGCTCGGTGATGAGGCCGGTGTTCAGCACCCGGCCGGATTTCTCCACCACCTCGATCGGCATCTCCCTGCACATTTCGGGAAGGCCCGGGGCCGTTTCTTCCAGCGCCGGAACCGTCGGCGCCGGGATATATTCCTCAAGGTCCTGGTCCCGGTTTAAAAACGAAAAAATACCCATACCGCACCACCTGTATCAAATATTTGAAAGCCTGTGCCGGTCCGGCCGGAGGCAATTCCCTGGTTTGACCGCCGCTTACTGGGCATTATAGCATAAAAGCTTTCCCGCCGCAAGCCCACTTTTGCCGCCTCCCCCATTCTATGATGAAAGGAGGGACCGCCGTGCCGGTCTCCACAGAATCCCGAAAGCGCCGCCGCCGGCGGCAGGCCGTGCTGGGCGTTTTGACGTTCCTCCTGTTCCAGGCGGCCTGCGCGGCCCTGTTCGCCGCGCTTTGCTTTATCCCGGACCTGCCCAGGCGGGCGTTCTGGCTGTTCGCCGCCCTGTCGGGCGCGTGCGGGCTGCCGGTTATCCCCGCCCTGGTGGTGTTAAAAGAACGTTTCAAAGAAATTGAAGGAGGAGAATCCGATGCTGCTGCTGAATATTGACTATGTGCCCGGAAAGGAAATCGAGGCCCTGGGAATCGTGAAGGGGACGGTGGTCCAGTCCAAGAACTTCGGAAAGGACTTCATGGCCGGCATGAAAACCCTGGTGGGCGGCGAAATCGCGGGCTACACCGAGATGCTTAACGAGGCCCGCCAGATTGCCACGAAGCGCATGGTGGACGAGGCCCAGGCCCTGGGGGCCGACGCGGTGGTCAACGTCCGCTACGGCTCGTCGTCCGTGATGCAGGGGGCCGCCGAGGTGGTGGCCTACGGCACGGCGGTGAAGCTGAAATGACGCGCGTCACATTCCTGGACCACAGCGGCTTCCTGGTGGAGACGGATTTCGTCTCGCTGCTGTTCGACTGGTGGAAGGGGGAGCTCCCGGCGGCTGCGCCGGGAGTCCCCTTGTACGTTTTTGCCAGCCACGCCCACCCGGACCACTTTGACCCCCGGATCTTCGCCCTGGACAGCCGGAGGGAGGAGGTCCTGGACGGCAGTAACCGGGACGTCTATTTCCTCCTGGGCAAGGGCATCTCCCTGGATCTCCACCGCCGCCGTCTCCAGGGCATTTCCCCGGAGACGGCGGGGAAAGCCCGGGTACTCCAGGGCGGTCAAACCCTTTCCCTGCCCCAGGCGGAGATTGAAACCCTGTCCTCCACCGACGAGGGCGCGGCCTTCCTGGTAACGCTGCCCGGTGGGCAAACCGTCTTCCACGCCGGGGACTTGAACTGGTGGCACTGGGAGGGGGAGGACAAGGCATGGAACCATAACATGGCCGCCAATTTCAAGAAGTACACAGAGCCCCTCCGGGGCCGGAAAATCGACCTGGCCATGCTGCCCCTGGACCCCCGGCTGGGGGAGGCGGGCTTCTGGGGCCCGGCGTATTTTCTCGAAACGGCGGATATCCGGCGCTTCCTGCCTATGCACCAATGGGGGAATTTCGCCTTTGCCAGGAAATTTCTGGAAAAGCATCCCGCCTTTACACCTGTGACGGTTCCGGTGGAACGGGCCGGGCAGGTCTTTGAATTCTGACAAGGGAAAGCCCCTGTCCGGTCAAGCGGCCCGGTGAAGAAGGCGGCGATTCCATAAGGAGGAGATTTCGTCATGTATGCTGTAGGAGCCATCGGTGTACTTTTGCTGCTCATAGGTATTTTTCTCCTGTCCCGGTATGCGGACACCCCGTTGCTCATCGTGGGCGCTGTCTGTATACTGGTTGGCATTGTACTGACCAGAATCAGCCGGGCAAACCGAAGAAAATAACCCCTATATGCGCCCGCATTCGTACCAGTGGGAAAAGACAGCGCCCCGCCGTTAAGGCGGGGCGTTGGTTTATTCCTCTTTCAGCAAATACTTCGGGCCGAAGCCGTGGGGCAGCAGCTCCCGGAGGGTCCGGGACAGCTCCTCCCCCTTGCCGTTGAGGCTGACGACCTCCATGTCCGGGGCGAACTCGTAGAGCACCTGGCGGCAGACGGCGCAGGGGACGCAGAAGTCCTCACAGCGGCCCGCCACTGCGATGCGGACGAAGTCCCGGTGTCCCTCGCTGACAGCCTTCCCCACCGCCACCCGCTCGGCGCAGAGGGTGGGGGAATAGGCGGCGTTTTCAATGTTGCATCCGGTGAAAACCGTGCCGTCGGAGCACTCCAGGGCCGCTCCCACAGGGAAGTGGGAATAGGGGATATAGGCCCGGTCCAGCATGGCGATGGCGGCGGCTTTTAGTTCTTCTCTTGTCATGGCGAAACTCCTTTCTTACTCCTCCGTCCAGGAGAGCTCCCGCTCCGGGCGGACGGTTAAGTCTATGATGTCCTTCGCGTCGTAGAATTGCAGGTACCGCTCCCGGGAGTGGCGGAGGGTGGTGCCGTCCGGGTGGAGGCGGTCGCAGATGACGGCGCTGATATCCTTTTTAATGAAGCTGAAGCTCTCCACGCCCACGGAGCAGAAGACCCGGAAGCCCTGGCCCTGCAGGTACTGGAAGGCCGGGCCTGTCAGGGTCCAGTCGTTGCCGTCGGGGCGCTCGCCGTGGGGGTAGAACAGGATTGAGGTCTCCCCCACCAGGCTCCCCACCTCGTCCAGCCAGCGCTGGGTGTCCGCCTGAATCCGGGTCATGTTCCCGTCCCCCAGGCGGATGTGGCCCCAGGTGTGGCTGCCGAAGGTCCAGCCGGTGCGGCGGAGCTCCTCGACGATGGGCTTGACGGCCTCCCGCTCCTTCTGGCGGTTGGCTTCCTTCACGTCGTCCCACTCCTTGGTGTTCGTCTGGGTGCGGTAGCCTAGGATGCCCTCGTAGCCTGTCAGGCTCAAACAGCCCTTGGCCCCGAAGGGGGAGAAGTCCGGGTGCTCCTCCACAAATTTGTCCAGAATGGGGATGGCGTCCAGATCCCGGCTGACGACCTCGTTCCCCTCCGGGTCCAGGCCCCAGGAGGCGATTTTCAGGTCCTCCCCGATAATCAGCTTGTAGGCAAAGCCGTTTTCCAGCATGTAGGGATAGTAGTTCGTGTCGTCATAGCTGAGGACCAGGGGCTTCTTCCCCTCCGGGAGGTAGAGGGTGTTGCGGACCATATGGGGGCCGTCCTCTCCCTCCTCCTCGCTCCAGACGCTGTTGATGTCCACCAGGACATAGTCCTGGTCGTAGACGCTTTGGAGAATTTTGTTGTACTCGTCCACGGTGACCATGAAGTCGTCCAGGCCGTTGGCCTGGCTGTCTCCGTCGAAGGCCAGCTCCGGGTAGGCGATGACGGGATGGAAAAAGAGGTGCTCCACAATTCCCGTCCAGGGGACGAAGCCCTCCCGCTCCTGGGTGGGGTCCTTGATTTCATAGGGCTCCTGAACCGGGGCGGGGGGCGTTTCCGGCTCCTGGATTTCCGGTTCCGGGGGAGGCGGCTCCTCCGCAGGCGGGGCGGAGGGGGCGCAGGCGCTCAGGAGGAGGAGAAGCAGTACGAGGCTCATTAAGCGGCGCATGGCGGCGGTTCCTTTCTGTCGAAAAATCTTATTTTCAGTATACCAGATTTCCGGCGGAAAGGTGTAACAAATTCGTGACAGTTTTTTTGGCCCTTCCCGGCCCCGTCCTCCGGGGCCGGCGTCTCCGCCCTCTTTTTGATTATCAATTTATTTTTATCGAAAAACGATAATATATTATTGACAAACAGCTCACCTCATGGTAGGATACCAGAAAAAGGAGGCGCATGCCATGGGATTGACGGTGTTTTTGCTCCCCGCCGCCCTGGCGCTGGCCCTGTGGGGCGGCGTAATGGCGGCAAGCGGATTCCGGCAGGGGAACAAGCTGAAAATTTTCTCCGCCGTGGGAGTCTTTTTCCTTCTGACGGCGGGAGCGGCGGTGATGATGGAGTTCATCACCAGGCCGCTGTGAAAGGGGGAGGGTCTATGGGAAAAATTCCAGTCCAAAAAATCGCCAGGGTGCTGAATGTGCTGGTGCTGATTGCGCTGGCGTGCAACGTGGCGGTGCTGTACCTGGTTCCCACGATTGTGTTTACCGGCAGCGAGGGGCTGCTGGAGGGCGCGCTGTCTTATTTCGGCGGAATCCTTTTCCCCGGGGAGGACGACATTATCGCCGCCGCCATCGCCGCAAGCGCGATCCTTTGGCTCGCCGGCTGGACGGAGTTCAACGCCTACCAATTGGTCTTGACGCTGTTCCTGGTCTTCGCCGGAATCCAGACCGCCCTGATTCTCTGGCAGGCCCGGCGGGTGCTGAGCACCATCCTCCGGGGGGAGCCCTTTGCCCCAGAGAACGCCGTCAGCCTGCGGCGGGCCGCCGTCTGCTGCTTCCTCATCGCCGCCGCCGCGCTGGCACGGGTGATTTTCAGCGTGTGCTGCTACCAGTCCCCCCTGCCCCTGGCCACCTACAACGCCCTGTTCGTGCCCATGTTCGCCATGGGGGGACTGCTGTGCTGCGTCTGCTCCGCCCTGTTCCGCCAGGCGGCGGAGCTGAAGGCGGAAAACGACCTGACCATTTGAGGTGCCGCCATGATTGTTGTGAATCTGGACGTGATGATGGCGAAGCGGAAAATGAATCTTTCCCAGCTCTCGGAGAAGGTGGACATCACCCTGGCGAACCTGTCGGTGCTGAAAAACAACAAAGCCAGGGCCGTCCGCTTCTCCACCCTGGAGGCGGTCTGCGCCGCCCTGGACTGCCAGCCGGGCGACATTCTGGAGTATGTCCCCGATGAGGCCGGCGGCGCAGGATAAAGAAGGACCTGTCCGCAGCAGGCGGACAGCCGGATAGGAGAATCTGATATGAGTGAAGAAATCAAAGCCCTTCCGCCGGAAGGGTCCACGAAGTGTGCCCAAAAACGGGACTTGGCCGGGGAATCCATGGGCCGTTACCGCCGGTTCCTGGCCTTGACGCTGGGATTCTGTCTTTTGATGGTGGACGGTTTCCTGTGGCACGGCCCCTGCGCCGGGCTGACGGCCACGGTGTTCGCCTGGTACGCGCTGCTCCTGGCCTGGCTGGGACCGAAGACCTTTGAGCGGCGCTCCGGCCGGGTCTTGCTGGCGGCGAACCTGTTCCTGGCCGCAGCGATGGCCCTGGGCTCCAACTGGTACTTCCGCTGCTGGAACCTGCTGGCCCTGGCGGCGCTGATTCCCGTCCACGCCCTGGCGGGCCTTGGAAGCCGCCCCTGGTGGGACCCGCGGATGCTTTGGGAGCGGTGCCGTCTTTTGTTCCAGGGGCTGTTTGGAAATCTGTGGGCCTGTTTCGCGGCGGCGGCCCCCGATAAGCGGAGCGGGGAAAAGCCCAAGCGCACCATGGCGGTGGTACTGGGGCTCTGCGGGGCCGCGGCGCTGGTGTCCGTTCTGCTGCCGGTGCTGACTTCGGCGGACGCGCTGTTCGCCGCGTCCCTGGAGGGGCTTAACGCCTGCATCCGCACGCTCCATTTCAGCGGCGCGCTCCAGCGGATATTCTGGGCGCTGGTATTCACCCCCTTCGTGTTCAGCCTGCTCTACGCCCTGGCGCACCCCAGGCTGCTGTGCCCGCCGGAGGAGAAGAAGGGTCCCCAGGCGGACGCTCTGGGCTTCGTGCTGGCGCTGGCGGCGGTGGACGGGCTGTACCTGGCCTTTCTGGCGGTCCAGTCCGCCGGGCTGTTCGGCGGGCCGGAATACCTGGAGAGCCGGGGCGTGAGCTACGCCGAGTGGGCCCGGAGCGGCTTTTTCCAGATGGTGGGGGTAACGGTGGTAAACCTGAGCCTGATGCTGGCGGCCCTGGGCCTTTCCCGGCGGGAGGGAACGGCCTGGAAGATCCTGCGGGGGCTGTGCGCGGCGCTGGCGGGGGAGAGCCTGGTTCTGCTGGCCTCCGCCGCCTGGCGGATGACGCTGTACGTCTCCGCCTACGGTTTGAGCTTCAAGCGGTGCATGACCTATTGGGGCATGGGAATGACGGCCCTGTTTCTCCTGGCGGGGCTTTGGAAGGCCGTAAAGCCGGAGTTCCGGTTCTGCCGGACGGCCTTTCCCCTGGCGCTGGCGGGCTGGCTGGCCATCAACTGCGTGCCGGTGGACTATCTGGTGGCGAAGAACCAGGTGGACCGCTATCTCAGCGGGGAGAGCCCGGTGGTAAGCGTACAGTACCTTCTGTACGGCTTGTCCTACGATACCATTTCCCAGCTGGAGCGGCTGGACGGGGAGAAGTTGGTTTCCGACTATACCGGAAACCCGCATTGGAGGCAGGGGGAAACCCTGGCGGAGGCGCTGCGGGGCAGATGGCTGGATGCGCAATGGGAGTGCGCCGGCTGGCAGTCCTGGTCCTTGTCGGCGTGCCTGGCGGCGGGACGGAGCCGGAATTGAGCGCTGCGGTCCGGGGTATGATAAAGGGGAGAGGCGCAAACGCCTCTCCCCTTGCGTTCCAGCGGGAAGTTACAGGGACTTCTCGTAGGACTCGATCATCTTCTTGACCATCTGGCCGCCGACGGAACCGGCCTCGCGGCTGGTCAGGTCGCCGTTATAGCCCTCCTTCAGGTTGACGCCAACCTCGGAAGCGGCCTCCATCTTGAACTTGTCCATGGCGCTGCGGGCCTCGGGAACGTTGAGCTTGTTGGTATTCTTGCTAGACATATTGAATCTCTCCTTTTCAACAAATCATTCATGTTTGGGTCACTGGGTATCGCGAGCATAGTTTGACTCGAAAAGAAGGGAATATGCCGCTTTTTTGACGGTAATTTTTTCTGCGCCGCGTTTTCAAAAGCCTCCCCGCGAAAAAGGGACCGCCCTCCCAGGGCAGTTTCCATAAGGAAGTTGCCCTGGGGCGGTGCCCGTAAGTGAAAATCATTTGATTAGGACGGCGTGGCAGTTGTTACGCCGTCTTTTTCTTGCGTTTCTGCATGGAGTTGTAGTAAGCTAAATATTCCCGTTCCATTTCCTCCGGGGAAGGGATGTACCACAGCCCGATAGTGTTGTAATAGATGTCCACCCGCTGGCGGCGCTTTCCGTCTACCTTTACCGGCTGAGAAACCAAAATCTTGTCAATGAACTCATGAACAATTTCAGGCGTCAGCTCTGTCAGCCGGGTTACCTGTCTGGCCAACTGGATGAACTTCTGCAAATCATCAGCCTTGTCTGCGGTGGCGTTCAAGCTGTTCTCCAACTCTGGAATATCCGCTTTCAACTGTCGCTGTTCATTTTCCAGCGATACCGTCAGCGTGGAAAAACGTTCCTCAGACAGCAGGCCCTTGGTCATATCCTCGTAGCTTTTCTGGATAAGCTGGTCGATCTCCGACACCCGCTGTTTGGCCCTGTCCAACTCCCGGCGCTTGGCGGTTAGCACCTTTTTCTCTTGCAGGCCGAATCGCTCCATCTGCTCTTGGGCAAACCGCTTTTCATAGACCTGGATGTACCACAACAACCGTTGCAGTCCCTCAAGTACCAACTGCTCCACAATGCGCTCACGAATAAAATGAGCTGTGCATATGCCAGGGGCCTTACGGTAGCTGGAACAGAAGAAAAATGCCTGCTCCCGCTTGTAGTTGTTGGTGGCACTGTATCCCAGCTTACTTCCGCAGTCGGCGCAGTAGAGTAAGCCGGAGAACATACTCACAGCGCCCGTTCTTGTGGGTCTGCGGCGGTGCTGGCGGAGATTTTGGACAAGGGCAAAGGTTTCCCTGTCGATGATAGCGGGGTGAGTATTGGGGAATACCTTCCATTCCTCCTGCGGCCTATCCAACTGCTTTTTCTGCTTGAAAGACTGGCGATAGGTGCGGAAGTTCACTGTGTCGCCCACATACTCCTGCCTGTCCAAAATGCCCGCCACTGTGCCGGAACTCCAGTTGCAGGGGTACGCCGGGGGCTTATTGGCACAGTTGATGCCAGTGCTATGAAGATACTCGCTGGGAGTCATCACGCCTTCAGAACGCAGTTTCTTGGCGATTTGAGTAGGCCCCAGGCCGGACACGCTCATCTGGAAGATTTGCCGTACAACTCCCGCCGCTGGCTCGTCCACAAGCCACCTGTTCTTGTCCTCCGGGTCTTTTCTGTACCCAAAGGGGGTGTTGGTAGTCAACGGTATTCCAGCGTTGCCCCGGCTCTGCATGACACGGCGCACCTTATCGCTCGTATTTTTTGCGTGCCATTCATTAAAGAGGTCTTGCATCGGAACAATGTCGCTTACTCCGTTGGCTGTGTCGATGTTGTCCATGATAGCGATGTACCGCACGTTCAGCCGCACAAAATCTTCTTCCAGAAGCTGGCCCACCACAAGGCGGTTGCGGCCCAGCCTTGAGTGGTCTTTAACCACTAAATTTGCCACAAGCCCCTGTTCAGCCAACTCCATGATTTCCATAAAGGCTGGACGGGTGAACGTAACTCCCGAGTATCCGTCGTCGAACATGAACCGGGGATTTGGCAGGCGGTTGTCTGCGGCAAATTTCTCCAAGATAGCTCTCTGATTCTGGATACTGCCGGAAATGCCCTCTTTCTCATCGTCACGGGATAATCTGGCATATAAAACGGTAATTCTCTGCTCGTTTAGCTGCTTTTTCTTCAAAATGTTACTCCTTCCCGCAGCCGAGTGTGATATGAATTGCAAGGTAGTTTTATTATACCACACCCGGCGCAAAACTTCAACACTTTACAGTGTGATATTTCGATTGAGAATGCGGCTGACCTTTCCTTCAGCGGTTTCGGCAGCGGCTTTGGTGAAATGGGCATTGACGGTGTAAACAGCGCCGCCGATTTCCCGCGCAAAGCTGATGGGGCGGCTGTGCTGATGCTCTCTCAGCCAGTCCAGCCGTTCCTCGTGGGACAGCCCAGCGAGAAAAGCTGCTGTTTCGTCTATACGTTCCATCACTTCATCGTAAATTTTTGCTTCTTGCTCGGTCAATTCAATCTGAAAAATGTTCATCTGGCAGCAATCCTTTCTCTGCGCTTATCCTGTATGCGGCCCATGCGCCGGGTTTGCATTTCCTGTTCCAGCTTCAAATTCTCTTTCAGCCGATCACTCCGGGAAAGTACGTTTTCGGCGGTTTTAATGTCCTTTCGGCAAACCGCCATTACCTCCGTCAGCCGGTCACGCTGGGCCTTGATCCGGGCGATCTTCGCCCCATCATGACAGCGACGCAGGCGGTTGTAGCATTTCTGACGAGCAGCACCCAATTCCTTTATTTCAGCCTGTTTTTCGTTGATAAAGTCCTCAACGTCCTGCCGGGTGTCCAGCTTTTCCCTACAAATCAACTGCGCCTGACGGCTGATACTGTCCAGACGACGGCACTCCTCCCGCAATTCCGGGGAGAGGGGACGATGTCCACGCCCTTCGGGCAGGATGCCCAAGCAGTAGCAATAGTGCAGATACAGTCCCCGGAAACCGCCGATTTTCTTTACTGTGCTGAAAGAGACTTTCAACTGTAAACGCCTGGGACGTGGCCGCTGAACGGGGACAGGCTTGTACCGCTGATAACCCAAGTCATAGGCATACCGCTGGCGGTTTTCCTCAATTCGCTCCTGGAGGGCGGGGAGATCGTAGCCCTCCCCCAGCCGGTGCAGCCGCACAGCCTTTTTACTCCCGATCCGCCGCAAGGTGGCATATTTGTGGGTGGGATTGGCGTCCAACTCATACCCCTGATCCCGGAGGGCTTTCCGTAGGTCGTTCCCGTCTACGCTGACCTTGAGGGCGGCGTCCAGGGCCTCCCGCATGAGGTTGTACTTGGTGGGTTCGCCCTTCTTTTCAGCAAAGTAAATGCTCCGGGGCGTTTTACCTTTTGGGCTTTTGATGGTGGAAAGCTGGTATTCCTTGCATAAATCGTCCGATAACTGGCGAAACTGATAGTAGGTGCGTTTGCCGCAGTTGAATTTCCTGCCGTCCCACAGGCCCACAGAATTGACCACAAAATGATTGTGATAGGTGCCGGTGTTGAAGTGGGTGGCAACCAATACCTGATACTCGTCGCCCCACATCCGTTTTGCCAGTTCCACCCCCAGCCGGTGGCACAGCTCCGGGGTGACTTCTCCGGGCTTAAAACTCTGATATGCGTGGTAGGCCACGTTTCCGCCCGTCTTGCCGAACCGCTCCTTGACCGCTTGCATTTCTTGAAAAGCGGTGTCCCGGTTACAGTTTACGCCGGTGACGAACATGGCCCGCTCCCCGCCCTCAACGGTCTTTTCCTCGTTTGTGGCGTAGTGGAGAACTTTTTGCAAATCCGAGTAGACGGTCTTATCCGGGTTTTGAGCGTAGTCCACCACACGGGCCAGGCTGTCCTTGACGGGCCATATTTTAGTGGTCGCCATCGTCCACACCTCCGCTGGTGTAGGCCGTCAAAATTTCTCCCGCCAAATCGTCCAGTTGGGCTGCTGTCCGCTCAATAGGTTGGGTGGTGAGATTATTCCGCAGGGCATTGACCCGCTGATAGAGGGTGTGGAACCGCTGGCCGGGGAACACCGCCACAGGTTTCCCAGCACCCACCCGCCGGAGATACCCGGACAGGGACAGGCCGCACCGCTTGGCCTGACGCTCCAGCTTCCGCTTCTCCTGCTCAGTTACCCGCACCTGGATGGCTGTCGTTCTCTTTCTGTCGGTCATGTTGATCCGCTCCTTTCTGGCCGGGGTTACAGGGGCAGAGCCCCTTTCGGCGCAAAGCGCCGCCTGCTTTGCTACCCCACAAGACAGGGCTGCGAGCTGTTGTTCAGTGGCTTCTTTTCTGCGGAGCGTTTGGGGGTCAATGCCCCATATATTCACAGATTCTGCTACGTACAAATTTTCGGCGTGTTCATTGTGGCGGCATCATCAGTGATGCCACACAAAAGTGCCGTCATTAAGCTTTGCCGTTTTCCCAGATGGCGTTCCTGCCCCTTTTCAACGGCGTTGTCTCGCTCGCTCCACGGTGGAGGTTTTGGCGTAGTATCCCATTCGGACGGTCATTCAGTTGTTTGGAGCAAAAAAGAAGCCGGCACATAGACACACCAACCCAGCGGGAGCTTTCCTCTCGTTGGGGTTCTTGTGTGGTTGTCTATGTACCGGCTGATAAGCCGTATTCAGTTCGCCCATCAAATGGGGACTTTAGTTTAATATATGAACTGTTGTTTGTCAACACACATTTATAAAAATTTTTCTTTAACCAAGAACATCCATCACACTCATAATGTCCCCATCAATACAGATGGATCGCTTTCCAATCTCCTGCGGGCAAACTGCCTCGCCCAAGTTGATACAGGCGTATGTGGCTTTATCGTTTGCGGCAGTCATTTTCCAGAATGGATACTTAATGATGACCGGCGTATTGTAGCCTACTCCCAGTTCCAAAAACAGGACAGCCGTTTTCTCATGGCGGCGCAGGAAATCGGAATACCGTCCGGCGGCGGTGTGCCACCCCTCATCCTCCACAAACGTATTGTCCGCCCGGAGGTTCATTGTCAAAGGCTTATCACAGTGGGGACAACGGGGGATCAGAGTGGTTGGAATACGCATATCTCTCTGCTGCTCCATCATGGCCTTTATGACGTCCTCGTTGTCGAAGGTTTCTTGACAGCAGGGCTCGCTGCACTGGAACAGGCCATAATCCCCCTGGGTATAAAACAGCCGCTTTTTGTCAAAGCCCGCCTTTTGAAAACAGTGGTCTACATTGGTAGTCAATACAAAATAGTCCTTGTCCTTCACCAGTTCCAGCAGGTTTTGATAGATTGGCTTGGGCGGTTCCATATAGCGGTTGACCGTAATGTAGCGGCTCCAATAGGCCCAATATTCCTCCAGAGTGTCATAGGGGTAAAAACCGCCGGAGTACATATCCTGGAAACCATACTTTTGTGCAAAATCTGAGAAATACTGCTCAAACCGCGCCCCGGTGTAGACAAATCCCGCCGAGGTCGAAAGCCCCGCGCCAGCACCGATAACAACAGCGTCAGCGGTTTCCAGGGCAGTTTTCAACCGCTCAATCTGCTGCGAGTAGGTTTTGGTAGATTTCATAATCGACATCTTTGAAAACATTGAAGATCACCTGTATATCGCTTTCCGTTTCTGCTTGGTATTCCTTGACCGTCCGCACCGCAATTTCTGCCGCTCTGTCGTTGGGAAAGTGAAATTCTCCTGTGGAGATACAGCAGAATGCGATACTCTTGACACTGTATTGCTCCGCCAACTCCAGACAGGAGCGGTAACAGGAGGCCAATAATTTTTCATCCGCCCTGGTCAGCGGCCCAGAAATGATGGGGCCAACAGTGTGCAGAATGTACTTGCAGGGCAAGTTATAAGCCCCGGTAATTTTCGCTCTGCCCGTTTCTTCCTCTCGCCCCTGCTCCCGCATGATTGCGGCGCACTCCTGCCTCAACTGTACCCCGGCATAGGTGTGGATGCAGTTGTCGATGCAGCCATGGCAGGGGACGTAACAGCCAGTCATGCCGCTGTTGGCCGCATTGACGATGGCGTCACATCGCAAAGTGGTGATGTCTCCCTGCCAAAGATAAATCCCCTCTGATACGGGCATCAGGTCTGCGAAATCGGTAACACCCTTTTGGGCCAGTTCTCCTTGAAGATATTTGTCCTGCACCGCAAGGAAATTTTGACCAATCGGTTGAGGAACACGGATGTTCATCAGGGAGCGGAACAATCTTTTTTGTTCTGCGGTATCTGTTGGAACAGACAATCCCTGATACCTGGGCTGTTCAGCAAGCAGTTCCTTTATCAGATATATTCTACGTTCTGCTTGGGTCATATTATCCTCGCTTTTCTACGGCCTGGACAGGACAAATCATATGGCAGTTGCCGCAGTGCAGACAATGCTCCTGCTGGATTTGATAAGGCATTCCCGGCTCAATGCACCGCTGGGGACAATGTTCGGCGCAGCTGCCGCAGCCAATGCAAGCGTCCGTAATTTGATAACCTTTTTCTTTGACAATCCCGCTGCCGATGGTATAGCTTTCCCGGAAAATCGGATTGACGCCAAGATGGAAGTATTCGATTTCTGCGTCTGTAATCTCGAATACAATCCCAGCCAGCTTTCGAGTATCGCCTGGATACACGTTGGATAGATAGGGCTGCTCTTCAAAAATTGTATCAATCCATTTCTGCTGCTCCATTTCGCAGGCCGGTTTTGCACGAGCGGACAGCCGGATCATCTCTTTGTACTTTGTGTAGCCGAGGATTTGCACACGCCCGTCAGTCAGCAGTTGACAGCAGAAATCTTTACCCTTGGCCGTAAAAAAGTACATCGCCTCTGGCTCATAGTGAATGGCGCTGATGTTGCGAATTTGCGGTGCGCCGCACTCATCCACTGTGGCAAAAGCCAGCACGCCCACATATTGCAGCTTTTGCAAACAGGTTTTTGCGTCCATCTTACCCCTCCACAATTTTACTGCGGCCCATTTTGCGGGGCTTTTCCCCCGGATATTCGCCGCTCACATAGCCCAGCAACACAAAACAGCGGGCAATATAGTTTTCGGGAACGCCCCAGTCCCGGAGCATAGCCGCCCCGATCTCATTGTCAAAGGTTTCCTCGCCTCTTGCCACAATGCAGGAGGAAATGCCCAGTTCTGTTGCCATCAGCACCATATTTTCAGCACAGCAGAAGGCATCTGGAATACTGTAAAGGAAGTTTTTCTGTGCAAACACAATACAGACGGAAGGCGCACCATAAAAGCCGCTTTTCATGCTGGGGTTATCAATAATGCTGGGCTGTTCTTTGGACACGTAGGAGCCGGACAGCTTGTTACGGTCAAATCCGGCAAGGTTCATTTTCCCGATCTTCTCTGCCAGCACTGCATTATGGATGCCTACAATCATACTCCGCTGACCGCCTCCGGCGTTGGGCGCATAAGTTCCAGCCTCAATGATTTTTTCCAGGTCAGTTTTTGGGATTTGGCTATCCTGATACTTGCGAATGGAGCGGCGGTATTTCATCAGTTCCAGCAGTTCCATTATTGTACCTCCTTCCAGCATTGAGGGTCGGCGTCATAGAAATCCCCATGTGCGCCGCTGGCTACGGCGGGACAGCCCCGACACCAGGCCAACAACTCGCATTTGGCGCATTTCTTGAACTTTGTATAGTCCCGGTAAGCCTCCATCTCGCAGACCCACACATCCGCGATCCTGTCCTCAAAGACGTTTCCAACCCTGCTGTTCTGGACACGGCGGCAGGCGTAGAGATCGCCAGTGGGCAAAATGGTCAGGTGGCAGTTACCGCAGTTGCAGCCGCCGTAAATCATACCATTCTGGGCATCCTCTGGGATTTTGAATACGCCGGTTTCATATTCGTACAGTGTCCAAAGGTGGTCTTTTTTGTTAAAGTAGGTTTCACAGCCCGCCGCCTCATACGCTTTAAATTTTTCATCGCAGAGTGCCAGCAGTTCCCGGTACTCCCGGGGTGTTATGCCAGTGTCCTTTTCTTCGCTGGTGGGGCAGTAGCGGGCAAAGGCAAACACATCCACGCCGTATTCTACCACAGTATCTATGATGGCAGGGACTTCCTTGATGTTCGTTCCCGATACGGTGGTCATAATAACGCTGCGGATACCGGCGTTTTTGATGCAGGAGATTTTCTCCAGGGTACAGTCAAAGGAACCTGGCTTGCGGAACCAGTCATGGGTTTCCCGCATCCCGTCCAGAGAGAGTTGATATTTCTGACAGCCATAGGATTTCAGCCGTTTGCACACCTCATTGTTCAAGTGAAACGGATTGCCCATGATGGTAAAAGGAATATCCCGTTCTTTCAGCAGGCCCAGCAGATGCCAGAAATCCGGGTGCAGGATAGGGTCGCCGCCGGTGAGGTAGAAATAGGGCAGACGGTCATACATTTCGCACATATCACAGCAGTTGTCTACAACGTCTTGCATTTGTTCCCAGGTCATGGCATCCAGCTTTTTGCAGTTGTCCTCTGAGAAAATGTAACAGTGCTTACACCGCTGATCGCACTCGTCTGTGATGTGCCACTGAAAGGAAAAATACTGTTTCATCTTGTGTTCCCCTTATATGAATACCGGCAAGAGCCGATTGCATTTAGAAAGCCCCTGGCAAGGGCTGGCCTTACCAGGGGTCAGCGTGGAGTTACTTGTCGCCAGCGCCGCAGGCAGAACCGCAAGCGGCAGGCTTTTCCTCCGGCTTGCCAGACGCGCCGCAGGCAGAGCCGCAAGCAGCGGGCTTTTCCTCCGGCTTGTCAGACGCACCGCAAGAAGAACCAGCCCAGCCAGACAGATTAGAGAGTGCCATTGTTGTGTACCTCCAATTAGTATTTGTCGAACCTGTTTTCCAGTTCGCATTTTTATCCTAATTTATTACTGCCTTGAAAACAAGTAGGCACTTTTTTATTACTCAGTCACCTTTTTGTAACCTATTGCATAAATACTGACCTTGCATTATAATTTGAATGTAACACTCAATTTTGAATTTATAGGAGAGTACATAGCTATGCTGACAAAAGAAGAATTGCCAGAGTGTGCAGTTGCTACAACCGTACAAATCATCGGCAGCAAATGGAAACTGCTGATTTTGCGCAACTTGTTGCAGCGCCCTTGGAGGTTTAACGAACTACGAAAGGATTTAGAGGGCATCAGTCAGAAAGTTTTAACGGATAGTTTGCGGTCTATGGAGGAAGATGGTATCATCAGTCGTACCGTTTATGCAGAAGTTCCTCCTCGCGTTGAGTACGCTTTGAATGAAGTCGGTGAAACACTGCGGCCAGTTATGAAAGCTATGGAGGATTGGGGATTTCTTTACAAAAGTTTGATAAAGTGAATTTATTTCCTGATTTTCACAGAGAAATCCCGGTACATCTTCTGTACCGGGATTTCTTTATTTCAACAATAAACCAATTCCGCAAAAATGATTTCCTCCACCTGGGCCTTACAGCAATTCATAAGCCCCACCCAGCGCATAGGGTCACGGGCTTTCAAGTCCTCGGTAGCCCCAGCCTCTTTTGCCATTCCCGGCATCATGCTCTCCAACAGTTCATTGGCGGCATCCTCGGTTTCCAGCAGGTGGGCGTACAGTTTGCCAGACAGCAGCATGGCCGTATAAAGGGCCTGACGGTGTTCTTTCAGATACCGTCTCCGCCGCTGTCCCCATATTCCGATGGCAGGTAGTTCGAGTACAGACAGGTCTGGAAGAAAGTAATCACCTTCTTGATGATAGGTTCCTCCTATCCGCTCAAATAATGACTTTTCCATGATATAGTCCTCCGATATGTTAAAATTCCCTGCAATTCTATCACATTCGGCTGACTTCAAAAAATGGAGGAGAGGTAACTTCCTTACGTTATCTCTCCTCCGGACGGCCCCTTTCCTTATCCCCGCAGAAGTATCGCCATGTGCGCCAGGGTGGAGCTCTCATGCTGAAACAGCTCCTCCTGGAAGCCCCTCAGGCGGTTTTGGTTATGCAGCGTCGAACGGCTGGCCATGACAATCATATGGAACAGCCGCTCCTTCACGGCCTCTCCCTTGCAGCCCAGCACCGACACGAAGCGGAAAAAGCTGTACAGGCTGCAAAGCGAAACGTAGCTTTTCCAAAGATTCTCCCGGCTCCCCAGCCAGGGGAAGCCCAGGTACAGGGCCACCGCCACCATGACGTTTTCAAAAAAGTACGCCCGCTCCCCAAACGCCGCCTCAAACTCCTCCAGCGCCTCGTCATAGGCCCCCGGGGAATAGCTCACCCGGCACTCCCCGTCCGGCGTGCCTTCCTCCTCAAACTCCAGCGCGGCGTATATCCCGGCGGTCCAGCCCTGGCGCCGGGCGCTGGCCGCCTTCAGCGCCTCCAGGTTCTGCGCCAGGTACATGCCCCGGTTCCCGGGAAGCTCCAGGGAACCGGCGGCCGCCGCGGCCGGGGAGGCGGCCCGCCCGGTCCATTCGTCCGCGTCCAGGCTCTCCCAGTCCTCCTCCAGCAGGCGCTGGAGCGTTATCCCCAGGTACAGCATCCGCTCCTCCAGAGGGAGGCTCCGCTCCTGCAAAATATCAATGCACATCGCCCTCAGCGGCGGGAAATAGCGGTTGAGGTTCTCCCCTTTCTCCACGCTCGCGATCTTCTGCTCCGCCTTGGGCAGGGGGTCCTCGATGAACTCCACCCCCTCCGGCAGGTCCCACAGCTGCTGGAGCACCCCCTCGCAGGAGGTGGAAAGCGTATACTCCCTGGCGGCGGTGGTATAGCGGATGTTCCGGGGATAGATCCGGCACACCTCCGGCAGGGCCTCCCCGCCGCAGGCCAGCTGGATGGAGCACAGGCCGTCCCCGTTCAGAAAGGGACAGCGGCCCTCGTTGGACCACAGGTCGAACTCGCCGTAAGAGGGTACGCCGTTCACCAGCTCCCGCTTCCGGCGCACGCTCTTTTCCAGGCGCTCCCGCAGGTCCTCCGGCGCGTCCAGGCGGCGCAGGCGCAGATAGTCCTTTTTGTCAAACGTAATCTTCCAGCCCTCGCAGCAGCTGTCCCGGCAGTCCTGGGCCAGGCAGCGGAAATTCTTATAGAACACCGGAATCAGCGCGGAGCGGATGGGAAAGCGGATTTTTTCTTCACTCATACTTTATCCTCGTCGTCCGAAACGGGGGGCGGGCCGAAGCCCGCCCCCCTTGTGTGGGTCTATGCGGTTCTGCGCGGGCTCTCCGGGATTAGCCCAGGAGCTGCAGCACGCCCTGAGGAACGGCGTTGGCCTGGGCCAGCATGGCCTGGGCGCTCTGCACCAGGATGTTGTTCTTGGTGTAGGCCATCATTTCCTCGGCGATGTCGGTGTCGCGGATGGTGGACTCGGCGTCCTGGATGTTCTCCGCCATGACGCTCAGGTTGTTGGCGGTGTGCTCCAGGCGGTTCTGGGTCGCGCCCAGGGTGCCGCGGACCTCAGAGACGTAGTTGATGGCGTCCTTGATGGTCTGGATGGCGTCCTTCGCGCCCTGCTGGTTGCTGATGTCGATGCCGTCAATCTTCAGGGCGGTGGTGTGCATGTCGCCCACGGAGACGGCCAGCTGGTTGAAATCGTCGCTGGTGTCGCCGATCTGGAGCACCAGGCCCTTGCCGTTGAGGGAGCCCTCGGGCAGGGTGATGGTGGCGGACACCATGTTCTCCTTGGTGGTGGAGGTGGCGGTGTTGTCGTTGGAGGTCAGGGTGACCTTATTGCCCTCAGAGGTGATGGTGTACTTGGGCGCAGACGCACCATAGTTCAACTCGCTGTTGATGGCCGTCTTGAGGGCGTTGACCACGTTGGCGGTCTGATACCCGGCGATGGAGCCGGCCTTGTCGGAGATGCCATAGGCGCTCAGGTCGACGGCAATATTGCCCTTGGTGGAGGGAGTGTCGCTGTCGCTGAACTCGAAGGTCACGCCGTCGATGGTGATGGTGTCGCCGTTCTTGATCTTGGTCACGTCCAGATCGAAGGAGGCGGTGGCGTTCTGAGCGGCCCGGGTGGACTGGAACTGGGCCATGACCTTGTCCTCAGTGGTCATGTTGCACTTGGTGCCGCCGGTCACGCTGCCGACCGTCGCGGCGTCGTCCGCGTAGGTGGACAGGGACTGGAAGGTCAGGGTTCCGGTGGTGCCGCTGACGCCCTTGTTACCGGCGGTCCAGGTGGTGGAGCCCGCCGCGCCCATGTCGCCGGTGATCTTGACCATGGCCTGCTCCAGCTTCTCCTTGTCGGACAGGTCGGCCTCTTCCTTGAGGATGCCGCTCAGGTCAATGAGGGTCTGGCCGGAGCCAGCGGTGGTGCCGCTGCCAGCGCCGATCTTGAAGACATAGTTCTTCTCGCCGACGGTGAGCACGTCGCCGTCCTTCAGCTTGGTGAAGTCGATGTCCACGGTGGCCTGGGCCTGGTGGCTGGAGCCGATGCCCGTGCCGGCGGTGGTCTTCTGGTTCTGCCAGTTCACGGTGCCGGTAAGCTTGCTGGTGCTGCCGGTGCCGTTGGCGGTCTGCTTGATGCCAACCTCAAAGTCGGGGTTGATGACTTCGCCGCTCTCGCCCATATAGTCGACCTGCTCGAAGTTGATGGTATTGGTACTAGCGGTCATCTTGTACCAGTGGCCTTCCACCTTCAAATACTTCGCGTCGGCGTCATATGCGGTGACTTGGGTGCCCGCCTCAGCGTCCCAGTTGGCGGTGGTGTCCTTGCCGTCCGCATCGGCGGAGGTAGACGCGCCGCCGGAAGTAAACTCGGCAACGTTGGCGGCGGTGGGCTTAAAGCCCAAGCCAGCGAACTTCGTCGCCAGAGTGGCGGCAGTGAGATTCCCCTCGTCGGCCGCCACAACCTCGTATTCAATCGTAGCGTCGCCGATAGTGAGTTCAAGCTTATCACCCGCCTTGGCGTTGGCAAGAGCCGTGTCGTCCAGGCTGACGGTGAACTTGGCGTTGGTCTGGGTGGTGGAAGCGGCGGGGCGGTTGGTCACATAGCTGGCCTTGAACGCGTCGGACGGGCCGGCGGCGGCGTAATCGGTGGTCTCAATGCCGCTGACGGCGCTGGCCAGGGCGGAGGAGCGGTTGGTGTCCAGAGAGCCGTCCAGCAGCTTGATGCCGTTGAAGTTGGCGGAGTCGGCGATGCGGTTGATTTCGTCCCGGAGGGCGTTGACCTCTTTCTGGAGGTTCAGGCGGTCCACGGGGTCGTCATAGGTGCCGTTGGCGGACTGGGTGGCCAGGTAGTCCATGCGGTTGAGCATGTCCTGGATCTCCTGCATCGCGCCCTCGGCGGTCTTCACCAGGGAGACGCCGTCCTTGACGTTCTTCTGGGCGGCGTTCAATCCGGTGATCTGGGCCCGCATCTTCTCGGAAATGGCGAGGCCCGCGGCGTCGTCGCCGGCGCGGTTGATCTTATAGCCGGAGCTCAGCTTCTCCAGGTTCTTGGAAAGAGCGCTGGTGTTGGTGTTGTAGTTCCGGTAGGCATTCATCGCCATAATATTGTGCTGAATACGCATAGTCTGTACTCCTTTACAACGTTTAATGTGCCTCGCATCCTGCGTCAGCACATGTGGATGGGTTCCAAGCGGTCCGGCCGCCGTGGCCTTGGGCTTCCGCGCCGCCTGGCGCTGGGGGAACATCCCTTTCATCCGGCTTGCGCGGGCCGGGTGAAACCGGATTTCGCGGGCGGCTCCCTGCCGCCTACATTTCTTTCATCGGCGCGGCGGCTGGAAAATTAAGAGGGGGCGGACAAATTTTTTCCGCGAAGGCGGTTGCCCCGGGGGCGGGGCTCTGGTAAAATAACAGGGCGGGATTCATTTTGGAAAAAGCGGGAGGGCGTTTTATGATACGGAGCATTGTCTTTGATATGGGCAACGTGCTGATTCACTGGCGGCCCGGGCTTTTTATCGGGGAGCTGGGCCTTTCGGAGGAGGACGGGGCGGCGCTTTTGCGGGAGCTTTTCGGCTCTGTGGAGTGGATTCAGATGGACCGGGGGACCCTCTCCATGGAGGAGGGGCTGGAGGCCGCCTGCCGCCGCCTGCCGGATCGGCTCCACGGCCCGGCCCGGGAGCTGACGTTCAACTGGTGGCGGCGGTGGCTCCTCCCGGTGGAGGGCATGGCGGAGCTGGTCCGGGAGCTGAAAGGGCTGGGGTACGGGGTGTACCTGCTGTCCAACGCCAAGGCGGACCTGCCGGAGTATTTCGGGCTTATCCCGGGGAGCGGGTGCTTTGACGGGAAAATCGTCTCTGCGGACTGGAAGCTCCTGAAGCCCCAGCCGGAGATTTACCGGGTGCTGCTCCGGGAGTACGGCCTCCGGGCGGAGGAGTGCTTTTTCATTGACGATTTGAACATCAACGTGGAGGGGGCCCGGCTGGCGGGGCTGGACGGCGCGGTTTTCAGCGGGGACCTGCCCCGCCTCCGCCGGGAGCTGAACGCCGCCGGAGTGAAAGTGAGGGAGGGCTTATGAAGCTGGCGGCGGCGGCGCAGATGCGGGAGCTGGACCGGAGGGCCGTTGAGGACAGGAAAATCCCCTCCATCGACCTGATGGAGCGGGCGGCGGAGGCCGCGGCCCAGGCGGCGCTGGACCTTCTGCCGGAGAAGCCGTCCAAATGCCGGGCGGCGGTCTTCTGCGGCGCGGGGAACAACGGCGGGGACGGAATCGGCGCGGCGCGGCTGCTCTTTCTGGCGGGGCTCCGGGTGCGGGTCTTCCTGGCGGGGGACTACGAGCGCCTCACCCCGGACGCGATGGAGGAGACGGCCCGCCTCAGCGAGTGCGGCGTGGAGCTGGAGCGCTTTGACCCGGAGGACGGGGCCCAGGCCGCCTGGGCCCGGGGGTGCCACGTCGTAATCGACGCGCTGTTCGGCGTGGGGCTCTCCCGCGAAATCGCCCCGGGGTCCAAATTCGCCGCCGCGATTGACTTAATCAATTCCTGCCGGGGCAGGGTGGTTGCCGCCGACATCGCCAGCGGCGTGGAGGCGGACACGGGGCGGGTCCTGGGCCGGGCGGTGAAGGCGGACCGGACCGTCTCCTTTTCCCTGGCGAAAATCGGACAGGCCGTGGGGGACGGGGCCGTCCTCTCCGGGAGGGTGACGGTGCACGACATCGGCGTTCCCGCCGCCCTGGCGCGGGAGGTCCTCTGCCCGGTTCAGACGGTGGAGGCGGACTTCGCCTCGGCGGCCCTGCCGCCCCGGAAGCCGGACGGCCACAAGGGGGACTTCGGCAAGGTCCTCATTGCGGGCGGCTCCGTGGGCTATACCGGAGCGCCGTACCTCGCCGCCCTGGCGGCGGTGAAATCCGGCTGCGGGCTGGTGTACCTGGGGGTCCCCGAAAGCATCTGGGCGGCGGAAGCGGCGAAATGCGTCTCCGCCATGCCCTTCCCCCTGGCGGACCGCCAGGGAAGCCTGGGCCGCCGGGCCCTGCCGGAGCTTCTGGAGCGGCTGGAGTCCTGCGGCGTGCTGGCCCTGGGCCCCGGCCTGGGGCGGCGCGGGGAGGCGGCGAAGCTGGTTTTGGACCTTCTCCAGAGGACGGAGAAGCCCGTGGTGCTGGACGCGGACGGCATAAACGCGCTGGAGGGACATATAGATATCTTGGACCAGCGCCGGGGGCGGGTCACCATCCTGACCCCCCACGCCGGGGAATTTGCCCGGATTGCCGGGTCCCCGGCCGGGGACCCGGCGGGCGCGGCCCGGGCCTTCGCCCGGGAGCACGGGTGCGTTGTGGTGCTGAAGGGCCACCGCACCGTCACCGCCGGGCCGGAGGGGAACGTGCTGGTAAACACCACGGGAAATTCCGCCCTGGCCAAGGGCGGAAGCGGCGACGCGCTGACGGGCCTTACCGCCTCCCTGCTGGCCCAGGGGGCCAGTCCGGTGATGGCGGCGGCGGGGGCCGCGTGGATCCACGGCCGGGCCGGGGACCTGGCGGCGGAGGCCCTGACGGCCTACTGCGTGACGCCGGAGGACGTAATCGCCGCGTTCCCCAGGGTGTTTTCCGAGCTTCAAAGAAACGGAACATAGAGGAGGTTTTCCGGTGCGCCTTTGGAAGTGCGTACCAATGATGACCCTGCTCCTGCTGCTGTCCGCCTGCGGCGGAGGCGGCGGGGCCGGGGAAACGGAGGCGGCGGACCTGCGGGACCGCTACCACGACATGGCGGGCTGCGCCATGGAGGCGGCCGTCTCCTGCGGCCAGGAGGGGCTGGCCTGGGAGGCGGAGCTCCGCTGCGAGTACGTCCCCGGCGGGGAGAGCACGGTGGAGGTCCTCTCACCGGAGGCCGTCGCCGGGGTGAAGGCCGTGCTGAACGACACGGACTGGCGGCTGGAATACGGAGAAGCCAGCCTCAACGCCGGGACGCTCAGCAGCGAGGAAATCAGCCCCGCCGCCTGCCTGCCCAGGCTCATGAGCGCCCTCCGGGACGGCTGGCTGCTGGAGGAGAACGAGGAGGAGTGGAACGGCGTTCCCTGCCTCCGCCTCACGGTGGACCAGACGGGGGTGAAAGACGGGAAAATCCTCTCCACCGTGTGGTTGGACCTGGAGGGCGGGAGCCCGGTCCGGGGGGAAATCGCCGTGGACGGGGAAATCATTTTGACGGCGGACTTTACGAGCTTCACTTTTTATGATATAATGCCGGAAGGCGGCGCTTGACGCCTCCCGGCCCTCCGCACGCCCCGGCCCTCCCCCGCATAGGATGACGTGGGGCGAGGACGCCGGAATTTGCCCCCTCACGGTCCGGACGCAAGATTGCCGGAAGGGGCGTATAAATTCCGAATCTGCGTGGGAGAATGAAAGTGGCCTCACCGGGGAGGGAAACCCTTCCTCCCCGATGGCGGGTACTTCTTTCGGCGGAGTGTGAACTTTGTGGATACGAGTGTCAAGCGTGGCGATATTTACTATGCCGATCTCTCCCCGGTGGTGGGCAGCGAGCAGGGCGGCGTCCGGCCCGTTCTGATTATTCAGAACGACACCGGCAACCGCTACAGTCCCACCGTGATCGCGGCGGCCATCACTTCCCAGACCGGGAAGACCCGGCTGCCCACACATATCGATCTTCCCGTGGACCAGAGCTGCGGCCTGAGCCGGGATTCCGTCGTCCTGCTGGAGCAGGTGCGGACCCTGGACAAAAAACGGCTCCGGGAGCGCATGGGCCATGTGGAGGAAACCGTGATGAACAAGGTGGACACGGCGATCGCGGTCAGCTTCGGACTGCCCCACGACCAGTTGGTTTGAGGTTCCCTCCCGGCGGAGGCTGGTTCTCCGCCGGGAGGCGTACAGAGGAGGTACATATGAAAAAAGACAGATGGCTGCTGCGCTCCGTGGTGCTGCTGGCCCTCAGCGCCGCGCTGATGAGCTCCGCGTCCCTGGCGGCGGAGGCCGGCTCCAGCCAGGACCCCCTGGTGACCTTGAGCTATTTGAACGACACCTTTTTTAATAGTATCATGCAGCGGGTGGATCAAAAGATCGCCGAGCGGACGGGACAGGCCCTCCCCGGCGCCTCCTCCAGCTCCGCCTCCTTTACGGTGGTGACTCTCAGCAATGGGCAGACCCTTACCGGGGACGTGGGCTGCGAGGTGATGCTGCGCATCGGCAGCGCCGTTTGCGTCTCCTCCTCGAGCCCGGGGCTCATTGACGAAACCACCGCCGCCACGCTGGCCGGCGGCGCCTCCCTGGCCCAGAACCACCTGTACATGATGACCGTCGAGGGGCGCGGCGTCCAGGCCACGGCGGCCACCACCAAGCTTTTGGCCCGGGGGAGCTACACCGTCTCCTGAATTACATAAACGGACCCGTCCGCGCATAGGATAGCGCAGACGGGTCTTTACTTTAAGAACCTGTATTCACAACCGGGGCGCCGGATGGGCGGGAGGGACGACATGGACAAATTCCCCTTATTGCTGGAGGGCCGGCCCGCCGGAGAGCTGACCGCAGAGCGGGAGGGGCTCTATACCTGGTTCTCCGCCCGCTGCCCCCTGCCGGAGGGCCTCTGGTGCGCCTGGGCCGTGGGGGACCGGGGGGAGCTGCGGCTGGGAGTGCTGGAGCCGGAGGGAAGCCAGGGAAGCATCCGCCGCCGCTTCTCCGGGCGGCTCACCGCCCCCCTGGGCCGCCTCCTCCGGGGAGAGGTCCGCCCCGCCGGGGCAAAGGAGCCGGAAACCTGGGAGGCCGCCCCCGCCCCGGAGCAGCTGTTCCGGGCCCCCTGGCTCCGCCAGAGGCTGAAGGGCGTCCAGGGCGCCCGGACCCGCCGGGCCGGGCCGGGCCGGTATCTGGCCCTGCCCTATGACAAGGGGAAGCCCTTTCCCCTGACCACCCTGTTCTGCTTCGCCCGCCTGCGGAGCATCGGGGAGGGAACCTATGTGGTCTACGCCTTCGACGGGCAGGACCGCCCGGTTTTTTAGCTTCCGGAAAACGAAAATATTCTGAAAAAAATGTAATAAAATTCTATCCATTTTTAAATCCTCGTGATATAATACAGCCTAACGTTCCCGGGACATCCCCGTATCGCCTTGGGAAGTACCAAAGATGCCCGTACGTACGGACGCGGGCCGCCGGGAAACCGGCGGAGGATCAGGAGGTCCTTTATGAAATGTCCCTATTGCGGCTTCAATGAAAGCAAGGTCATCGACTCCCGCCCGGCCGATGAAAACAACAGCATCCGCCGCCGGAGAGAGTGCCTCTCCTGCTCCCGGCGCTTCACCACCTATGAGACGGTGGAGAGCCTCCCCCTGGTGGTGGTGAAAAAGGACGGCAGCCGCCAGAGCTTTGACCGCGGAAAGGTCCTGGGCGGCATGATCCGGGCCTGTGAGAAGCGGCCCGTTCCCGTGGCGCGGCTGGAGAAGGTGGCGGCGGAAATTGAGCAGGAGCTCCAAAACTCCATGGAGCGGGAGATCAGCACGGAGGTCATCGGCGAGCGGGTCATGGAGAACCTGCGGACCATCGACCAGGTGGCCTACGTCCGCTTCGCCTCCGTCTACCGCCAGTTCAAGGACATCGACAGCTTCATGGAGGAGCTGACGAAGCTGCTGGCGGAGCAGAACCAGCGCTGAGGAAAAGCGGCCCGCCGGAATTTTTCCGGCGGGCCGGGCGTTTTTTTCTTTGCAAAGGCGGGAATCTTTGCTATACTATCTATGCTTTTAGATTGGAGGGCGGCTATGCTGTATCAGATTCTCGCCGTGGGCGACGTGGTGGGGGAGCCGGGGCTCCGCCACCTGGAAAAGGTCCTGCGGCCCCTGCAAAAACTCAAGGGCGTTTCCTTCACGGTGGTCAACGGGGAAAACGCCGCCGGCGTGGGCCTCACCCGGGAGCAGGCGGAGCGCATCCGGGCCGCCGGAGCCGACGCGGTGACCCTGGGGAACCACGCCTTCGGCAAGGCGCAGATTGAAAACCTGCTGGAGGACGCGGCCTGGCTTCTCCGCCCCGCCAACTACTCCGGCCGGGCCCCGGGCCGGGGCTGCGGGATATTCGACCTGGGGGGCGTCCGGCTCCGGGTGGCGAACCTGGTTGGCCGCTGCGGCCTGGCCTGGGGGGCGGACAACCCCTTTACCCTGGCGGACCGGCTGCTGGCGCGGGAGGAGGCGGACTTTACCCTGGTGGACTTCCACGCCGAGGCAACCAGCGAAAAGCTGGCCCTGGCCTACTACCTGGACGGGCGGGCCTCCGCCCTCTGGGGCACCCACACCCACGTTCCCACCGCCGACGAGCGGGTCTTTCCCAAGGGGACGGGCTATATCACGGACCTGGGCATGACCGGGCCCGTGGAGTCGGTGCTGGGCGTTGAGCCCTGGCAGTCGGTGGAGGGATTCCTGGGCGGCCTGCCGGGGCGGTACAAGCACCCGGAGGGGCCCTGCAAGATGCAGGGGGCCGTCTTCACCCTGGACAGCGCCACGGGGCTGTGCACAGCGGTGGAGCGAATTGACGTCCGCTGATACAGAAGAGAGGGAGATTTACAGACATGTCTATTGAGAAAGTAAGAGCATACCTGAAAGGCTTCGGCGTTGAAGGCCGCATCCGGGAGTTTTCGGTCTCCTCCGCCACGGTGGAGCTGGCCGCCGCCGCCGTGGGAGTGGAGGGCGCGCGGATTGCCAAGAGCCTCAGCTTTAAGGTGGAGGACAAGCCTATCATCATTGTCGCCGCCGGGGACGCGAAAATCGACAACGCCAAATACAAGGCCCGGTTCCGCGCCAAGGCCAAAATGCTTACCCATGAGGAGGCCCACAGCCTCATCGGCCACGACGTGGGGGGCGTGTGCCCCTTCGCCCTGCCGGAGGACGTGAAGGTCTACCTGGACGTGTCCCTGAAGCGGTTTGAGACCGTCTTCCCCGCCGCGGGCAGCGACAGCAGCGCCATCGAGCTGACCTGCGGGGAGCTGGAGAAGTACTCCTCCGGCTTCGTGGAGTGGGTCGACGTCTGCAAGGCCTGGCAGGCGGAAAGCTGAAGCGTTTGGAGGCGCGGTTATGCTGAAATTCATCCACGCGGCGGACTTCCACCTGGACAGCGCCTTTGCCGCCCTGCCCGCCGGACGGGCGGCGGAGCGGCGGCGGGAGAGCCGGGAGCTGCCCTTCCGCCTGGCGGACTACGTGAACGCCCACGGCGTGCAGCTGGTGCTGCTGGCCGGGGACCTCTTTGACAGCTCCGCCCCCTACCGGGAAACCGGAGAGGCCCTGGCGGAGGCCCTGGGACGGATGAAGGCCCGGGTCTTCGCCGCCCCGGGGAATCACGACTGGTACGGCCCCGGCAGCCCCTGGCTGACGGTGGACTGGCCGGAAAACGTCCATGTCTTCCGGGAGGCCGCCATGGCCTCCGTGGACCTGCCGGAGCTGGGCGCGGCCGTCCACGGCGGGGCTTTCACCGGGCCCGAGCAGGGGACCAGCCTTCTCGCGGGCTTCTCCGCGCCGGAGGACGGGCGGATTCACCTGGGCCTTCTCCACGGGGAGATCGGCCCGGCGGAGAGACGCTACAACCCCCTGCGGCGGGAGGAAATCGCCGCCAGCGGCCTTGCCTATCTGGCCCTGGGGCACATCCACAAGCGGGGAGAGCCGAAGCTGTATGGCGGGACCCTCTGCGCCTGGCCCGGCTGCATGGAGGGACGGGGCTTTGACGAGCTGGGGGAAAAAGGCTTTTACGAGGGCCTGATTGACGGCGGAAAGGTCTCCCTGGCCTTCGTGCCCTTCGCCCGGCGGCGGTATGAGATTTTGGAGGCGGACGTAACGGGCCGCTCCCCCCGGGAGGCCGTGGAGGCCCTCCTGCCGGAGGGCACGGACGGCGACCTGTACCGCATTCTCCTCACCGGGGAGGCCGGGGAGGGCGGCGCGGACGCCAAAGCCCTGGAAACGGCCCTGGCCGGGCGGTTTTACGCCCTGGAGGTCCGGGACCGCACCCGGGTGGCGCGGGACGTGTGGGCCCGGGCCGGGGAGGACTCCCTGCGGGGGCTGTTCCTCCGGGAGCTCCGGGCGAAATGGGACGCCGCCGGGGACGAGGCGGAGCGGGAGGCCGTCGTCCGGGCGGTGCGCTTCGGCCTGGCGGCTCTGGACCACCGGGACCTGGGCTGAGGCAGATTTTAGGGGATTTTGTGAAAAAGCGCTTGCAATCCCGTATGAATTGTGGTATTCTATTCAGGCTTAACAAAGGGCGGTCCTCTGCCGCGCGCGGAAAAACGCGCAGAAACAGCGGGCAAGAACGCCTATTAAACAGGAGGAAGTATCCATGGATCTCATCAAGGAACTGAACAAAGAGGCGCTGGGCAGGGAGACGCCCAAGGTGCAGATCGGCGACACCGTCCGCGTCCACGTGAAGGTGAAGGAAGGCTCCCGCGAGCGCATCCAGGTTTTCGAGGGCACCGTCATCGCCAAGAAGCACGGCGGCATCGAGGAAACCATCACCGTCCGCCGCATCTCCTACGGCGTTGGCGTGGAGAAGGTATTCCCCGTGCACTCCCCCTCCATCGACACCATTCAGGTCGTCCGCAACGGCGCCGTGCGCCGGGCCAAGCTGTACTATCTGCGGGGCCGCGTGGGCAAGGCCGCCAAAATCAAGGAAAAGCTGTAAGATTCCGAAGATGAAAAGAGAGGCGAAGGCCTCTCTTTTTTTCGTGCTTCCGCCAAAAAGCGGATTGACGGCCCGCCGGAAAACGTAGTATGATAAACGCAGTGATTGCGCAAACGTTTGAGCATTTTCGCGGGAAAGGAGGCCCGGCGTGAAGACCATACTCGGCTATCTCCGCCCCCACGCCCCCCGGGTGGCGGCGGGAGTGACGGTGAAATTCACCGCCGCCGTGCTGGAGCTGCTGCTCCCCCTGCTGCTGGCCCGCATCATCGACGACTGCGTCCCCGCCCGGGACCTGCCCGGGGTCTTCCGGGCGGGGGGGCTGATGCTGCTCATGGCCTTCGGCGCGGCCTTCTGCAACATCACGGCCAACCGCATGGCGGCCTGGGTGTCCATGGACATGACCCGGCGGCTCCGCCGGGACCTCTACCGGCGGACCCTGCTCCTCTCCCAGGCCCAGCTGGACCGCTTTTCCGTGTCCTCCATCGTCTCCCGGCTGACCAACGACACCTATAACGTCCACCAGATGTTCGATAAAATCCAGCGGGGCGGCATCCGGGCCCCCATGCTGGTGCTGGGAGGGCTGGCGCTGACCTTCCTCCAGGCCCCGCTCCTGGCCCTGGTGCAGCTGGCGGTCTGCTCCGCCACCTTTTTCGCCATCTGGCTGGTGACCCGGCAGGGCGTTCCCCTGTACGCCCGGGCCCAGGAGGCGGTGGACACGGTGGTCCGCATTCTCCGGGAAAACGCCTCCGGAGTCCGCGTCATAAAGGCCCTGGCCTGCCAGGAGCGGGAGCGGGAGCGCTTCAACGCCGCCAGCCGGGCCTCCCGGGAGGCGGAGGAGGCCGCCGGAGGCGTCATGGCCGCCGCAAACCCCCTGTCGGACTTTCTTCTGAACCTGGGGCTGGTGCTGGTGGTGCTGGCGGGAGCGGCTCTGGTGAACCGGGGATGGATGTCCTCCGGGCAGATTGTGGCCTTCCTCTCCTATTTCACCATCATCCAGACCGCCACGCTGGGCCTTGCCAAGCTCTTTGTCAAATTCAGCAAGGGCGTGGCCTCCGCCCGGCGGATTGAGGAGGTGCTCCTGGCCCCGGAGGAGCAGGCGGCCCGTCCCGCCGGGGAGGCGGACCTCCGGGGGCCGGAGCTTGGCATGGAGAACGCGTCCTTTTCCTACCTGGGGGTGGAAAAGGATTTGGACGGCGCGTCCTTCTCATTAAATAAGGGGGAAACCCTGGGGATTCTGGGGCCCACCGGCGCGGGCAAGACTACCCTGGTCTCCCTGCTCCTCCGGCTTTACGACGCGGACGGCGGCGTGGTGTGGCTGGGGGGGCGGAACGTGTCCACCCTCAGCCGGGAGAGCCTCCGGGGCCTATCCGGCGTAGTCTTCCAGAACGAGGCCCTGCTGAACGACAGCGTCTACGAAAACATCTCCTTCCTGCGGGACCTCTCCCGGGAGGACGCGGCCGCCGCCGCCAAAACCGCCCAGGCCTGGGAGTTCATCGAGAACCTGCCCGGGGGGCTGGACGCCCGGCTGGACATCCGGGGAGCCAACCTCTCCGGGGGGCAGCGGCAGCGCCTGCTGATTGCCCGGGCCCTGGCTGCAAAGCCCGGCATTCTGATTCTGGACAGCGCCGACAGCGCCCTGGACTACCGCACCGCCGCCGCCCTCCACGCCGCCGTCCGGCGGGATTTCCCCGGCGTGACTCTCGTGGTCATTTCCGAGCGGGTGGCCTCCCTTCGGGACGCGGACCGCATCCTGGTGCTGGAGGACGGCGCGATTACCGCCCAGGGGACCCACGGGGAGCTTCTGGAGTCCTGCGGCCGTTACCGCCGCATGGCGGAGCTTCAGATGGGAGGTTCAGCATGAAAAAACACGTGCCTGCCCGCCTGGGCCGCTTTCTCCGGCCCTACGCGGTCCAGTTCCTGCTGCTGCTGGCCCTGCTGATGGCGGGAAACCTGCTGGCCCTGGCCGCGCCCCTCCTCTCCGGCCGGGCCGTGGACGCCGTGGGCATCCGGGCCGGGGGCGTGGACTTTCCCGGCGTGCTCCGGAACTGCGCCGGGATGCTGGGGTGCTACGCCCTGTCCTCCCTATTAAATTATATAGTATCCTCCCGGCTGATTCGGACGGCGCAGGCCGTCTCCCACGACCTGCGCACCGCCGCCTTCGGCCGCATGAGCGAGCTGCCGGTGGACTACTTCGACACCCATCCCGCCGGGGACCTCATCAGCCGGGTCTGCTACGACGTGGACACCGTCAGCGCCACTCTCTCCACGGACCTGCTCCAGCTTGGCACCAGCGTTTTCACCGTGGCCGGGTCCTTCCTGATGCTGCTGCTCCTCTCCCCCCGGCTGACGCTGGTGTTTTTGTTCACCGTTCCCCTGTCGGCGGCGCTGACCCGTTTCCAGATGAAGCGCATTCACCCTCTGTTCCGCCTCCGCTCCCGGGAGCTGGGGGCCCTCAACGGCTTTGCCGAGGAGCGGATGGGCTGCCGCCGGTCCATACGGGCCTACGGCGTGGAGGACGCGGACCTGGGCCTCTTTGACGCGCGGAACGACGCGGCCTCCAGGGCTTACTACGACGCGGACCGGGCCAGCGCCTCCCTGGGGCCCTCGGTGAACTTCGTCAACAACGTCTCCCTGGCCGCCGTCAGCGTCTTCGGGGCCCTGCTGTACCTGGGGGGCGGGCTGTCCCTGGGGAGCCTTTCCTCCTTCGTCCTCTACTCCCGGAAGTTCTCCGGCCCCATCCGGGAGGCGGCCAACCTCCTGGCGGAGCTCCAGGCCAGCGCCGCCGCCGCGGAGCGGGTGATGGACCTGCTGGATGAGGAGCCGGAGGCGGGGGACCCGCCGGGGGCCCTTCCGGCAGAGCGTTTGAAAGGCGATATCCGCTTTGACCGCGTCACCTTCGGCTACGACCCCGCCCGGCCCGTCCTCCGGGACTTCACGGCCCACATTCCGGCGGGGAGCCTGGCCGCCGTCGTCGGCCCCACCGGGGCGGGAAAGACCACACTGGTTTCCCTGCTCCTCCGGTTTTACCGGCCCCAGGGCGGAACCATCACCATGGACGGCGTGCCCCTGGACGCTTACAGCCGGGACGGGCTCCGCCGCCGCCTGGCCCTGGTGCTTCAGGACGCCTGGCTCTTTGGCGGCACCATCGCCGAGAACATCGCCTACGGCGCGCCGGGAGCCAGCCGGGAGCAGATTGTGCAGGCCGCCAGGGCCGCCCGCATCCACCGCTTTATCTCCTCCCTCCCCCAGGGCTATGACACCATCCTCACCGACGAGGGCGTCTCCAAGGGGCAGAAGCAGCTTCTCGCCATCGCCCGGTGCCTCCTCACCGACGCGGACGTGGTCATTCTGGACGAGGCCACCAGCAGCGTGGACACGGAGACGGAAGGGGAAATCAGCCTTGCCATGGAGCGGCTCCGCCAGGGGCGGACCTGCTTTGTCATCGCCCACCGCCTGGCCACCGTCCGGGGGGCGGACCGCATTCTGGTGCTGGACCAGGGCGGCGCGGCGGAGCAGGGAACCCACGAGGAGCTGCTGTCCGCCGGAGGCGTTTACGCCCAGCTTTACGCCGCCCAGTTCCAGTCGTAACCACGGGGAACCCGGCGAAAACGTATCCGCAGTTTCAGAAAATCGAAAGAATTTCAACTGGCAAAATAGCAAAAACAACCCGGTTTCATTTGTCTAAATTGTAAACAAACCGTGAAAACAAACAAAAAACCCCCTTCAAAATCGGGAGGCTGACAATTGACAAACCCGCCGGGAATTCTTTATAATGATGCCAGGAAGTCGCAAACGTTTGCGCAAAGCGGAACCATTTCCGCCGCGCGCGGGCGGCCCCGGGCGTGATTGGATGGGAGGACTTGAGCGCCCCGGGGAGTTCCCGGCAGTTATCAGAAAGAGGTGTTATCGTGTCAAATGCAGTAACCGTGACCAAGGAAAGACCCCCCAGAAAGAAACTGACGGCACGTCGGTTGAAGAACCTGATTCTGAACGTGCTCAAAAACCCCTTTAACATGGTCGTGCTGGTCAGCCTGATCGTGTTGTTCTGCCTGATCGTCATTCCCCTGCTGACCATGATTAAATCCACCTTCACCCTGGCGCAGGGCGAGCTCCGCCGTGTGGACGGCAAAGTCGGTGACTTTACGCTTTACTACTGGCAGTACATGCTGATGAGCAACATGTCCAAGGCCGTGCTTTGGGAGCCCCTGATGCACTCCTTCGTCTGCGGCTTCTTCACCACGCTGATCTCCGTGCCCCTGGGCTCGGTGCTGGCCTGGCTGATGATCCGCACCGACCTCCCCGGTAAGAAAATCCTGGGCATCCTGATTACCGTACCCTACATGATCCCCTCCTGGACCAAGGCCATCGCGTGGCTGGCGGTGTTCCGCACGCCCACCAGCGGCGCCAACGGATTCCTCACCGGCATGGGCATACCGATTCCCGACTGGCTGGCCTACGGCCCCACGGCCATCGTGCTGTGCATGTCCATGCACTACTATGCGTTCTCCTACATCCAGGTCTCCGGCGCCCTCCGCTCCATCAACTCGGAGCTGGAGGAGATGGGCGAGATTCAGGGCGCCAATAAGGCGCAGATTCTCCGCTACATCACCCTGCCGCTGATCCTTCCTTCCGTCCTCTCCGCCCTGGTCATGACCGTCTCCAAGTCCATCGGCACTTACGGCGTGGCGGCCAACCTGGGCAACCGCATCGGCTATTACACCCTGGCCACCCGCATGCGCGTCTACATTGACCAGGGCCCCCGCGGCGTGGGCTATGCCATGTCCATCGTCCTGGTCGGCCTGGCCGCCCTGATCCTGATGAGCAACCAGAGGGCCATCGGCGTCCGCAAGTCCTACGCCACTGTCGGCGGCAAGGGCGGCCGCAGCACCCTGATGCCCCTTGGCGCGGCGAAGAAGCCCATGATGGGCTTCCTGGGCATCTTCCTGTTCCTGGCCATGGTCATGCCCTTCTTCGTGCTGATTATGGAGACCTTCCAGATCACCACCGGCGCGGGCTACGGTCTGGATAACCTGACGCTCTACAACTGGATCGGCGAGGCTGGCGAGGCGGAGGTCTACACCAACTACGAGGGCATCTTCCGCAACAAGGAGTTCTTCAGCGCCCTCTACAACACCGTGCGCCTGACCATCATCACCTCCCTCATCACCGCCTTCTGCGGCCAGTTCCTGGGCTACATCAGCTCCCGCGGCCGGGGCAAGTGGTACGGCAACCTCACCGAGCAGCTGGTGTTCGTGCCCTACCTGATGAGCGGCGTGGCCTTCTCCACCATGTACTTCTCCATGTTCAGCGTGCCCCACTTCGGCGGGCTGATTCCCTCCCTGTACGGCACCTTCACCCTGATCGTTCTCACCTCCGTGGTCAAGCACTTCCCCTTCGCCAGCCGCTCCGGCACCGCCAACATGCTCTCCATCAGCGTGGAGCTGGAGGAGGCTGCGGACATTGCCGGCGCCAGCTTCTGGAAGCGGATGGCCACCATCATCGTTCCCCTGGCGAAGAACGGCTTTATCTCCGGCCTGATGCTGGTGTTCATCTCCATCGCCAAGGAGCTGGACCTCATCATCATCATGATGACCCCCACCACCCGGACCATGTCCTATCTGGCGTTCACCTACTCCCAGGAGGGCTACGCCCAGATGTCCGACGCCATCTCCGTGTGCGTGCTGCTGTTCATCCTGTTCTGCTACATCTTCGCCAACAAGGTCGCCGGCGCGGATATCGGCAAGAGCTGGTAAATCGCCGGGGCGAAATCCGTTCCGCTTCCGCCGCCCCTCAAGAGGGGGGACCTTGTCCCCCCTTGCGCGTTCCCCCTTTTCTGCGGGGGACGGGACGAAGGGATGGGGCGCGGGGTCCCGGACGGCAATGGGATTTTAAGTTCAGATAAGATCAGAAAGGAAACGTGCCATATGAGCCGCATTGAACTGAAAAATATT
>CATLJA010000002.1 GCA_949959305.1 uncultured Oscillibacter sp.
CTGCGGTGCTGCGTTCATTTTCTTCGACTCCTTCTTGAATTGGTTGTTATTTCCATTCTTGACTGAGTCGTTCTCTTTTATTCTGTCAGAGTTTGTCGTTTACACGGATTTTTATGGGGTCTCCTGCAACCGCAGAAATACCCGTTCCAAAACGCCCTTTTTCGCCCAGCGGTTTATCCGAACATAGATCACGTGCCAATCTCTGTATTCTTTGGGCAAGCTCCTCCATTTGCACCCATTTTCCACTACGTATACCACTGCATTCAATACGTCCAGGCTGCTGATTTTGGCTGGTTTCCGCTGTTTGGGAAAGCTCTCTTTGATTTGCTCGTATTGCTCTTTCTTTATTTCCATTCTTTGATTATATCACAATCCAACTTATGTGAACACTACCTGGGATTACGGTGGATACCCTGTTTCTCTAACCACAGCCACATCCTTCGACAGCCATAGGTCTGCCTGCATCGCTCTTGTTGAGATCGAAGAAGCTCTGCGCACGCGGCACACGGTACACCATATTACGGCAGGGTATCCAGCACCTTGCACACGGCGGCGCGGGTCATGGCCGCCTCCGGATCCAGCCTGCCGTCCGTACCGCTCACTGCGCCCAAGCCCACCAAGGTCTGGAAATGGGAGTAGGCGTAGGCGGGGATGGCGCTCTCATCGGAAAACTGGCTCAGATCAGCGGCGGAAGTGCCGGAGGGGGCGGGCTCGCCGGGCTGATCCGGCGCATCCGGGGAAACCGGATCCTGGGCGGGCGCGTCCGGCGCGCCGGGGGCGTTGGGGTCCAAGGGGAACAGCGGCACGTCCGGCAGCTCTGGCACACCGCCGTTGTTCTCCTCCTGCATGCCCAGCATTCGTCCCAGCATGGTTACCGTCTGGGCCCGGGTCAGGGGGCTCTGGGGGCTGAAGTGGGTGGGATCGGTGCCGTTGACGATGCCCAGCACATACATGGCCCGGATGGCGTCGCCGGCCCAGTCCTCCGTGGAGCCCAGATCTGTGAAGGGCAGGGCCGCCAGGGCGTAATCAGCCGTGTCCAGGCCCATGTACCGGGCCAGCAGCACCGAGAACTCCGCCCGGGTCACACCCTTGTCCGGGTAGGCGAACAGCTGGCCGTTCACCTCCACACCCGTGAGCACGCCCTGGTAATACAGGCTGGTGAGATAAGGACTGGCCCAGTGGTCCTGGGTGTCCGCAAAGGGGTCATCCGCCGTCACCGTCACCGATACCCGGGCGCTGACGCTGCCCCGGGTGGCAGTAACCGTCCCCGTGCCCGGGGTGGAGGCGGCGGTGAACAGGCCGCTTTCATCCACGGTTCCCACATCCCCCTCCACCGTCCAGACCAGATCCGAGGCGCTGATCTCCAGCGGCCGATGGCGGTAGGTGGCGGCGGCGGTGAAACCGATGGTCTGTCCCGGCGTGACGGACAGATTGGTGACAGCGGAACCGTCCTGCTGGATGGACAGGGTCTCCGGCTCGTCCAGCACCAGCACGTCCAGTTGGGAGGAGACCCCGCCGGAACGGGCGGTCACCGTGACCACGCCGCCTGTGGGGGGCGCGGTCAGCACGCTGCCCGCTATGGCGCCCCCGGTGGCCTCCAGGCTCACAGAGCCGCTCATGGGGAAGAAATTGGTGTCCGCCAGCTGGGCGCTGAACGCTACCGTATGGCCCGCCAGCACCGCCGGCGCGTTGGCGGTGAGATAGATGCTGCCGGGAACACCGGTGGCCTGACCCGGAGCCAGCAGAAGGACGTGGTTGGTGACCTTCCGCTCGGTCTTGTCGCTGGGGGAGTTGAGGACCTTGGCGGAGGCGCTGTCCGGGAGGGCGGCCAGGGCGGTGGTAGAGCCGCCGCCGTCCAGGGCCAGGGCCGTGACGCACCCCAGCTCCGCCATCCGCTGGGCTACCACGCTCAGGGACGCGCCCATGCTGTGGCTGGACTGGCGGCCGTCGATGGCATAGAGGACCACGTCTCCGTTGGCCTTCACGCCCACGGCGGTGCGGGGGGCGGCCACGGCCTCAAAGTCCGTGATGGGCTGGCCGTCGGAGACCAGCAGATACAGGGCCCCGATGGCCTCGGCCACGTCGTTCCAGGCCGGGTCCGGGGTGGAGAAGGAGACGGTAAGGGTCTGCCCCGGGGTCAGGGACCGGAGGAAGGACAGCCCCACGTCGTAGCCGTTGGACGCGCCGGAGAGGAGGACCTGGTCCTGTCGGAGCACCCGCTCATTGGCGTCCTCCGAGACCTCCTCCACCCGCAGGGTCAGGGACTCCCCGATGGAGGCCCGGCCCCCCACGATGGCCGCCACCACGTTCACCCCGTCGGAGGCGACGGAGGGGCCGGTGTCGTGGTCCGTCCGGTAGTCATAGGTGAGCATGGTGATGCCCGCCTTGTCCACCCGGGGCTTGTTGAGGGAGGCCAGCTTCACGCTCTGGGTATCCGTGGAGGCGGTGATCTCCAGCTGGGGCTCCCCGATGACCGCGCTGCCGTCCTGGCGGAAGCCCACGGCGTAGTAGCTGGACGCGCCGGAGAGGAGCTGACCGGCGGAGATGAGTATGCCCAGGGGGTAGCCGGTGGCAGTATCATAGAAGTCGCCGTTGACCGCTCCCACCACCCGGTAGCCCAGCCCCTCGTAGTACCGGGCCGCCTCGGAGGCGGTGAGCCGGGCGCAGACAGAGCTGCCGTAGGCCGCCACGGGGATCACCTGTCCGATGCCCGGGCTGTAGGACAGGGCGGACAGGCTGAGGGCGCTGTTGGTGAGCAGCCAGCCGGGGATGTCCTCGTCCGCCGGCGGCGGGTCTCCTCCGGCGTCCTCAGGGCCAGGGGGCGTGAAGGGCGACGAGGGAAGGCTGGAGAGGCCGCCGGCAGGCGAGTAGGTAAAGTAGTACTCGTGGCGGGGCTTGTCGTAGCCGCCGCTCCAGAAGATGTTCTCGCTGTAGACCACGCCGTCCCCAATGGCGGCGCTGCGCAGCCAGACCTCCTGGCCGTAGGCCTGGGAATCGGCCAGCGCCGTGGAGGCGGGCAGGAGGGCGAGGACCAGGATCAGGGATAAAACCAGGGATAAAACCAGGGATAAAGCTCGTTTCATGGGATCTCCTTTACTGATACAGGGCAGGATCTATGTACGCCCCTTCCAGGGGGACAACGTATCTACTATAGCACAACCGGGTGGAAATGTCCACCTCCTGAAAATGGAGAAAATTCCCGAATGAGTCTATAGGCAGACATAGGCGCAGCCGCTGACCGCGGCTGCGCCTATGCTGTCCGCTTCTCAGCGGCGTTTCCGTCTGTTACTCCTCGCTGGGGTCCACATCCACCAGCACCTTCATGGTGTTCTCCCGGTTGCCGTCAATGTACTGATAGGCGGCCAGATAGTCCTGGAAGGCAAAGTGCCTGCTCATGAGCGGCTTGAGCTGGATTTTTCCCTCCCCCACCAGCCGGATGGCGTCCACGTAGTCCTCGTGGCGGTACATCATGGAGGTGTTCAGATCCAGCTCCGAGTCGTTGAGCTTGGCCAGATCGCAGTGGGCCTGCCCCGCGAACACCGCCACCAGCACGATCATGCTGCCCTTCCGGGCGTTCTGGATGGCCTGATCCATGGTGATGTCGTTGCCCGCGCAGTCGTAGATAACGTCCGCCTTGTCGGGGCCGAAGGCGTCCAGCAGGGCCTTGCCGAAATCGACGTCTCGGGTGTTGACAACCTCGTCCGCCCCGCACTGCTTTGCCAGCCCCAGCCGGTAGTCGGACACGTCGGTGGCCAGCACCTTCTCCGCTCCCAGGGCCTTCAGGGACTGGATGAGCAGGATGCCGATGGGCCCGCAGCCCAGCACGCACACCCGCAGCCCCCTCACGTCCCCGGCCCGTCTGGCCGCGTGGACCGTCACCGCCAGGGGCTCGATCATAGCCCCCTCGTCGTAGCTCATTCCCTCCGGCAGGGGGGTGATCTTGGACTGATCGACGGCAAAGTATTCGCTGGCCGTGCCGGTGGTCTGGAAGCCCATGACCTTCAGGCTCTCGCAAAGGTTGTACTTCCCGTGGGTGCAGGGGTAGCACTTCCCGCAGAACACCTGGGGCTCGATGGTCACCCGCTGGCCCACCGTGAGGCCCTCCACGCCCTCTCCCAGGGCGGCGATCCGGCCGGAGACCTCGTGGCCCTGGGTGACCGGGTAGCTGGTATAGGGGTGCTTGCCGTGGTAGACGTGAATGTCGGAGCCGCAGATGCCGATGCGCTTGATCCTCACCAGCACCTGTCCGGGGCCCGCCTGGGGGACGGGGACCCTGTCAAAGCGGATCTCTCCCGGGGCGGTCATCACTTGCTGAAGCATCGTTTTTTCCATGGTAGATCGGTCCTTTCCTTGTGTGCGGCCTGCGGCGCCGCTGTTGCTTTTCATCTTAAAGCAACCCGGGCGGGCTGTCAACCGCCCCGTCCCGGAAACCGGGGTCAATCGCAAGAATGGGACAGGGATAGAAAAAATGGACCAGCGTTTCCCGCCGGTCCCGGTTGCGCATTTCTGCTATTCTGTCGCGTTCTTTCAAACCTGTTTTCCGCCGCTTGCGGGCGAAAATTTTGGATGATATAATCAATCCATCCCCAAATTATACGCCAGAATTTGGGAGAAAAATCAAAAAAGGAGCGGATAGCAATATGGAACAGCTACAGCAGACCCGCACGGTTCCCGTGACGGGCAGCTATGACGTGGCCGTCTGCGGCGGCGGCCCCGGCGGCTGGATCGCCGCGGTGGCGGCCGCCCGGATGGGGGCGCGGACCGCCCTCGTGGAGCGAAACGGCTACGCCGGCGGCATGGCCACGGCGGGACTGGTGGTGCCCATCAGCGTCTTTGTCTACAGCGGAGAGCTGGTCTGCGGCGGCATCCCCTGGGAGTTTGTCCAGCGCATGGCGGACCAGGGGGGCGCGCAGGTGGAGGAGCCCCTGGGCAACGTGGCCCACGATCCGGAGATCTATAAGCTCACCGCCCAGCGGATGCTGCTGGAGAGCGGGGTCCATCTCCACTTCCACTCTGTCCTCACCGGCTGCCGGCAGGAGGGGGGCCGTCTCACCCACGTGATCCTGGACACCAAGTCCGGCCCCCAGGCCCTGGCGGCCCGGTACGTCATCGACAGCACCGGCGACGGGGATCTGTGCGCCATGATGGGCGTGCCCATGCAGGAGAACGTCCTGCCCCTCCAGCCCGCCTCCCTGTGCTTCTGCCTGGGCGGCGTGGACACGGACCGGCTGGAGCGGACCCACCACGAGATCCAGGGCCTCAACTACCACAACGAGCGCATCCAGTCCTTCCTCCGGGAGCTGTCCAGAACCCGGGAGGTGCCCACCTTCGGCGGCCCCTGGTTCTGCCATCTGCTGCGCCCGGGCTCCGTGATGGTGAACATGACCCGCACAGAGGCGGACATGACGGACCCCGCCCAGGCCACGGAGGCGGAGTGCCGCCTGCGGGAGGACGCCCACGCCCTCACCGCCCTGCTGCGGGAGCACTTCCCGGAGTTCCGGAACGCCCGGATCCTCTACACCGCCCAGCAGGCCGGGGTCCGGGAGACCCGCCACGTGAAGGGCGTCCACGTGCTCACCGGGGAGGAGTACCTCCAGGCCGTCCCCTTCCCCGACGCCGTGGCCCGCAGCGCCCACCCCATCGACATCCACAGCGGCGGCGACTCCCACCAGCGCTGCACCTTCCTGGAGAAGGCGGCCTACATCCCCTATCGCTCGCTGATCGTCCCGGGGTTTGACAACCTGCTGGTGGCCAGCCGGTGCTTCTCCGGCGATCAGATCGCCTCGGCCTCCGTGCGGGTGCAGGCGCCGGTGATGTGCCTGGGGCAGGCCGCCGGCGCGGCGGCGGCCCAGTGCGCCCGGACCGGCGCCAGCGTCCACGACGCGGATATCCCTGCCCTCCAGGCTCTGCTGCGGGAGTGGGGCGCGGCGGTCTGAGGGCCGCTCAGGCCCCCATCACGCGGCGCAGATACGCCACGGAGTCCGCTGCCGCCTGGTCCAGCTGCTCCGGTCCGGCCCCGCCGGAGAGGTCCCGCCACAGGGATACGTCCCTGCCTACCTGGCCGCCCATCACCACAAAGGGCTCCAGGACCACGAAGCCGCTGTAGTCAACCTCCCGGAGTACGCTTCCAATTTCGGCCCAGCTGAACCGCCCGCCGGGGCCGGGGCAGCGGCGGTTTGCCTCCCCCACGTGGAAGTGGCCCAGCAGGCTGCCGGCAGTGCGGACTGCTTCCAAGAGGGAGTCCTCCTCAATGTTCATGTGGAAGGTGTCCAGCATCACTTTCACGTTGGGCCTGTCCACCTGCCGGACATAGCTGACACACTCTGCTGCGTCGTTTATCATGTATCCCTCAAAGCGGTTGAGGGCCTCCATGCACAGCGTAATCCCGCGGTCAGCGGCCATATCCGCCAGGCGGCCCATCCGCCGGACGCTGCGCTCCCGATCGCCGGGCTTGTCCATGGGCTTTGAGAAGTCCACGGGCCAGTAGGAGTACAGGGCCCCGCCGATGCGGTCAATGCCCGCCAGCTCCATCTTCCGGAACATGTCGGCATAGAAGGCGAAGGCCCGCTCCACAGCGGCCTCGTCGGCGCTGGCCAGGTTGTGCTCCGGACGGGGGCCATAGCCGCCGGTGAGGAGAATTCCGTTGTCTGAGGCGGCCTGGCGCAGCTCCCGGAAGAAGCTGTCCTCCTCCAGATGAAAGGCGCCGCAGGCCACCTCCAGGATATCAAACCCCAGGCGGCGGCACTTCTCCACGTAGGGCACAAACTGTCCGCCCCACTCTTTTTCCCAATAGGCGTAGTAAATTCCGTATTTCATGTTCTGTCCTCCTGTTTTCCTCCTGTGTTTCCTGTCTCAAAAACCGGCGCGTCCTTCTCTGTAAGGGCGGGAAGCTGGATGGTCACGCAGGTGCCCATCCCCTCCCGGGAGGAGACGTGGAACGCCCCCTTTCCGCCGCTGAAGAGCATGACACGCTTGCGCACGTTGGACACGCCATAGCCCGAGCCGCCGGTCTCCAGGGCCTGACAGCGCTCCTCGCTCATGCCTGCGCCATTGTCCTCCACCTCGATGTACAGCTGGCCCTGGGATACCCAGCCCCGCACGGTCAGCTCCGCCTCCGGCTTGTCGCAGTAGAGCAGGCCGTGGAGCAGGGCGTTCTCCAGCAGGGGCTGGAGCAGCAGCTTGGGCAGCACATACCCCTTGGCCTCCTCCTCCACGTCGCAGGAGACGCTGAAGCGGTCCTTGAACCGCTTGCCCATGATGACCAGGTACGTCCCCGACACCTCCAGCTCCTCGGACAGGGGGATGACCCCGGGGCCCCGGGTGATGCTCTGGCGCAGGTACCTGGACAGGGTGTTCACCATCCACACCGCCTCCTCCCGGTTCCCGTCCATAATCATCCACTTGATGGCGTCCAGGGTGTTGTAGAGGAAGTGGGGCTTGATCTGGGCCTGAAGGGACTTCATCTGGGACTCGGTGATGGCCAGCTGGTCCTTGTACTGCTTCTCCGTCATGTCCTTCACCGTGGAAACGATCAAATCCGCGTTCCGCTCCAGCCGCCGCAGGGGGGAGTGGGACTCCTCCAGGCTGGCCGCGTCCCAGCCGGCGTGGAGGGCGTCCAGGTTCACGTTGACCCGGGCCAGGGTGATGTTCATGATGAAGTTATAGGCCAGAATGAAGATCATGGTCAGGGAGATCATCAGCACCAGCATCACAATCACGCCCATGGCGCTGGCCTGGGGGCTGTTGGCCATGGACAGCGCGGCGGCGGGGTACTCCATGACCACGTACCACTCCCCGCCGTAGCTGAGCCGGTCAAACACATAGGCCCGGTCCCGCTCCCGGAGGCTGCCGAAGCCGGCCAGCCGTATCTGCTCCATGGCGGCGGGAGGGATCACCTCCTGCCCCAGCCTGTCCCGCTCCTGGGCGGCCAGGCATACCCCCTCCCGGTTGACCAGGTAGCCCCACTGATCCGGAGAGCCGCCGTGGGAGAGCACCTCGTCAAAGGCGGAGATCTCCACGTCCAGCATCAGCACGCAGGCGAACCGGTCATAGTCCGAGCGCTGGCGCATGGTGTAGCCGCAGGTGAGCACGCTGCTGGAGGACCGGGTGCCGTCGGCCAGATCAATGACCGGCACCTCGTGGGTCTCCGCCCAGGTGAGGCCGCCGTGGCTGAGGAAGCGGTCCCGGTCCTCCTCGCTGAGCTGGTCCATGGAGTAGAAGGTGCCCTGCTGGCTGGAGTAGATCTTCTCTGACGGGACGTACAGCCGCGCCCCCGCCGGGCTGTCGCTGGTGTAGGCGGAGAGGATGGAGCGGATGTTGGAGAACTCCCGCAGCTGGGTCTCCCGGTCCCCGGCGGAGGTGACGTAGGGGTAGATCAGGGGCATCAGCTCCTCCGCGGAGCGCTGGACGGAGCGCAGGTGGTAGTCGATGTTGACCCGCCGCTGCTCCACGGACTGAAGAAGGGAGTCCCGCACGCTCTCCTCCATGCTCCGGGCGGAGACCCGGGCAAAGGTGAACACGGCGGCCAGGGACAGGCCCACCATCAGCGCCATGCCCAGAAGGATCCGGCCCCAGGAGCCGCTCATGCTGTACTTCTTCAGGTTCTTCTCCAGCCGCTCCCTGGCCCGCCGCCAATCCCGGGCCATCAGGTGCCCTCCTGCTGGCCGCTCTCCCGGAAGGCGTTGAACCGGTACTCGCTGGGGGGCATCCCGGTCTGCTTCTTGAAGAGCTTGGAGAAGTAGCTGGGGGAGAGGTAGCCCACCCGGTAGCAGATGTCGTACAGGCGCACGTCCGGCTGCCGCAGCAGCTCCTTGGCGTGGCGGATGCGCTCCGCAGTCAGATACTCGTTGATGGTCAGGCCCGTGGACTGCTTGAAGAGCACGCACAGGTAGGTGGGCGTGAGATGGACCTGTCCGGCCAGACTGGTCACGGAAATCTGATCCATGTACTGCTGGTCAATGAGCCGCTTGATCTGCCCGATGAGGGCGCTGGTGCCGGGGTCCTGGTCCTCCCCCAGAAGCCGGGTGACCTCCGCCATGACCTGGAGGAGAAACCGCTCCTGCTCCACGTGGGACAGGCACCCCAGCCAGTGCTCCACCAGACCCCGCTGGTTCCGGTAGGGGCTGTCCTCCCGGGTCCGCAGCCCGGGCATGGTCCGGGGCGGCAGGAGCAGCAGGCTGAGCATGAAGTTGTCCTGATCCTGCTCGGGCATGGAGCGGACGTAGGCGAAGGTGTGGCCCAGCACCGCCTCCACCTGGTCCGGCTGGCCGCTGAGGATGGCCTCGGGCAGCTGCTTCTCCGCGTACTCCCGGGCCGCCTTCAGGCTCTGGAGCTCCGGATATTTCTTCACCGCAATGGCTGTGTCCTCGGCCAGATAGTAGCAGTGCTCCAGGGCCTCGCAGGCCTCCTGGTAGGCCCCGGAGAAGGCGGACAGATCCGCCGGCTCGCTCAGGCCGATGACGGTCTCAAACCCCGTCTGCGCCAGAAAGCCCTCCTGAACGCACCGGGACACGTCCAGCATGTCCTGCTCGTAGTCCGTGGCCGCGCACTTGAGGATGATGATAAACTCGGAGTTCCGGTTCTTGAAGGTGAGGCTGCCGGACTTGCCCTCCACGGCCCTGCTGCACACCCGCTCGCACTCCAGGGAACGGGCCAGCCGCTCCGGGCCGGAGAGGTTCCGGGCCACGTTCCACTTGTTGGCCAGCCGGATGACCATGCACACGTATTTGGCCGACGTGTCCAGATTCAGCCCCAGGTAGGACCGGCACACGGAGTCGTCCTCCCCGTCCAGCAGGGCCCGCAGGGTCCGCTCCCGGTGGAGGGGGGCCAGCCGGCGGATCTGCTCCTCCATGGCCTGGACCCGCCGCTTCTCCCGGCCCTGCTTGTCCAGCCGCTCCACCACCCGGGAGATGGCGGCGGACAGCTCGTCCATGTCCACGGACTTGAGGATATAGTCGATGGCGCTGCTCTTCATGGCCTCCCGGAGGAACTGCACGTCTGCGTGGCCGCTGATGAACACGATCTGCACGGCGGGAAACTCGCTGCGCAGCTTCCTGGCCAGGGTGATGCCGTCCATATGGGGCGTCACCACGTCGGTGACCACCAGCTCCACCGGATGCTCCCGGATATAGCGGTAGGCCTTCTCACAGTCGGGGAACTCCGCCGCCACGCTGACGCCGTGGCGCTCCCAGTCAAAGTGGCTGCGCAGCCCGGTCCGGACGGCCTCCTCGTCGTCGATGATAATAGCTCGATACATGGATACCTCCTGTTCTCCCATCCATTGAGCAAATACGATAAAACTTAGTATACTCAGCCGCAAAAATTTGTCAACACCAGCAAATTCCAGCGGCGCATCCCGCCTTTAAGATGTATCCCCGGACTCAAAGAGGGTCCCTTTGGCATAAAAAATTTTTTGATACGGAGGAAAAAACAATGGCAATTCCCGCGACAATGAAGGCCCTGGTGGCCTACGGCAACGGCGACTACCGCTTTGAGAGCGCCTATCCCACCCCCGCCTGCGGGCCTGACGACATCATCATCAAGACCGAGGGCTGCGGCATCTGCGCCGGGGATCTGAAGTGCATGCACGGCGCGGAGCGGTTCTGGGGCGGCCAGGGCGCCCCCTCCTGGGTGCGTCCCCCCTTCATCCCAGGCCACGAGTTCCTGGGCCGCGTGGTGGAGGTAGGGGAGAACGTGACGGAGTACCGGGTGGGCGATCGGCTCACCGCAGACCAGATCGTCCCCTGCGGCAAGTGCCGCTTCTGCAAGTCCGGCCGGTACTGGATGTGCCAGCCCCACGCCACCTTCGGCTTCCAGAAGGAGAACAACGGCGGCATGGCCGAGTACGTCCGCTACCCCAAGACCGCCGTGCTCCACCGGGTCCCCGAGGACATGCCCCTGGACAAGGCCCTGCTCATCGAGCCCTACGCCTGTGCCAAGCACTGCGTGGACCGGGCTCAAATCACCAACGAGGACGTGGTGGTCCTCTCCGGCGCGGGCACCCTGGGCCTGGGCATGGTGACCTATGCCAGGATGCAGAACCCCGCCAGGCTCATTGTCCTGGACATGATGGACCAGCGGCTGGAGAAGGCCAGGGCCTTTGGCGCGGATCTGACCTGGAACCCCTCCAAGGTGAACGTGGTGGAGGAGATCATGAAGCTCACCGGCGGCTACGGCTGCGATATCTACATCGAGGCCACCGGCCACCCCTCCTCCGTCACCCAGGGCATGGACATGATCCGGAAGCTGGGCCGGTTTGTGGAGTTCTCTGTGTTCGGCGCGCCCACCACCCTGGACTGGTCCGTCATCGGCGACGGCAAGGAGCTGGACGTGCTGGGGTCCCATCTCTCCCCCTACTGCTACCCCTTTGTCATTGAGCACATCGCTGACGGCACGCTGAAGACCGACGGCATGATCCGCTCCACCTTCCCCCTGGAGGACTGGGAGACCGCCTTCGACTACGCCACCGGAAAACACGGGGACTTCAAGGTGGCCTTCACCTTCTGAGGCACCACAAATTTGAGCCAGAAACCGAAAATTAGGAACATTGACAGAGCGGAGCTGGTTTGATAGCATAAATATGTACAATCTGCCAATACAGTGTCCCGCGCAGACCGATTCCCCGCGGGATACGCTGGAATCCGGACGGAGGAGATTACAATGAAGCTGGAAACGCTGCAATACGACGTGGCGGTGATCGGCGGCGGCCCCGGCGGCCTGCCGGCGGCCATCGCGGCGGCCCGTCAGGGGGCGAGGGTCCTCCTGGTGGAGAAAAACGGCTACCTGGGCGGCAACCTGACCATCGGCCTGCCCCTGCTGGGTTATCTGGACAAGGACGGCAACCAGGTGATCCGGGGCATTGCCCAGGAGCTGGTGGACGCGCTGGCGGAGCGGGGGGCGTGCAGCCCCCACCACTGGTGCCCCATGCACGACTCCGTTACCATCTATGACGACGAGGTGTTCAAGGTGGTGGCCCTGGAGAAGTGCCTGGAGGCGGGGGTGGAGCTGCTGCTGCACACCCAGGTCATCGGGGCCAACGCGGAAAACGGCCGCCTGAAGTCCGTCACCCTCTTCGGCAAGGGCCGCCGGATGGAGCTGGAGGCCAGGGTGTTCATCGACGCCACCGGCGACGGGGACGTGGGCTACATGGCCGGGGCCCGGTTCGACATGGGGCAGGCCGGCACCGGCGCTCTCCAGCCCCCCACCCTCATGTGCACCGTGGAGGGGGTGGAGCTGGAAAAGACCATCGCCTACATCGAGGCCCACCCGGAGCAGATGGTCCTGGCCCCCACCGTCGAGACCTACCCGGGCTACGACGGCAGCTACCTCCGGTCCAACCCGGACCACCACGTGCTGGTGGGGTTCCGGAAGCTGTTTCTGGAGCTGAAGGACCGGGGCGAGCTGCCGGTGGACCGGGACACCATGATCTACATCGAGACCCTGACCCCGGGCCGGGTGAACCTGAACTGCACCCGCCACCTGGGCGTGGACGGCAGCGACGTGCGGGATCTGACCCGGGGGGAGATCGAGGGCCAGATGCAGAACCTGAAGCTCATCGAGGTGCTGCGCCGGCACGTGCCCGGCTTTGAGAACTGCCGGCTGGTGCGGCTGTATCCCTTCCTGGGCGTCCGGGAGAGCCGCCGCTTCCGCGGCGTGGAGACCCTCACCGAGGCAATGCTCCTGGAGGGCCGGATCGGTGAGGACGCGGTGGGCCTGGGGTCCTACATCATCGACATCCACGACGGCGGCGGCAGCGGCACCATCGTCAAGAAGGTCCGGCCCTACGGCCTGCCCTACGGCATGTGCGTGTCCCGGGACGTGGACAACCTGATGTTCAGCGGCCGGTGCGCGTCCATGGACGCGGTGGCCCTGTCCTCCTGCCGGGTGATGCCGCCGCTGATGGCCATGGGCCAGGGGGCCGGCGTGGGCGCGGCCCTGGCGGTCCGGAAGGGCGTGGACCCGGGACAGGTGGACGTGGGGGAGATCCGGGCGGTCCTCCGGGCGGACGGCGTGATGCTGGAGCCCAGTCCGGAGGCCAGGGAGATGACCTTCCCCGGGGCGTGAGAGAAGGAACCGTGATTACCATCAAATGGACCGCCTCCGGCTATGCCTACCGGATGGGTGAGCTGCGGCCGGGCCACGGACAGTACATTGACCGGCTCTACCAGTTCGCCCACGTGCCCGAGGACCTGTACGGCTGCCCCCACATCATGACCCGGGGGGACGACAAGATGCTCCCCGAGGACCAGACCTGCTTCTCCATTGAGACAGACGGGCCCTGTGAGGTCTACGTCCTCTACCCGGACAAGCAGCCCGTCCTCCCCGGGTGGCTGGAGGCGTACCAGCGGGTGCGGAAAAACGTGACCCGCATGGACTCCCACCCCGACACCCTCAAGGGGTACTTCTCCCTGTACAGACGGTCCTTCCCGGCGGGGGAGATCCTCTTTTACGGCAGCTCCCCCCGGGCCATGCTGGCGGAGGACTGGTATGTGGAGACCACAGGCACCAACTACTGCATGTATTCCGTGTGCGTCCGGGAGAGCCGGACAGCCGCGATGTGACCGGCGGCCCGGCCGCCGGGAAAGAGAGGACAGCTATGGAACGATTTATTCAGGAGACGCCGGTACCCTCCCAGAACCCGCCCGTCCTGCACAGCTATGACGTGGTGGTCATCGGCGGCGGCATGAGCGGACTGTGCGCGGCCATCGCCTCCGCCCGGCAGGGGGCCAGCACGGTGCTGGTCCAGGACCGGGGGGTGTTCGGCGGCAACGCCAGCTCCGAGATGCGCATGCACATCTCCGGCGCGTCCTGCCACTGGGGCAAGAAGAACGCCTCCGAGACCGGCATCCTCATGGAGCTCCAGCTGGAGAACAAGTATCTCAACGACAGCTACAACTACTCCATCTGGGACGGGGTCCTCTGGTCCGCCGCCCTGGAGACAAAAAACCTGACCGTCTTCATGAACACCACCATGGAGCGGGTCCACTCCGACGGGAAGGCGATCCAGGGTGTGGACTGCTACCAGATGACCACCGAGCGCCGGCTGCGGCTGGTGGGGGACGTCTACCTGGACTGCACCGGCAACGGTACACTGGGCTACTTCGCCGGCGCGGCCTACGCCATTGGCCGGGAGGGCCGGGCGGCCTACGGCGAGAAGGACGCGCCGGAGGTCCCCGACGGCGAGACCATGGGCAACACCATCTACTTTGTGGCCGAGGACCGGGGCCGCCCGGTGAAGTTCACCAAGCCCTCCTGGGCCTACACCTTCGACGAGAGCGACTTCGTCCACCGCTACCACGGGGACATCGTGGTCTACCACGACGCGGACGACGTGGTGGTGCTCAAGCCCGGCGAGGACTACGCGGACCACGCGGACCAGCTGGTGGAGAAGTACGACGTGAAGTCCGGCTACTGGTGGATCGAGCTGGGGGGCGACTGGAAGGACATTATCGGGCAGGCGGAGGAGATCCGCTGGGAGCTCTACCGCACCATCTACGGCGTGTGGGACCACATCAAGAACGGTGGGGACCACGGGGCGGAGAACTACGAGCTGGTGTGGGTGGGCAACCTGCCCGGCACCCGGGAGAGCCGCCGCCTGCTGGGGGACCACATCCTCACGGAGCAGGAGATCCTGGCCAACGCCCGGCATCCGGACGCGGTGGCCTACGGCGGCTGGCCCATGGACGAGCACGTGGCCCCGGGGTTCCGGGCCAAGGGGGCCATCCCCTCCCGGGTGCGCAGCTTCCCGGGACTGTACACCATCCCCTACGGCTGCTACTGCTCCGCCAATATCTCCAATCTGATGATGGCCGGGCGGAACATCAGCGCCTCCAAGCTGGCCATGGGCTCCACCCGGGTGATGGCCACCTGCGCCGTGGGCGGCGAGGCCGCCGGCACCGCCGCCGCCATGGCCTCCCGGCTGGGTCTCACCCCCCGGGCCTTCGGCCAGACCCACATGGCGGAGCTCCAGCAGGAGCTGCTGAAAAACGACTGCTACATCCCCGGCCTGCGCAATCAGGACCCGGAGGATCTGGCCCCCAGGGCCCGGGTCTCCGCCTCCTCCCAGCAGCCGGGCTATGAGGCCGGTCAGGTCCTCAGCGGCATCGCCCGCACGGAGGAGGGGGGAGAGGTCAACCTCTGGCGCTCCCAGGCCATGGGACCGGAGGGGGAGCGGCTGCGGCTGGACTGGAGCGAGCCTGTCTCCATCGGCCAGGTCCGGCTGACCCTGGACCCGGACCTCTCCGAGGAGCGGTGCATCTCCGTGTCCAAGGCGTTTCTGGACAAGGAGCCGGTGGGCGTGCCGGTCACGCTGCTGCGGGACTACACCCTCACCGCCTACCGGGAGGGCAAGGCCGTCTGGAGCCGGCGGGTGGAGGGCAACTACCAGCGCCTGAACGTGCTGGATCTGCCCCAGGCGGTGGAGGCCGACTGTCTGGAGCTCCATGTCCAGGCCACCAACGGCTGCCCGGAGGCCCGGGTGTTCGAGGTGCGGGTCTACGGGTAGACGGACAAAAACGTTCTGCTTTGCCTCTGTTTCAGCCTGTTTTCCGGGCTTTTGTGATCGGCTCATTCACCCCGGAGGGGACCGGCGCGGGTACTGCTCCCGCCCGGTCCCCTCCGGGGATTATGTGTATATTGCATAAAAATTGTCTCCAATTTTCTACAGATATATTATTATTCCACAAAAAAGAACATCGGATTGAAAAAACGGAATATTTACGCGGCCTGCTTTTGGTGATACCATAAGCTCATAAAACAGGAAAGCGTAAGACGCTCTCCGAAGGAAAGGAGAGACCCCATGAAAACACCTCCCGCCACCGCACTGACCGGCAGAGCGTCCCCCGGCGCCGTACTGGCGAAAAAGCTCACCAGCTTCGGGAACTATCTGCGCCAGCATTGGACACTGTATCTGATGCTGATCCCGGGCTTGTTCTTCCTCTTCATCTACAAGCTCCTGCCCCTCTACGGCCTGCAGATCGCCTTCAAGGACTACAAGATCTTTGCCGCCGGGGACCCCTGGAGCGCCATCGCGGCCAGCGAATGGTGTGGCTTTGAGCACTTTGCCAAGCTCTTCGGCAGCTCCCAGTTTACCAAGGTGCTGACCAACACCCTGGTCATCAACGGGCTGAAAATCCTCTGGCTGTTCCCCATCCCTATCATCTGCGCCATCCTGCTCAACGAGATTCGCCAGAAGATCTACCAGAAGCTGTGCCAGACCCTGATCTATGTGCCCTACTTCTTCTCCTGGGTGCTGATCTTCGGCATTTTCTACTCCCTGCTGGGGTCCTACGGCATTGTCAACAACATCATCGCCTCTCTGGGCGGCAGCCGGGTGGGCTTTTTCAGCGATCAGAGCGTCTTTCGCAGCGTCCTGGTGTTCACCGAGGGCTGGAAGGAGATCGGCTACAACACCATTATCTATCTGGCGGCCATCACCGGCATCGACGTCACCCTCTACGAGGCGGCCCGCATGGACGGGGCCAACAAGTTCAAGCAGATCTGGCACATCACCATGCCCGGCCTTCTGCCCACCATCGTCCTCATGCTCATCATGAAGGTGGGATACATCCTGACCACCGGCTTCGAGCAGATCCTGGTGTTCTACAGCCCGGCGGTTTACGACGTGGCGGATATCATCGAAACCTATGTCTACCGCATCGGCATGGGCCAGGCGGATTTCTCCCTGGCCACGGCCCTGGGCCTGTTCAACGCGGTGGTGGCCTTTGTTCTCATCGTGGGCGCCAATACCGTCAGCAAGAAGACGCTGGGCCGCAGCATCTGGTAAGGAGGATGTGAGATGAAGAAAAAGAAAAGCACCGGCATCGCCCTGGACGCCAGCGAAAAGTTCGTCTCCGGCCTTGCCTACGTCCTCATGACCCTCTTCGCCCTGTGCGCCATCCTCCCCTGCCTCCACGTGGTCAGCAAGGCCTTCAGCAAGGGCACCTACGTCACAGCAGGTCTGGTGAACTTCTGGCCCAAGGGCTTCCAGCTGGAGACCATCCAGTACATCCTCTTTCAGACAGACTTCTTCAACGCCCTGAAAAACACCCTCATCGTCACCGGCGTGGGCACCCTCATCAGCCTCTTCACCAGCATCACCACCGCCTACCCCCTCTCCAAGCCCGCCTTCCGGGGCCGGAAGGTCATCACGCTGCTGTACGTGTTCAGCATGGTGTTTTTCGGCGGTATGATCCCCGCCTACATGGTGGTGCGGATGCTGGGCATCCTGGACACCTACGCGGCCATGATCCTGCCCTTTGCCATTGTGCAGTTCAATATGTTCATTGTGAAGAACTACTTCGAGGGCCTGCCGGAGATCATCGAGGAGTCCGCCCGCATCGACGGAGCCGGGGATCTGCGCATTCTGGTGTCCATCGTCTGCCCCATGTCCACCCCCGTCATCGCCACGGTGGCCCTGCTCTACGCCATCAACTACTGGAACAACTACTTCCACGCCATGATGTATACCCAGTCCCCCTCCATGCAGACACTACAGGTATACCTCTACAACCTGATCCAGAGCGGCTCCGGCTACCTGGAGAACATGGCCGGCGGCACCCTGACCACCAACATCACCCCCGAGGGGCTGACGGCGGCGGCGGTCACCCTGTCCATCATCCCCATCATCGCCCTCTACCCCTTTGTCCAGCGCTTCCTCATCAAGGGCATCACCATCGGCTCCGTGAAGGGCTGACGCCTCGTCTTTTAACCGCCACATCCGGCGGAGAAGAAAATATATAAAAAGGAGAAACGAACCATGAAAAAGCCACTTGCACTGCTCCTCAGTCTGCTGATGCTGTTTTCGCTGACTGCCTGCGGCGGGGGCGGCAATAATCAGCCCGCCTCCGACGGCAATCAGTCCACCGAAGCGCCCAGCGGCGACAAGCAGACAGGCGGAACCACTGTTCCCGAGCTGAAGGGGCCCGGCAACGTCACCCTCAAGCGCCTGGGCTATAACGCGGCCTTTGATCCCAACAACGACATCAACGCGGACGTGCTCAAGCAGTCCACGGGCTACGATGTGGAGTACTTCATGCTCCCCTCGGAGAATGCGGATGAGAAGCTGCTCATGGACATCTCTGGCGGAGCAAACTACGACAGCATCAATATTTCCATCAACCAGTGGCGTACATTAGTATCCCAAGGTGCGCTCCAGCCCCTGGACGATGCGTTGGAGGCCTATGGCCAGGACGTTCTGGCGGGTAACTCTGAAAATGTATGGAATGCCCTGCGGGGAGATGACGGCCACATCTACGGCGTGCCCTACATGTACCCCCACTCCCATGAAATCGCCGCCTTCATGGTAGCCCGCATGGACCTGCTGAAGGCCGCCGGCATCAACGAGGTTCCCACCACCATTGACGAGTTCTATGACTGTCTGGTGACCCTTAAACAGCACTACGGCGATGAGTACGTCATCCTGGCCGGCCCCTATTTGCCTAACTCCGAGGCCAACGAGAACTGGGTCATCCCCAAGACCATCGCCTGCGCCTTCGGCATCTACAACGACTGGATGGTAGATGAGAACGGCAAGGTCTATTACATGACCGAGGCGCCTAAATTCGCCGAGATGGTTGAGTTCCTGACCAAGCTGTACAACGAGGGCCTCATTGACCCCGACTGGGCCATCAACACCGAGTCCACCCTGAAGGAGAAATTCACCTCCGGCAAGGCCATCATCACCTGCGGCAACCGTGCCCTGGCCGACTTCTGCTCCGCCGCCCTCATTGAGAACCTGAACCTGAGCTGGGACGATCTGGCCTATATCTCCGCCCTGAAGGGGGCTGACGGTACCTGCACGTATCAGAGCACGGAGGCCATCGGCTGGATCTCCTGCGTACCCAGATCCTCTGAAAATCTGGCCGATGTGGTGAACTGGTGGAATTTAAGGGTAAAGGATCAGCTGTTCATCACAATTGGCGAGGAGGGCGTCCACTTCAATTACGATGAAGATGGAGAAATCGAACCGATCAACCCCATCTTCGCTGAGGAGCGGGGCAACTCCTACTGGTATCTGGATGTAACCGACCAGAAGGCATATGAATTCCAGTGGCCCTCCCGGGTGCGCAAATCCGAGGGACAGTGGCACTCCTTCTCTGCGGTGACCATGGACGCGGACCAGAGCATCTTTGTGCCCAACACCTTCGCCTTCATGCCCGCCAAGGAGAATTACGCCAAGTACAACACCGCTATTTTCAATGATCTGCAGGATTATATCACCCAGGTCATGTCCGGCACCCGCACCATCAACGATCTGGACACATTCATGTCCGACTGGACCAACGCCGGCGGCGAGAGCGTGCGGGGCGATCTCCAGGGCTGGTACGACGAGTTCTACAAATAATCCATTGCTGCTCGCTATCATGAGAGGGCGGGATCTCTCCCGAGATCCCGCCTTCTCCCAAAACAAGGAGGAAACTTCCAATGTCCGTTACATTTCAGCAGGAGCTGCCCATCTATAAAGAGGTGGACGTGCTGGTGGCCGGCGCGGGTCCGGCAGGCGTGGGCGCGGCCGTGGCCGCCGCCAGAAACGGCGCAGACACCCTGGTTATCGAGGCCAACGGCTGCGTGGGCGGCATGGCCACCATGGGCGGCGTGGGCCCCTTCATGACCAGCTATGACGCCAACCACGAGAACATGATTATCCGGGGCGTATTTGAGGAGCTGGTAGAGCGGATGGTGGCCATGGGCGGGGCCATCCACCCGGGAGAGGTCCACAACGAGGAGCCCCACTCCAGCTTCTACCGCCTGGGCCACAACAACGTGGGTCCCTTTGACCAGGAGGCCTTCAAGCTGGCGGCCTCCCGCATGATCCGGGAGGCCGGGGCGGCGCTGCTGCTGCACACCCAGTTCATCGCCGTGCTCAAGGAGGGGGACCGCATCGGCGGCGTGGTGATCGCCAACAAGGACGGGCTGAGCGTGGTCCGGGCCAAGGTGGTGGTGGACTGCACCGGCGACGCCGACGTGGCCGCCCGGGCGGGATGCCCCTATGTGGTGGGCAGCGAGGAGGACGGCAACATCCAGCCCGCCTCCCTGTTCCTCCGGCTCTACAATGTGGACACGCCCCGGGTGGCGGAGCACATGGCCCAGCACCGGGAGGAGATCCGGCCCTTCTACGGCCCCTACAGCTGGCTCATCCGGGAGCGGCCCCAGGCCTGGGGCGACATTCCCCGGGCAGAGGTGGGCGTGTTCGCCGACGTGCAGGAGGGGGAGTACCGGCTGAACGTGACCCGGGTGCTGGACGTGGACGGCACCAAGGCGGAGGATCTGACCCGGGCGGAGCTGGAGGGCCTGGAGCAGGCCCACAAGGTGTTCCGGTTCATGCGGGAGAACGCCGTGGGCTTTGAGAACGCCCGCATGATCGGCACCGCCGCCACCATCGGCATCCGGGAGACCCGGCACATCCGGGGTGAGTACCGGCTGACCGGGGAGGAGGTGGCCGCGTGCAGGGTGCCGGAGGGGACCATCGCCGTCATGGCCACCAATATGGACACCCACAACAGGGATAACCCCGGGGGGTCCTTCATTGTCCCCACCGCCGGCCCCTACTTCGGCGTTCCCTACCTGTGTCTGGTGCCCAAGGGCGCGGACAACCTGCTGGTGGCGGGCCGGGCCATCTCCGCCGACGCCCTGGCGGGCTCCGCCGTGCGCATGATGCCCAGCTGCATGGCCTTCGGACAGGCCGCCGGCGTAGCCGCCGCCATGGCGGCCGCGGCGGACATACCGCCCCGGGACGTGGACGTGGCCGCCCTGCGCCGGAAGCTGACGGACCAGGGCGCGTTTGTGGGGGACTGAGCGGCTGTATGCACAGCTGAAAACCTGACAGGAGGATCCATCATGTCAAATCTGCCCGGATTTCTGGACTTCACCCGGCCTGGTCCCGGCTTCGTGGACGACAGCCAGCTCCACCCCTTTGTGCGGTTCTGGAAGCGGTACGGACGGCACTTCTTCAAGCTGCTGCAGGTCAATCTGGTATACGCCCTGGTAACCCTGCCGGTCTACGGTTGGCTTATGAGCCTCATCAACGCCGTCACCACCCAGACCGGGGGCGGCGTGGTGTCGGTGCTGGGGTCCCTGCTGCTGTATGTGGCCCTGGGCTGGCCGGTGTGGCTGCGGGCGGCGCTGGTGGGCGGGTCCATCCTCCTGCTGGGCCCCGCCACGGCGGCGCTGGGCCGGGCGGCCCTGGACTGCGCCTGGAGCCGGCCGGGCCTCTTCTGGCCCAACTTTTGGGAGGCCTGGAGGCGCTCCTGGCGGCAGGCGCTGCCGGTGGGGCTGGCGGACGTGCTGGCGGTGTTCGCCACGCTCTACTATCTGGTGGACGGCGAGACCTTTTTCGGCGCGGCAGGCGGGGTGCTGAAGGTGCTCTGGCTGGCGCTGGCCCTGGTGTACGCTATGGCCCGGGTCTACGTCTACCCCATTATGGCCACCGTGGAGCTGCCCCTGGGGGCCCTGCTCCGGGACAGTCTGGCCCTGGCCCTGCTGCGGCCCTGGCGTCCCCTGGCGGTGGTGGGGATCACGGCGGTGCTGTGCGCCCTGTGTCTGGCGGCGGATCTGGTGCTGATCCCCTGCTTTTTATACAGCTTCGCGGCGTTTTCCGCTGCGTTCTTTACCCAGCCGGTCATTCAAGAACATCTGCTCGCCCCTGCGGCGCGGGCGGAGGAAGGAAACGAGGAATCATGAGAGCAGCCTATTTTCTGGGCAGCCGGACCATTGAGACCCGGCCCCTGCGTCTGCGCGCCCCCGGCCCGGGGCAGGCGCTGCTGCGGGTCCACGCCTGCGGCGTGTGCGGCACGGACGTACATATTTTTGCCGGCGGGAAGGGCTCGGCCAGCGTCACGCCGCCGGTCATACTGGGCCACGAGCTCTCCGGCACCGTGGAGGCCCTGGGCCCCGGCGTCACCGGACTGAAGGCGGGGGATCTGGTCAGCGTGGATCCCAACATCTACTGCGGGACCTGCCCCTCCTGCCGCCAGGGCAGAAAGCAGCTGTGCCGGGCCATGGAGGCCGTGGGCGTGACCATGGACGGCGGCTTCGCGGACCAATGCCTGGCGCCCGCGTCCCAGTGCGTGGTCCTCCCGGCGGGGACGGACCCGGAGCTGGCCGCCCTGACGGAGCCCCTGGCCTGCTGCCTCCACGGTATCGACAGGGCGGCCATCCGGCCGGGGGAGACGGTCCTCATCCTGGGCGGGTCCACCATCGGGCTGATGATGTTGCAGCTGGCCCGCCTGTGCGGCGCGGCCCGGGTGGTGGTCAGCGAGCCGGTGACGGCCCGGCGTGGGCTGGCCCTGGAGCTGGGCGCGGACGGCGCGGTGGACCCCCTCCGGGAGGACCTGGCGCAGCGGACGGAGGCGCTGCTGGGCGGCGGGGCCAACGTGGTCATCGAGTGCGTGGGGGGCCGGACCGGCGCGGCGGCCCAGGCCGTGGATGCGGCCGGACCGGGCGGACGGATCCTGCTCTTCGGCGTGCCCCACCCGGAGGCCCTGCTGGAGACCAGCCTCTGCGCCATCTACCAGAAGGAGCTGACCATCCTGGGCTCCTTTGTCAACCCGGACACCCACAGCCGGGCGGCGGCCCTCATCGCCTCGGGCCGGCTGCGGCTGAAGGAGCTGATTACCCACCGGTTCCCTGTGGACCGGCTCCGGGAGGCCATCGAGACCCAGGCCGGCCCGGAATCCATCAAGGTACTGGTTGTACCGGAGGAGGACTGACATGTCTATCAATGTGGAAACGAGAGACTTTGACGTGGTGGTGGTGGGCGGCGGCCTGAGCGGCATGTGCGCGGCCATTGCCGCGGCCCGCCACGGCGCGGAAACAGCCATTGTCCAGAATCGGTCCGTGTTCGGCGGCAATGCCAGCTCGGAGATCCGGATGCACATCGTGGGGGCCAGCTCCCACGGGGCCAAGCCGGATCTGGCGGAGACCGGCATCCTGCTGGAGCTGCTGCTGGAGAACAAGCGCCGCAACCCCTACGCCAGCTTCCCGGTCTTTGACGCCATTCTCTGGGAGGCCGTCCACCAGCAGAAGGGCCTCACCGCCTATCTGAATACCAACATGGACGACGTGGTCATGGACAGCGGCCGCATCGCCGCCGTGGTCTGCCACCAGAACACCACGGAGACGGAGCTGCGCCTGGAGGGCCGGATCTTTATCGACGCCACCGGCCACGGCACCCTGGGCGTCATGGCCGGCTGCGGCAGCCGCCTGGGCAGCGAGAGCCGGGACCAGCACGGCGAGCCCAACGCCCCCGATATGGCCAACACGGACACCATGGGCAACTCCATCATGTTCAGCGCCATAGACCGGGGGGAGAAGGTGGTCTTTGAGAAGCCGGAGTGGGCCTACACCTTCTCCGAGGAGGATCTGCGCTACCGGGAGCACGGCGACTCCGTGGGCTCCCACGCCGACGGGGGCAGGCTGGTGGCCTTCGAGGAGGGCTCCGGCAGGCTGCCCAACTTCTCCAACGTGGACTCCGGCTACTGGTGGATCGAGCTGGGGGGAAGGAGCAACGACATCATCCGGGAGGGCGAGGAGATCCGGGACGAGCTGCTCCGGTGCGTCTACGGCGTGTGGGACCACCTGAAAAACCAAGGGGACCACGGGGTGGACAACCTGGATCTGGACTGGGTGGGCATGGTGCCCGGCTACCGGGAGAGCCGCCGGCTGGTGGGGGACTACCTGCTCACGGAGAACGACGTCCGCTCCAACCGGGTGTTCCCGGACGCGGTGGCCTACGGCGGCTGGCAGATGGACCAGCACACCCCCGGCGGCATCATGGACTTTGACAAGTATCCCAGCCGCATCCTCAACTACCCCGGCTGCTACACCATCCCCTACCGCTGCTTCTACAGCCGGGAGGTGCCCAATCTGATGATGGCGGGCCGGGACATCAGTGTCACCAAGATGGCCTTCGGCTCCACCCGGGTCATGGGCACCTGCGCGGTGGGCGGCCAGGCCGCCGGCACCGCCGCCGCCCTGGCCGTCCGGCGGGGCGCCCTGCCCGGGGACATGGCCGGGCACATGGAGGAGCTCCAGCAGACCCTGCTGCGGGACGACTGCTACCTCCCCGGCTTTGCCAACAGGGACCCCGGCGATCTCTGCCGGACCGCCAAGGTCACCGCAGCCTCCTGGAAGGAGGGCCGGGAGCCGGAGAAGGCGGTGAACGGCGTGGCCCGCCGGGTGGACGGGGAGGAGAACTGCTGGGAGTCCCGGGATCTGGAGAGCGCCCAGCTGACCCTGAAGCTGGCACAGCCCGCCAGGGTGGGCCAGGTGCGGCTGACCTTTGACCCCAATCTCACCCGGGAGATCATGCCCTCCATGACCCGCAACGTCCGGGCCCGGCAGGTGAAGGGCCTGCCCCCGGAGCTGGTGCGGGACTACCGGGTGGAGGCCCTGCGGGACGGGGAGTCCGTGTGGAGCAGGACCGTCACCGGCAACGGCCAGCGGCTGAACGTGCTGGAGCCGGAGGAGCCGCCGGTGTGCGACGCGCTGCGGATCACGGTCCTGGCCACCCACGGCCTGGACAGCGCCCGGATCTTCGAGGTGCGGGCCTACGAGAAGGGAGAGAACTAATGGAGACCGTTTCCTATACCAGAGAGATCCCGGTTTACAAGCGCTTTGATGTGATTGTCTGCGGCGCGGGCCCCGCCGGGATCTGCGCGGCCGTGGCCGCCGCCCGGCAGGGGGCCAAGGTGGCGCTGCTGGAGCGCTACGGCGTGCCCGGCGGCAACCTGACCTGCGGCCACGTGGGCCCCATCCTGGGCATGGTGGGCAAGGGGACCATGCGGGACGAGCTGATGGCCCTGCTGGAGGTGCCGGACAACGACATGATCGGACGGGTGGGCGTGGCCCACGACATGCAGCGGGCCAAGACCGTGCTGACGGAGTTCATCCACCACGAGAACATTGAGGTCTACCTCCAGACCATGGCAGCCGACGCCCTGGTGGAGGACCACCGGGTCACCGGCGTGGTGATTTCCACCAAGGAGGGGCTGCTGGCCCTGGAGGGCAAGGTGGTGGTGGACGCCACCGGCGACGGGGACGTGGCCGCCTTCGCCGGCTGCCAGATCGAGAAGGGCCGGGAGGACGGGCTCATGCAGCCCGTGACCCTGGAGTTCACCCTGGACAACGTGGACGAGGACCGGGGCGTTATCTGCATCGGCGACGTGGACGACGTGGAGTTCAACGGCCAGCGGTTCCTGGACTACTGCAAGCAGTGCGCCCAGAAGGGCATGCTGCCGGAGCACCTGGCCGCCGTGCGGCTGCACCCCACAGTGCACAAGGGGGAGCGGCAGGTGAACACCACCCAGGCCAACGGCGTGGACAGCACCAAAATAGAGGACCTGTATCCCGCTGAGCTGGCCCTGCGGGGACAGATCGACACGCTGATCCGCTTTTTCCGGGAGAACCTGCCCGGATACGAGAACTGCAAGTACATCGCCTCCGGCACCACCACCGGGATCCGGGAGAGCCGCCGGGTGGTGGGGGAGTACCTCATCACCGCCGAGGAGCTGGCCGCGGGCAAGCGGTTTGACGACGTGGTGGTCCACAGGGCGGAGTTCATCGTGGATATCCACAACCCCGCCGGGGCCGGGCAGGCGGAGGAGAAGATCCAGTATGTGGTCCCCTATGACCTGCCCTACGGCTGCTTTGTGCCCAAGGGGGTGGACGGCCTGATGACCGCCGGACGCTGCATCTCCGGCACCCACCGGGCCCACGCCTCCTACCGGGTCATGTCCATCTGCATGGCCATGGGTCAGGCGGTGGGCGTGGCGGCGGCCCTGTGCGCCCGCCAGGGCTGCCAGCCCAGGGAGCTGGACGTGAAGGCGCTGCAAAAGGAGCTGGCCGCGCTGGGCGTGGAGCTGTTTGACTGAGATCCTATACATTATATAATGTATCCGCCGCCCCGCAGGCGTGGTAAGCCCCGCTTTCCACAGCAGAAGGCCGTGTTATTGGAACGCCCAATAACACGGCCTCTTTTCTCTCACTCCCCCGCTAATCGCGCCTCCTGGGCCGCCAGGGTGGCCAGGGTGTCCCCCAGCTGGACGAATACCGCCGCCAGTACTGCCAGCTCCGAGGCGGACATGGCGCTGTAGAGCGCGTTGGACACCGCCGTCACCAGGGCGGTCAGCTCCCGTGGGTCCATGGAAATCCCTCCTCGGGCTATCTTATGCCGTCCCGTCCGTCCCTGCGCCGCCGGCCCTGCGGGGGAAAGAGGGGCGCGGGCGAAACCGCCTTGCAATCCCCGGGCGGTTTATGGTAAAATAGCCCCAAGAACGACGAAAAGGAGAACAGCATGAAGGGGTTTCTGGTCCTGCTGGCGGCGCTGCTGACCCTGACCGGCTGCGGCGCATGGGACGACGGTGACGCGTCCGCCTTCGCTCCCGGGGAGGAGGAGCGGCTGACAATCTACACCTCCCACAAGGCGGAGGTCTACGGCCCCATTGTCCGGGAGTTTGAGGAGCGCACCGGCATATGGGTCCAGGTGGAGACCGGCGGTACCGCCGAGCTGCTGGAGCGCATCGCCGGCGAGGGGGAGGACACGCCCTGCGACCTCCTCTTCGGCGGGGGCGTGGACAGCCTGTCCGCCTGCGCGGACCTCTTCGAGAGCTACGAGAGCCCCCGGGCCGCCGCCCTGGACCCGTCCTACCGCTGCGCCGGCGGCAGCTGGACCGCCTTCTCCGTCCTGCCGGTGGTGCTCATCTACAACCCCGTGCTGGTGCGTATGAACCCTCCGGAGGGCTGGTCCAGCCTTCTGGACCCCGCCTGGCGGGGGCGGATCGCCTTCACCAGCCCTGCCGTCTCCGGCTCCAGCTACACCGCCCTGGCCACGCTTCTGCAGGCCCTGCCCAGCAGCGGGGACGTGCTCAGCGCCTTTTACGACAACCTCCAGGGCCGGGTGCTCCCCGACTCCGGGGCCGTGGTGGGCGCGGTGGCCGAGGGCGCCTGCGTCATCGGCGTGACCCTGGAGGAGACTGCCCGCAAGGCCGTCCAGGCCGGCAGCGACATCGCCATTCTCTATCCAGGGGAGGGCACCAGCGCCCTCCCCGACGGCATGGCCGTGGTGGCCGGGTGCGCCCACCGGGAGAACGCCCGGCGGTTCATCGACTTCGCCCTGGGGGAGGACGTGCAGCGGTTTCTGGCCCGGGTCTGCCAGCGCCGCCCGGTCCTGGGGGACGCCCAGGAGGAGCTCCGCCTCATAGACTACGATCTGGACTGGGCCGCCCGTGCGCGTGAGGATGTGCTCGCCTGGTGGCGGGAGATGGAGGCGGCGCAATGATGGAGACCATTCGGGCCTGGGTGGGCCGGTCCTTCCGCAACCGGATCTTTGTGGCCATGCTGGCGGCCACCCTGCTGCCCCTGCTGGTATGCGGAGGGCTGATGCTGAACCTGCAGGTGACCCGCAGCCAGGAGAGCCTGGCCCAGGAGTCCCACGCCCAGCTGGCGGCCCTGGGCGGCGCCCTGGACGACTTCCGGGATGCCTGCCGGGATATCGCCCGCACGCTGTCGGACAGCACGGTGGTCCGCTCCGCTCTGCGCCGGGGCGGCGAGGACTCCCGGACCCTCTACCAGGTGCTCTTTCGCACCGCCGAGTCCCTGCGGCCCTATGCCCGCTTTGACATCTATGACCGGCAGGGCGTGTGCCGCTACACCACCGCCAGCACCCCGCCGTTGGGGGAGCGGGACCCGGGCTGGGGCATCCTGTGGGACGCCGGTCAGGAGGAGGGTCTGGCCCTCCGGGCTGGAGAGGACGGCGGGCTCGTCGCCGCCCAGGCGGTGCGCAGCCGCGGCGGCGATATTTTGGGATATGTGACCGCCCAGGTGGAGCAGGAGGGCTTTGACCGGATGTTCAACGGCCTGTACAGTGCGGCCGGCGAGGTGCTGCTGCTGGACGGACGGTGGCGGACGGTCTACTGCTCCCAGCCCTCCCAGGGGCGCTCCACAGTGGAGTGCCTGCGGGAGCAGCTTCTCGCGGGGAGCCCTCTGACCGGCGTGACCGGGGAGTACGCCTTCTTCGCAGCCCAGCGGCCGGACACAGGCTTTGTCCTCATTCTCCAGCGTCCCCGGCCCTTCACCGCCCTGGTGCTGCGCAGCTTCTACCTGGTGGGGGCCATAGTGGGGGCAGTGTGCCTTCTTCTGTGCATGTGGTGCGCCTGGGTGCTCAGCCGCGCCCTCTCCCGGCCGGTCCACCAGCTGGACGAGGCCATGGGCGAGGTGGAGCGGGGCCGTCTGGACGTGCGCCTGGAGACGGACCGGGCCGACGAGCTGGGCCGCCTGTCCAGCCGCTTCAACCGGATGGCGGCGGAGTACCGGCTGAACCTGGACCGGTCCGTCCAGCGGGAGCGGGAGCTGAACCGGGCCCGTCTGGGGATGCTCCAGGCCCAGCTGAACCCCCACTTTCTCTACAACACCCTGGACGCCATGAAGTGGCTGGGGGTGGCCCATCAGGCCCCGGAGGTGGCCGCCCTGGCCACGGATCTGGCGGACATCCTCCGCTTCAGCATCTCCGGGGAGGAGCTGGTCACGCTGGAGCGGGAGCTGGAGCTCCTTGACCGCTATCTCGACATCCAGCTCATCCGCTTTGAGGACCGCTTCACCTGCGAGATCGACGTGGCGGACCGGCTTCAGAGCTGTCTGGTGCCCAAGCTGGCCCTCCAGCCCCTGGTGGAGAACGCCATCATCCACGGCGTGGCGGACCGGGACGATGGCTACATCAAGGTGCAGGCGGTCCAGGAGGGGGACGATCTGGTGCTCCGGGTCTCCGACAACGGCTGCGGCATGACTCCGGAGGTGCTGGAGCGGCTCAACAGCGGGGATAAGAGAATACCTGGCGGACATCTTGGCTTGTATAATACGGATAGTATCATTCGTCTGCGGTTTGGGGCGGCCTATGGGCTCACGGCCCGGTCTGTCCCCGGGGAGGGCAGCTGCGTAAGTCTGCGCATGCCCATACAGAGAGAGGAGGCTGGCGATGCTGAAGGTGCTGATCGTTGACGACGAGGCGGTGGTCCGCCGGGGGATCATGCTGGGCATGGACTGGGCGGCTATGGGCTGCGTGGTGGTGGGCGAGGCCTCCAACGGGGAGGAGGGGATCGCCGCCGTGGAGCGGTACAGCCCCAATCTGATTATCACGGACGTGCGGATGCCCCGGATGGACGGGATTGAGATGCTGGGCCGGCTGCGGGAGATGGGGTGCAGGGCCCATGTGATTCTCCTCACCGCCCACAGCGACTTCTCCTACGCCCGCTCGGCCCTCCAGCTGGGGGCGGACGACTACCTGCTCAAGCCCTTCCGGGACCAGGAGCTGGTCAGCGCCATCGACAAGGTGCGGCGGAAGGAGCAGGAGCTGACGGATCTGACCGTGCAGGACGCTCTGCCTCTGGCCAAGGGGGATAAGAGCAAGTACGTCCTCCAGGCCCTGGGCTACATCGCGGAGCACTACGGGGACCAGGACATCTCCATCACCACCATTGCCCAGCACCTGGGGGTGAGCGAGGGACACCTGAGCCACGTGTTCAAGAAGGAGACCAGCTATACCATCATCAGCTACCTGACCCAGTACCGGGTCCACACGGCCATGAAGCTTTTGCAGGACTGCCGGTACAAGGTCTACGAGGTGGCGGAGATGGTGGGGTACCGGGACGTGGCCTACTTCGGCAGCACCTTCAAAAAGCAGGTGGGCATGTCCCCCTCGGAGTACCAGGACCGGTGCCGGTGATTTTTGAAAAATTTGAAGAAAATTCGGGTTTTCTCTTGACTTTCCCCCTGGTGGAAGGGGTATGGTGGACCCATCAAGGGCCCCCTGCGGGCCGGAAAGAAGGGAATCCTATGATAAGTACAGGCGCGGCCGCCCTCATGATCCTGATGGCGGTTCTCACCGTTGTGGGCCCGATGGCGGGTATGCTGTTTCTCCGCCGGCGGGGCGGGCGGTGGCGGGACTTTTGGGTGGGCGGGGCGGCGTTCTTCCTCTTCGCCATGGTGCTGGAGCAGATCCTCCACACGCTGGTCCTCCGCTCCCCCCTGGGTCAGATCCTACAGGGCAATATCTGGCTCTACGGCCTCTACGGAGGGCTGGCGGCGGGGATCTTCGAGGAGACCGGCCGGTTTCTGGCCTTCAAGCTGGTTCTGAGGAAGCGGCGGGAGCGGATCACGGCCCTCAGCTACGGCGTCGGCCACGGCGGAATGGAGGCCTTTCTCCTGCTGGCTGTGACCTACCTCAACAACCTCTACCTGTTCTCCGTCCTCTCCAACGGCGGGACCCTGGCCCCGGAGCTGACGGCGGCCCTGGAGAATCTGGCGGCGATGCCCGCCGCCATGTACCTCTGGGCGGGCGTGGAGCGGGTCATCGCCATCACCCTCCACATGGCCCTGTCGGTGCTGGTGTTCACCGCTGTGACCCGGCCCGGAAAGCGCTGGCTGTTCCCGGCGGCCATCGGGCTCCACGCAGCCGCGGACTTTTCCACCCTCGTGTCCGCCGCCTATCTTCCGGTGGCGGCGGTGGAGCTGCTGGCGGCGGCATGGGCCCTGGCTCTGGTGTGGCTGGCAGTGGGATTGTATAAAAAACTCCCCCAAACCCCAGAAAGCCCTTGACCTTCCCCCTGCTGGAGGGTATATAATGGGCCAAAAGCGAGGTGGTCCCTGTGAAGATCAATGAGGTGGAGGCCCTGGTGGGCATCACAAAAAAGAATATCCGCTTCTACGAGGAGAAGGGCCTGCTCTCCCCCAGCCGCAACAGCGAAAACGGCTACCGGGACTACGGCCAGGAGGAGGTGGACGTCCTCCGGCGCATCAAGCTGCTGCGAAAGCTGGGCGTGCCCATTGAGGAGATCCGCCGGATGCAGGAGGGGACCCAGACCGTGGGGGACGGCATGCGCCGCCACCTGGTCACCCTGGAGCGGGAGCGGCAGAACATCGACGAGGCGGTGCGCCTGTGCGGCCTGCTCAAGGAGCGGGAGGTGCCCCTGGGGGAGCTGGACGCGGAGAGCGTGCTGGAGGAGATGGCGGAGCTGGAGCGGGCCGGAGCCACCTTCCAGAACAAGCAGCGCCAGGACGTGCGCATCCGCTATGTGGCCCCGGTGGCGGCGGCGCTGGTGATGGTGGCGCTGATGTCGGGTGTGGCGGCGGTGATGCTCTGGGCCTTCTGGGCCGCGCCGACTGGCGCGCCCCTGGCGGTGGTGCTGGCGCTGGAGGCGGTCCCCCTGCTGATCATCTGCGGGGTGCTCTACGCCCTGTTCCAGCGGATCCGGGAGATCGGCAGGGGCGAGTCCGACGACGCCAAGCAGTACTAGATGTTTACCAGGGCGGAATAGCCGCCCTGGCCAGTCCGCCGGGGGCGCCGGCGGGCAGAGCGGCGGAAAAACGCCCTGTTTGCTGTAAAGGAGCTGAGATTGATGAACAAGAGGAGCAAAAAGAAGATCGCCCCCATTGTGGCGGCGGCTCTGGTAGTGGTGTACCTGCTGCCCATCACAGGCGGGCTGGCGGCGGCTGCGGGGCTGCTGGGGGCCACTGTGGGCGGCGCGGTGATCGTGGGCGTGCTGTACGCCATGGGCCAGCGCCTGCGGGAGATCGACAGCGGGGAGGAAGAGGATGCCAAAAAATACTGAAAACGCACAGGCCCAGCGGCGCAGGGAGGCCATCTGGAGCGCGGCTGTCTCCACGGCCATGCGGCTGCTGATGGCCGCGGTGCTGCTGTGGCTGCGGTGGGGCAGGGACGGGGGGAGCTTCCTCTCAAAGCTGCTGGTGATTGTTCTGGTTCTGGAACTGGGGAGCATTGTCCCCATCTGGATAAATCTGAAAAAAAGGCTAGAGGAAATACAAGGAGGAGAAGAAGATGCTGCTGCTCAATATTGACCACGTGCCCGGGAGGGAGATCGAGGCCCTGGGGATCGTAAAGGGGACCATCGTGCAGTCGAAGAACTTCGGCAAGGACTTCATGGCCGGGATGAAAACCCTGGTGGGCGGTGAGATTACCGGCTACACGGAGATGCTGGTGGAGGCCCGCCAGCTGGCCACCAAGCGCATGGTGGACGAGGCGGAGGCCCTGGGAGCGGACGCCATTGTGAACATCCGCTTCGGCTCGTCCTCTGTGATGCAGGGGGCGGCGGAGGTCATCGCCTACGGCACCGCGGTTCGCCTGCGGTGAAAGGATCCGCCCTATGACCATTCAGGAGAAGATGCACAGCGGGGCGCTGTACCTGCCTATGGACGAGGCCCTGTTTCAGGAGCAGCTGGACTGGCTGGACCGGCTCTGGGACTTCAACGCCACCCGGCCCTCCCAGCTGGCGGAGCGGGAGACTCTGCTCCGGGAGCTGTTCGCGGAGATCGGGGAGGGGTGCTACATCGAGCCGCCCCTCCACGCCAACTGGGGCGGACGCCACGTCCACTTCGGGCGGAACATCTACGCCAACTTCAATCTGGCCCTGGTGGACGACACCCACATCTACGTGGGGGACAATACCATGTTCGGCCCCAACGTGGTAGTGGCTACGGCTGGTCACCCCCTTCTGCCGGAGCTGCGGGAGCAGGGCTATCAGTACAACGCGCCGGTCCATATCGGCAGGAACTGCTGGATCGGCGCGGGGGCCATCCTCCTGCCCGGGGTCACGGTGGGGGACAACGCGGTCATTGGCGCGGGGAGCATTGTCACCAAGGACGTTCCCGCCAGCGTGCTGGCCGTGGGGAACCCCTGCCGGGTGCTGCGGGAGATCGGGGAGCATGACCGGGCCTACTACTTCAAGGACCGGAGGATCGACGGCAGCGCCCTATAAAAGAAGCGCTGTGACCTCTCACAGCCTGAAAGAAACCCCGTACAGCCGGCAGTCTGCCGGCTGTACGGGGTTTTGCGTCTTTGCTTGTTGTTTTCTCCGGGCACAGGGAAAGCCCATGAGCCCGGCCCGGGAACGGCCGCTCAGTGCAGCAGCCACCCGGGAATATCCGTGTCCGGCTCCGGCGCGGGCTGCGGAGGATCCTCCTGGGCCGGCGGAGGCGCGGGCTCGCCGCCGGCGTCCGGCATGGGGGGCGGCACGGGTATGCCCGCGTCCCCCACGGTGGGCTGGCTGAAGTCCGGCATCTCCGGCGTTACCGGCCGGCCGGCGGTGCCGGAGAGGATGATCTGGTTGCGGCTTTTATAGTTGCTCTTGGCCTCCACATTGCTGGAAAGGAGCGTGCCGTCGCCCTTGTAGACGTTGCGGTAGGAGACCACCTCATAGCCGGTGTAGCCGTTCTGCTTCTGCCGCTGCTCCCCCCAGGGCAGCTCCTCCGTCTCCACGTACTCGGTCTCGTACTTGGTGGTGCCCAGCAGATCATAGGTCATCTTCACGTAGGTGTCGTCGGTCTTGGTGCCTACGATGGTGACGGTGAGCTTGCTGTTGGCGTAGCCCACGTCGATCCGGATGGGGTAGCCGGTGTTGTTCTTGAAGCGGAACTCCGGCCCGCCCCAGCTGACGGTGGCGTCCATGCCCAGGGTGATGTAGCCGGGGTAGAAGCGGTGGTTGTAGCGCTCCACGATCTCCAGATTGGCCAGCAGGGTGGCCAGGTAGATGGTGCTGGAGACCTGGCAGATGCCGCCGCCTACGGTGTTGACGGTCTCGCCGTTGACGTAGGTGGCCGCCTCGCCGTAGCCCCGCTCCACAGTCCGCTTGCCCACCACCTGATTGTAGTCGAACACATCCCCGTCGTTGAGCACCAGCCCGTTCACCGCCGCGCCGGCCAGCTTCACGTTGCCCTTGCGGGCGCCGGTGCCGCTGACGTTGGTGGTGGTGGTGCTCAGCACGTCCCGGAACAGCACCGCCTCCAGCTCCTGGGCGGTCATCTTCGGGTAGACCACCTCGGCGGGCAGCTGCACCGTCTCCCCGGGCACGGCGGCCTCCAGGGCAAAGGCGGCGGCCTCCGGGTCCAGCCGGACCCCCACCTCGCCGTCCACCACCTTGCCGGTCTCCACATCGTACCGGGCGGCGCTGGGCTCCGCGTTCAGCTCCTGGGCCAGGGCCTGGAGGTCCAGATCCAGGGCCGGCAGCTCCTCCCACGGAGCCTCCACCTCGCCGGGATCCCCCTCCAGGTACTCCAGCTCCTCCACCAAGCCCTCCTGGTCCAGCCGCTGGCCCGCGGCGGGCTTGGTGGCGTACAGGCCGTCCCGGCTGAGCTGGTAGCTGCCGTCGATGCTCTGACGGTCAAAGCCGGCCGCCAGCTCCTGGGCAGTGCGGCGCAGGATCGCCGGGTCAAAGGCGCTGACCTCCGCCTCCACCTTGGTGGACCCGCCCAGACGGCCCTTGAGCATGGTCCAGCCGTTTTTGAGCCAGCCCAGCGCGCCCTCCTCCCGGCCAATGTGCCAGGCGGCGTCCGTCAGCTCCTCTGTATCAACCTGGGCGCCCAGCTCCTTCTGGGTGTATGTACCGAGCTCCAGCCCGTTGGCGGTGACGGTCACCTCTCCGCTCAGCAGGGCGTCCGGGCTCACCCGCTCCGCCAGCTCCTCCCGGCTCAGCCCCTCCAGGGACTCCTCCCCCAGCTGTACGCCCGGGAAGACCTGCTGGTAGCTGCCGGCGTAGGCGCACAGTCCGGCCGCGGCGGCGATGAGCAGGCCTGCCGCCGCCGCGGCGGCGATCCAGCCGGCCTTGCCGCCCCTATTCTTGTTGGTCTGCTCCAGCAGCTCCTGCTGTGAGACCCGTTTTCCATCCATGCCAACCTCCTTCTTCCCCCAGAAGAGAGGGGGAAGCGTTCCTATTGTGGTATATTTTCTAGTGTACCACAATATAAAGGAAAAAGAATTACAATTTTGTAACAAGGAGACGGAAAATTTTTGTGCTATTCTCCTTTTTTGCCGCCTTGACTTTTTCCGACAGAAGGGGTACTATTGGAAAATATTATTTTGCGGCAGGAGCGGAGCTCCGCTGCGGAGGAGGGATATTTGATGCCGGTAAAATACATCTTTGTCACCGGCGGCGTGGTTTCGGGCCTGGGCAAGGGGATCACCGCCGCCGCCCTGGGCCGCCTGCTCAAGCAGCGGGGCCTGCGCGTGCGGGTGCAGAAGCTGGACCCCTATCTCAACGTGGACCCGGGCACCATGAGCCCCTACCAGCACGGGGAGGTGTTCGTCACCGACGATGGGGCGGAGACGGACCTGGATCTGGGCCACTACGAGCGGTTTATTGACGAGAGCCTGGACGTGAACTCCTCCGTCTCCGCGGGCAGGGTCTACTGGGAGGTCCTCAGCCGGGAGCGGCGGGGGGATTTTCTGGGGGGCACGGTGCAGATCATCCCCCACATCACCGACGAGATCAAGCGGCGCATCTGCCAGCTGGATCAGCCGGGCGTGGACGTGGCCATTGTGGAGATCGGCGGCACGGTGGGGGACATCGAGTCCCAGCCCTTTCTGGAGGCCATCCGCCAGGTGGCGGCGGAGCGGGGGCGGCAGAACGTCATGTTCCTCCACGTGTCTCTCATCGTGTCCATCCCCGGCACCGGGGAGTGCAAGAGCAAGCCCACCCAGCACTCGGCCAAGGAGCTGCTGGGACTGGGCATCCAGCCGGACGTGATGATCTGCCGCAGCGACGGACCCGTGCCCCGGGAGGTCCTGGAGAAGATCTCCCTGTTCTGCGGCATCCCTGTGGAGAACGTCATCCCCAACCTGACGGCGGATCTGCTCTACGAGGTCCCCCTGATGCTGGAGCAGGAGGGACTGGCGGAGGCGGTGGTGCGGCGGCTGGGTCTGGACTGCCATGAGCCGGATCTGACCGAGTGGACCGCCATGGTCCAGCGGGCCCGGCATTTGGAGGGGGCGGTGGAAATCGCCCTGGTGGGGAAGTACGTGGCCCTCCACGACGCGTACCTCTCTGTGGCCGAGGCTCTGACCCACGCGGGCATTGAAAACGGCGTCAAGGTGTCGGTCCGCTGGGTGGACAGCGAGACGGTGACCGACGATAACGCCGCCCAGGTCCTGGCCGGGTGCGGCGGCGTGCTGGTTCCCGGCGGCTTCGGGGACCGGGGCGTGGAGGGCAAGATCAGCGCCATCCGCTATGCCCGGGAGAACCGGGTCCCTTTCCTGGGCATCTGCCTGGGAATGCAGATGGCGGTGGTGGAGCTGGCCCGCCACGCCGCGGGGCTGCCCTGCGCCCACTCCGCCGAGCTGGACCCGCAGACAAGGGAGCCGGTCATTGCCCTGATGCCGGATCAGGCGGGCGTGACCAGCAAGGGGGGCACCATGCGGCTGGGCAGCTGGCCCTGCGTTCTGACCGCAGGGTCCCGGGCTGCGGCGGCCTACGGAACAGAGCGCATCGACGAGCGCCACCGCCACCGCTATGAGTTCAACAACGACTACCGCCAGCCCCTGGAGGCGGCGGGACTGGTCCTCTCCGGCCTCTCCCCGGACGGGCGGCTGGTGGAGGCGGTGGAGCTGAGGGACCACCCCTGGTTTGTGGGGGTGCAGTTCCACCCGGAGCTCAAGAGCCGTCCCAACCGGGCCCACCCCCTGTTCCGAGAGTTTGTAGCGGCAGCAAAGGGGACAAGGGCATAGAGAGCGTGCCGCGCCATTTCCATGGCGCGGCACGTCTGTTTACAGGCGCATGTCCGTAACCCAGCTGGTGAGCAGCAGGAGGTAGGACAGGGGCCAGAGCAGGAACAGGGGGCCGCTGTACGCGCCCAGGGGCGTTCCCGGGCAGATCACCAGCCGCAGCAGGCCATAGAGCACCAGCACAGCCAGGGACAGGTACTGGGCCCACAGGGCCAGGGGGGCGTACAGCGCCGCCCGGCGGCGCAGGCAGGGGGTCAGATCAATTACCTTGCCGGGTTCCTTCACATACATGGCGTTTTCCTCCTTTATGTTGCTTCCTGTATAACAGAATACAATAATCGCTGTCCAAAAGTATGGACAGTCGGCAGCAGCGGCTCTATCCTATTCTAGTCTGCCGCCGGGGAGGATATGCCCCCTGCCCAGAACAAGACCCGCAGGGCGTTCACCCTGCGGGTCTTGCTTTGCGAATTATTCCATGGACCTGCCCAGCTGATAGGCAGTATCCAGCTCCGGACGGCCCTGGATATCGCCTGCGGCCATCACGCCGCCGCACAGCACCTTCCCCAGGCTGTCCCAACCTAAGTGAGACATCAACCGATCGTACCAGTAGGTGGTTTCCTCGTAGCCGTTACCCTCGGCCGCCATCAGCAGAACGCACTTTTTGCTGGGGTTCCGGTAGTCCTTATCGCACTCCGCAACAGCAAACAGCCTGTCAATGGCGGTTTTCAGCTGGCCGCTGATGGTCCAGTAGTACAAGGGGGAGGCCAGAACCACCACATCGGCGGCCCTGTAGGCTGCGTATATCTGCTCCATGTCGTCCCGCTGGACGCATGGATGCTCCGGGTCCTTGCCGCCGCCGAAGCAGCCCTTGCAGCCGTGAATGCACATCTTATCCAGGAAAAAGGCGGTGACCTTGTTTCCCGTCTCCTCCGCGCCGCGGGTAAAGGCGCTTACCAGTTGGGACGTATTCCCGTTTTTTCGGGGACTGCCGTTGAGTATCAGAATTTTTGCCGCCATTATACGCCCTCCCTCTACAGCTTATCCGCCAGGGCCGCCGCCTGCTTGCAGCCGTCCGTTCTGTCGATGTCTCCTTTGTTCAATACGCCAGGAATCAAAACCTCTCCTGCCATCGTCCATTTCAGCAGCGCGGCAGTGCGCTCCATCGGAATGCGCACACCGTCAAAAACAGACATGTCCTCCTCCTCACAGCAGGCAATCATGGCGCACTCCTTACCCGCCACGTCCTTGCCGCCAACCACAAAGGAGAACAGCCTGTCAATAACGCCTTTGATCTGGGCGGGGATGGTATACCAGTAGACCGGCATGGTGAATACGACTGCGTCCGCCTCCAGAATTGCGGGAGCAATCGTGTTGAAGGCATCGTCAAAGGAGCATGCCTTCCCTGTCTTGAAGCATGTTTCGCAGGCGCGGCATCCGCCCACATTCTGCATGGCCGCGTCAAAGCGGGTGACGGCGTGCCCCTTGGCCTCCGCAGCCTGGATGAAGGCGTCGGTCATAGCGAAGCTGTTGCCGCCTTTGCGGGGACTGCCAGTGATGACCACGATTTTTTTGCCCATAAAGCACTCTCCTGTTTGATGAAATTTGTTGAGCTATTGACTTCGCTCCTGGTATGCACTATCATAATCATGGATAAGAAAAAAAGCAAGTACGCACATGAAAGTGCGGTACTTACTAAAAGGAGAGTGTACCGTATGACAAATCAGTGCATCGCCGGGGCCTGTCTGGGGAGCACAGGGTTCAGTTATACCCTGTCGCTGATCAACGGAAAGTATAAAATGAATATCCTGTATGCCCTGATGGAATTTCAGGTGGTCCGGTTCAACGAGATGAAAAAGTACATTGGCACCATATCCTATAAGACCCTCAGCTCCAGTCTGAAGGAGCTGGAGGCGGACGGCCTTGTCCATCGGGAGGAGTACCCTCAAATTCCGCCCAAGGTGGAGTACAGCTTGACGGAGCGGGGGCGGTCCCTGATTCCCATTCTGGACGCAATGTGCGTTTGGGGCGAGAAAAACCGCCAATAGCAGAAGGGAGACGGCGTAAGCCGTCTCCCTTCTGCTGTTAAACGTCTGACTTATCCCAGCCGGACCTCCTTGGCCTGCTCCGGCAGGAAGCAGCCTTTCAGGTCATACTTGTTGTATCCACTGTAGTCCGACAGAGCCCGGCCCTCCAGGAAGTAGCTGCGGATGAACCGCTTTCCGTCCACGCACGTCCAGTTCTCCTGATCCCAGGTGAGATACCCGTCGTCATCCGTGCGCTTCTCAGCGAAGATCAGATCCACCTGGCGGTTGTGGCTGGCCACCAGATCAATGAGCTCCTCCGCCGTCAGGTCCAGCTCCTTCTTGTTGACCGTATCCATGACTTTCATCTCAGCGGCCCCCTTTATCCGATATACCCGGCGGCCTTGAGGATCTCCTGGGACTTGGCCAGATTGGCCTCGCTCATCATCACCAGGGGGCCGGTGCAGCCCATGCCGGTCTCGGCGTAGATGCCGGCCTTCCACAGGGCCTTGGCCGCGTCCTCCAGGTCCATGACCTCGATGCCGGGAATGCTGGCGGTGCAGGGCTCCGCCGGGGGAGCCTTCACGTCCTCGTCCGCCGCTGCCGCGCCCTTGGCGGCGGCCTTGCGGTCAGCGAGGATCTTGCTCAGGCCCGCCTTCTCCGCCGCGGCAAACTCCTTGGCCGCCACGTCGAAGACCTTGCCCTTCACCAGCTCGCCGGCGAATTGCAGGGCGTTGGCCACCAGGGGCGCGCCGCTGGCCCGGGAAACGATCAGCACCAGCTTGTCATAGCCGGGGCCGATGCCGGGGCCGTAGCCGTAACCGGCGGACTCGAAGCTGCCGCCGGTGGTGAAGGCGGAGAGCATCTTCACCAGCACGTTGCCGGTGAGGCTGTCGCACACCAGCACGTCCGGCGTGCCCTGGAGCACGTCGTTGCCCCGGAGCACCGCGCCGCCGTCCGCCCGGGCGGACTGGGCCCACTGGAAGTCGTAGCCGCCCTCCTTGAGCTGGTTGAGGGCCATCTCCGTCTGCCGGGCGCCGTCCACGTTCAGAATGCCCACAGTGGGGTTCTTCACGCCGCAGGCCTTGGCGGTGATGATGCCGTAGACCGCGTTCTTAATCATGCCCTCGATCCGGTCCGCGCTGGCGGTGCCGGTGGAGGTGGCGATGAACATCTCCTTGCCCTTGGCGGGGGTGACCACACGGCCCACCGTGGACACGCCGATGGGGAAGGGGAAGTGCATGGTGACTGCGCCGTCCACCTCGCCCTTCTCCACCATCTGCTCCATCCGCTTGTGGCCCTCGTCCTCATTGTCCACATGGACAGTGGTGACGCCCTCGGCCTCCAGGGTGCCGATATAGTACACGTCCACGCCCCTGCGGGCGGCGGCCACGGCGGCGGCCATGGCGTTCTCCTCGCCGTGCTCGCTGCCCATGCCGGTCAGGGCGATCTTGGGCCTGGGGCCGAAGGAGCCGGTCTCCAGGCCCTCCGCCATCTCCAAAAACGCCTTGGCAATGGTTTTTTCCAGATTACTCATACCAATGCACCTCGTTTACTGGGCATCCGCCAGCAGGGTGGCGGCAAAATCCTTCATGGCCTTGGCGATCATGCTCTTGACCTCCTCCTCGCTGACCCCGGACTGCTCCGCGCCGGTGTTGGCCTGGATGACAAAGGACACGCCGTCAAACAGGTTGGTCATGCGGCCCAGGAACAGGGAGCCCTTGCCGATAATCATGACGCGGTTGATCTTGCCGGCCATGATGTCGTTGCGGGCAAAGCCGATATAGGGCACGCCGGAGGGGATGTGGCCCTGGGTGGGGGCCCAGCCGGTGAGGCCGTGGCTGACCGGGAAGGTGGCCAGATCGGCCTTCTGGAGCTCGCCCCGCTTCACCGCCAGGGCGGCGATCATCTTGTAGTTGGACAGGGGCACGTCGCCGGCGCCGGCGGGCTTGGTGATGTCGGGATTCTGCATCTCGGGGGAGTACTTGTCAATGTCGGTGATCTTCAGGCCGTGCTTGTCCAGAGGATTGGTCACCAGGCTGGAGATGACAGCCTGGGGGGCGGAGCCGGTGCCCACGGTGTGGCGGCCCAGCATATCTAGGTTGATCTCCGGGCTCACGCCGTCGTCCTGGGTGAGCACCACGGCAAAGCCGCCGATCATGTCCTCCATGATGGGCAGGCCCTTCTTCACGTGGTCCTTGCCGTTCATGCCCAGCTTGGCGGTGCAGCCGCCGGCGGTGACCACCACGGTCTTGTACGCGCCGGAGGCCACCAGGGCGGCAGCCTCGATCATGGCGTGGGCGGGGGCGGCGCAGAAGCCCCGGGCGTCAGAGCCGGTGGCGTTGTCGAGACCGGCGATCTCAGCGGCGGACTTGGCGAAGTTGCCGCCGCCCCGCTGGTTCATGTCGCCGCAGGCCTCCTCGGCGCAGTCCACCACGTACTCCACGTCCTCCTTGGCGATGCCCGCGTTCTTGATGGCGCTGAGCAGAGCCATGACGGAGCTGGCCTTGCTGACCAGATTCTCGTGCATCACGTGGGCGGAGAGGTTCACGTCAATGTCGTGGGCGCGGGTGACGCAGCCCACCAGCTCGCCCTTGTGGTAGAGGGCCTCGGAGTGCTCCTCGTCCACCAGCCGCTTGATCTCGGCGGCCTCGGTCTGGGCCTCGGGGATCCGGGCCAGGATGCTCTCGTCCATGATGGGGTTGGCGGCCAGTGCGGCGCGGTGGGCGTTCACAAAGCCTTGCTCCAGCTTCACCAGGCCGAACACGTCGCAGGCCTGCATGAGCAGCAGGAACTCCTCCTGGGGCATGATCTGGCCGAAGGGGCCAAAGCGGTCATTGACGTCGCAGGTCTTGTCGCACCAGGGCTGGGCCACCTCGGCCAGCTGATCGGGGTGCTTGTTGCCGATATAGACCTGGTTGGGCCAGTAGCTGAGGGCCTGGTCAAAGCTGCGGATGTGGCTGGGCAGCTCCTTGAGATACTCGCTCTCGGGGTTGACGATGCGCTCGGTAGTCTGGGTGGTGCCGTTGTGCAGGACCATGTCCGGGGTGTGCACCAGGATATACCCGGCGCCCTTGATAACACTTTTCATGGGTTCCACAGCCTTTCTTCATTTTTTGTATTTTTAGCAGTCATTCTTTTTCTTTCCGCACACCGCCGGGGCGGCCTTACCCGAAAAAATCAAAAGAACCTCAGAGGCCCTTCAGGCGCGGCCTGACGCGGAATGGCAGAAGACCGGAACCGCCTGCCGTCCGCAGATGGGCAGCCGCTCATCTAAAGTTTTTCTTTTGATTCTTTTCTTTGTTCACAAAGAAAAGAATGACTGCAAAAATATACGCCATTTTTCGCAAAACGCGGAAAGGGCGGCGGCAAGCGCCGCCGCCCAGGCTTTCGCCTATTAGCCCAGGTACTTGCAGTGTTCGTCGCGAATGGCGCTCATCTCACTGATGATGTCATCCACATCCAGAACCATCTCCATCATGGAGACCTGCTCGTCATAGACGGCGTCGTCAAACTCCGCCTTCACTTCGGGCTCGCACACATGGTAAACCGTGAGTCCCAACGAGACTCCTGTCAACGGACCGGCATAAGTGGGGTCACCGGCGGTCACTGTCTCAGCGGCCAGGCCGGAGGCTTCGCCCTCAGCGGCGCCCAGGAGAACAACAATGTTCTCGGGACCGTACTGCTCAGCGAACTCCTTGACTCTCTTCTGATTCTCCAGATCCATTGCACCAGCGGCGGTTCAGACGAAGCACTCCGTCGAGGAAAACACGACCTCGGCGCCAGCGGACTGGGCGCAGGCCTCAATGGCCATGCCGGGAATGCCGTCGCGGTCACCAATGATGATGACCTTCTTGCCAGCCAAGATGCTCATGCTCTTTTCCTCCTTTGCTTTAGATTTTTTATAGAATCCTTTCGGAATCTACAACAAGGGAATTGTGTACGCCTTACGCGTACTTCTTGATCATTGCCTCCACGTTCTCAGCCGTGGCGTCCTCCTTGACGCAGGAGTCGATCATCTCGCCGTTCTCATAGATGGCGATGACAGGCAGACCCAGAATCTTCTGGCTGATGGCCAGACGGCGGGCCTTGGTGGTGTTCAGGGCGCAGAACTTGATCTTGTCGCCATAGGTCTCCGCAAAAGCGTGGACGTGGGGCATCAGCGCCGCACAGGGCACGCAGCCGTCGCCATAGAAGTCCACCAGCACCTTGCCCTCGGCCTTAAGGACCTCGGCCTCAAAGGTATTCTTGTCCAGTTCCAGCATAAAAGCAACCTCCTAATGATAAGATAGAGACAGTATACAGCATTTCCAGGGAAAAATCAATGGTTGCTGACATAGTGCTCGGCCTGCATGGCGGCAATCGCGCCGTCTGCGGCGGCGGTGACCACCTGGCGCAGGCTCTTGACACGGATGTCGCCGGCCGCAAACACGCCGGGGATGCTGGTGTGCATGTTGTCGTCCGTCTTGATGTAGCCGTGCTCCATATCCAGCATACCCTCGAAGAGCTGGGAGTTGGGGTTGTAGCCGATGAAGCCGAACAGACCGAACAGACCGTCGTCCTCGTCCGCCTTCACCTCGGTCAGCTCGCCGGTCTTGGTATTCTTCACCGTCATGGTGCTCAGCAGCTCGTCGCCGTCCACCTTCACCACCACGCTGTCCCACATGAAGGCGATCTTGGGGTTGGCAAAGGCCTTCTCCTGGATGGACTTGGCGGCCCGCAGCTCGTCGCGGCGGTGGATGATGGTCACCTTCCGGGCAAACTTGGTCAGGTACATGGCCTCCTCCACGGCGCTGTCGCCGCCGCCCACCACGTACACCTCAAAGTCCTCAAAGAAGGCGGCGTCGCAGGTGGCGCAGAAGGAGATGCCCTTGCCGGTGAACTTGCCCTCGTTCTCGCAGCCGATGGGCTTGGGGAAGGCGCCGGTGGCGATGATGACGCACTTGGCCTCATACTCGCCCTTGGTCCCCACCAGCTTCTTCACGTCGCCGCTGAGGTCCACGCTCTTAATCACATCGGAGCAGCGCTCGGCGCCGAACTTCTTCGCCTGCTCCGTCATACGGGCAATGAGGCTGGGGCCGCTCTCGCCCTCCACCATCTGGCCCGGGTAGTTTTCAATTTCATCGGTGATGGCGATCTGGCCGCCATCCTGGCCCTTTTCGATAATCAGGGTGCTCAAACGGCTGCGTCCCGCATAGAGGCCGGCAGTCAGGCCGGCAGGGCCGCCGCCCAGAATAATAACGTCGTAAACCTTGCTCATAACTCAATACTTCTCCCAGTACCGGGGGTATGCGCCCCGCAGGGCGCATACCCTCCCGGCTGAATTATCAGACCTCGAAAATGGTCTGGTCCTCGACCTCGGTGGTCAGAGCCTCCAGGGCGCGCTCCACCAGCTTGCGGCGGATCGCCTTCTCCTCGTCCATGGTGAGGGCGGGGTTGCCCAGGGGGTGGGGAATGGCAATGGTGGGAACGATACGGTTCGCGCCCACGGTCATGGAAATGGGGGTAACTGTGCACATATGCACCACGGGGATGCCCGCACGCTCAATCTCTTTAACCATCGTTGCACCGCAACGTGTGCAGGTACCTCACGTGCTGGTCATGATAACGGCATGAACACCGGCCTTGAGCAGCTTCTGGGCGTACTCAGCGGCAAAACCCTTGGCGTTGGCGACGGAGGTGCCGTTGCCGACGGTGGTATAGAACAGGTTGTGGAGCTTGCCGATCTTGCCTTCCTTCTCCATCTCGCGCAGCACGTCCACAGGCAGGACGCGGTCGGAGTCGGCGTTGGCGTAGACCGGATCGTAGCCGCCGTGAGCGGTCTCGTAGGTCTCGGCCGTCAGATCATCCACGCCGGTGATGTCGTACTCACCGTAGTGGGAGGCGGAGGAGGACTCGATGTGGTCCGGATTGCCCTTGGGGACGATACCGCCGGAGGTGCACAGGGCGATGGTGGCCTTGCTCAGATCCTTGATGGCCTTGTTGGGGGCCACGCGGTCGAAGGAGGGCATGGGATACTCGGTGGTGAAAGGCTTGTCATTGAGCTTGGCAACCAGCATGTCCACCGCGCGCTTGGCGCCCACTTCCTTCTCGAAGAAGTTGCGGCGGATGCCGTTGGGCATGTAGCCCTCCTCGGCGGAGGCGCCGATCTTCTCGCCCTTCATCAGCTTCAGGGCCAGCTTGGCCATGGCGGGGGCGGCCTTGCGCATGCCGGCGGCGCTGTTGGCGGTGGCCACGATGAGGACCTTGTTCTTCAGATCCGCACCGGGGTTCTCCTCGTACATACCCGTCAGAACGGGGATGCCCAGCTCCTCCTGCACGGCGTTGGCGATGGTGGCGCAGGCGTAGCCGTAGCGGCCGGCGTTGAAGGCGGGGCCGGCAATGAACATGTCGGGCTTCTGCTCCTTCACCCAGTCGAGAACCTGCTTCTTGGCGTCCGCCTCGTGCTCGGCAAAGTAGGAGTCGCCGCAGACGATGGTGGCGGCAATCTCAGCCTCGCCCTTCCAGGCGGTGTTCAGCGCCATACCGGGGCCGACATAGCCCTCGCGCAGCTCGGGAGCCACGTGGGCCATCTCCTCGCCGCCGATGTTGGCAAAGAACTGGTTGATATAGTGTACAACTTTATAGCTCATGGTTTGGTTTCCTCCTTTCCTTACAATTTAATCAGCGGGCGCTCAGGCGGTTGAAGCCCATCTCGTTGGTAGCGCCGGTGATGACCTGGAGCTCCGCCTCGATGGTGCCGTCGGGCCGCAGGGACCCGGCATGGCCGCCGGCGATGACGTCCACATAGTCCAGGGTGCCGATCACCTTGTCCATCTTGGGCAGGATGATGACCTCGTTGGCGTTGCCGCCGGTGACCACGGCGTCCGCCAGAGGATCGGCGTCCGCCAGGGACTGGCTCTTGCCGTCCTGGCCGGCGTACTCGTCGGTGATGATGACGGTCTTCACGCCCTGGAGCTCAATCTTCTTGCAGTTCATGATGAGGTCTGTATCCGGGTTGCCGAAGCCCTCCTGGCTGACCAGGGCGCCGTCCAGATCCAGCAGGCGGCAGAGCTTGCTGGTCCAGTCGGAGGAGCGCTGCTTGTCGGCCAGGTACACGTTCTCATTGGTGATGATGTTGCAGACGTAGTTGAGGGTCTTGCCGTGGGCGGCGAACAGGTTGGCCACCACGGGGTTGTTCTGATGGTGATAGGTGGTATTCTTGTCGCAGGCGGACACGCAGTTGCCGCTGATGATGGCGCCATCCATGGTCTCGGTGGGGTTGATGATGGTGGTCAGGCTGCGTTTGGCATCCACGCCGTAGACATAGGTGTCGTGGAGCAGGCCCTGGCTCTGGAGCATGTGGACATAGGCCACGCGGGGCAGATTGGGATACTTCTCAATGCCCTCCTTGATGCCCAGGGTCTCGAACTCCGCCGTCTCGTCGGGGGTCACGCTGCGGCCAATCTCACCGATATAGGTGGCGGCGCGGAGACCCGCGATGCGCACGGCGTGCTCGTACTCGTGCTTGTGGTCCTGGTAGCCCTCGGCGGGCTCGGCAACCACCACGAGGTTGTTCAGCTTGGAGAACGGGGTGTAGTCCGCGCCGGGGCCGGACATGTCGATGATGCCCTCCTGGAAGCCCACAATCTTGCCGGCGGTGACCACGGCCATGCCGCGCAGAACATGGGTCTTGCCGCTGCCCACAGTCTCCACCTTGCTGATGACGCCGGGGAACACGCCGCCGGGGCCCTCAACCTTCACGCGGGGCTCGATGACATCCTTCACAGGGGTGATCCGGACGCTCTCGCCGGGCTTGGCGATGTCAAAGCTGAAGTCCTTAACCCAGGCCTTTACGTCGTCGTCCTCATACATAAAGGCCTTGACAGCATCCGGGTCAACGTACAGGGTACCGTTTTCTACCTTGCATTCCTTTGAAAACTGGATATCTTTGATCTGGATATAGCCCAGTTCCAATTTCAAAGTGAACACCTCCTCCTTCTAAATATTTATTTCCCAATACCCCCGGAGGGGGTATCAAAAAACCTTTCGTACACGGGGCTCAGCGCCCCTCCGCCTCCTGGACCCGCCGCAGCCCCGCCTCCGCGTCGAAGCCGATGGCCCCGGAGAGCAGCGTGTAGTCGATGAGCTGGAAGTCCCGCAGCACCCGCTCCGGCAGCTCGCGGACAATGGGCCTGAACTTGTCGAACACGGCGATGGCGCTGGCCATCAGCTCCCCGTGCTGCTGGTCAAACCCGTGGGGGACCATGGAGACAATCAGGGATTTGTAGGGGGTCTCGTTGGGCTTGACGCTTCCGGCCAGAGGGTGGGTGTAGAGGGTATGGCCGGCGTAGACCATGTCCCGGGCCTCCACCAGGATCTCCCGGAAGCTCTTGTCCTCCTCCAGGCGGATGGTGTACAGCCCCTGCCCCTCCATGCACCGGCGCACCAGGGGGTTATTGGTCAGGATCAGATAGTCCCGGGGATTGCCCATGGCGCTCATAAGCCGCCTCCTGTGTTGGAATAACCAATGAATATAAAAAGAGCAAGGCAATAAAAGATAACTTATGCCTCGCTCTGTTTCCAGCCTGAGAGATTCCCCGCCCCGGACGGTCCGGCACGGGTTGCTCCTTCGGCGCTTACGCTCTCCAGAGAGTTGTCGGCGTTCGGTCTGTTTGCCTGAGATCTTCGCGGCGGGGATGGCAGCTCCAGCCGCTTATTCCTTCGGCCCCGCCCAGAGCGGGTCTCCCGAACACTTCATCCAACAGTATTCACAATTTTCACCCCGGATATCCCTGCCCGGTTGTCTTTAGTTTACGGGAAAAAGCGCGATATTACAAGCAAAAAAAGATAATATCAAAATTCGCAATGGAAATTTATTTATAGATTTTACCTATAAATTGTTCTATCCCTGCGCCTTGCTCTTTCCGGCGAAGGCGTTGGCGGCGTAGTCGTAAAAGGCCTGGGCAATGGGGGAGAGGATGCTGTTTTTGTGGCGGACCAGATAGAGCTTGCGCCGCAGGTTCACGCTGTCAAAGTTGAAGGACAGCAGCTTCTTGAACTGGCAGTAGTCCTCACAGGCGCTCTTGGAGATGACGGCGATGCCCAGCCCCTCGCTGACCATCTGTTTGATGGACTCGGTGGACCGAACCTCCACGGCGATGCGGATGTCCCGCATGTCCACCCCCATCTCCTTGAGGAAGCTCTCCGTCTCCAGCCGGGTGCCGCTGCCGGGCTCCCGGCTGATGAATGGCTCCCGGGTGAGCTGGCGGACCGGGAAGCCGGTGGACTGAAAGGCCTGATACTTGGGGGTGTTGGGGGTGATAATCACCAGCCGGTCCTCGGTCAGGGGCTGGTAGACGCACTTGGGAAGGCCGATGACCGTGCCGGTGAAGCCGATCTCCGCCTTTCGTCCGGCCACCCGCTCGGCCACCTCTGTGCTGTCCAGCACCTGGAGGCTGAAGCTGATATCCGGATAGACGCTGCGAAAGCCCTGGATGAGCTTGGGCAGGTAGTACTGGCCGGGGATGGTGGAGGCCGCCACGTGGATGGACCCCCGCATGTCGTGGGTGAAGGCCTTGATGGCCTGCACCGCCGCCGAGCGCAGGCGCAGGATCTCCTTGGCGTAGTCATAGAGGAGGTTGCCCGCGTCGGAGGGATAGATCTCCTTGGTGGTGCGCACCAGCAGCTTGATGCTCAGCTTCCGCTCCAGGGCGGCCACGTGGGCGCTGATGGTGGGCTGGGTCAGGTACAGGGACTCCGCGGCCCGGGAGAAGCTGCCCCGGTCCACTACGGCCACAAAGGCCTCCAGCTCCTTCATATCTATGTCGATTGGTATCCACCTCCGTTCTGTTGGCAGGGGGGACGGTCTGTGCCGGGGCGGCCCGGAAGCAGCCGCCCAAACGCAGAAAACCCCGGCAGCGTATGCGCGCTGCCGGGGTCTGGCGGGAATATGTGGGAATCGAACCCACCTAAGAGGCTCTTCACCCCTATCACTGGTTTTGAAGACCAGGGGGCACACCAGCACCCGTCTACTCCCGTTTGCAACGCGATTTTATCACATGTTTCCGATTTATGCAACCGTTTCTTCCTGAAAATTAATTTTTTCTATAGCTCCTCCCTGGGCGCGATGGCCTGGAAGGCGGGCCCGGGACGGCGGATGTCCCCGTCCTTTTTGAGGATCTTGTTCTTGTCGTAGTACTCCAGCACCGCCAGGGCATACTTCCGGGACGTGGAGAGCATGTCCCGGAACTGGGCCAGGGTCAGCTCCTCCTCCCCGGCAAAGTGCTCCGCCGTGCGGCGGCACACCTGCTCGTACACCTCCCGGTGGACGCAGATCTGGGGCGTGAGCATCACCAGCCCGCCGCCGGACACCAGGCTCTCCACCACCTGCTTGCAGTCCGTCTGCTCCTTGGCCTCGAACATGCCGTAGATCTCGTCCAGGCCCGGCGTCTCCAGCCCCGCCTTCCGGTAGGCCTGCAAAATCCGGTCCCGGATGCCGGTCTGCCGCTTGGTCAGGTGGACGGAGAAGTCCGCCAGGGCGTACCGGTCCGCCACGGCCTTGATCTTCCCCTCGTGGCGCAGGGCCGCCAGCAGCGCGTCCGCCACCGCCTGGTCCGCCCCCTTGAGGAGCTTCTGGCGCAGCTCCGCCACCTTCATGCCCCCGTGGAGGGGGTTCTGCTTGTGGTACTGGGTCAGAATGGACCGGCAGCTCTCCCAGAGCGCGTCAAACACGCTCCCCGCCAGATACCGCCGGGGCAGGGGCTCCAGCAGCCGTCCGGCGGCGCACAGGGCGTTCAGCTCCGCCTCCAGCTCCTCCGGCTCCCGGCTGAGGGACCCTGCCAGCTTTTCCAGCCCCGGCAGGGCCGTGCCCTGCTCGGCCACCGCCTGGAGCAGCTTCTCGTCCCCGCTGCCGCTCTCCCGGATGGCCAGGGCCTCCAGCACACGCTCGTCCCCCCGTTTGTGGCGCACCGGGCAGTCGTCCAGCACCACGCCGCCGCCGATGGTCTCCAGGGGGGAGTAGAAGCGGACCACGAACCGGTCCCCGCATTTGGCCGCCAGCTCCTCTGTCATGCGCAGCTGGGCGCAGCAGCTCTCCCCCGGGGCCAGGGCCTCCCGGTCCAGCAGCACCACCTTGCACAGCCGCACCGAGGAGCCGTGGTACAGGTGGAGCTGGCTGCCGGTGAGGATGGTCCGCTGGGAGTTTTTCAGGTTTTGCAGCCGCACGTCCAGCATCAGGCTCCTGCGCACGCTGCCGGGCTTGGCGATAGTGTCCCCCCGGGCCAGATCCGACTTCTTGGTGCCCGCCAGGTTCACCGCCACCCGCTGTCCCGCGTAGGCGGACTCCACGTCGCGGCCGTGGACCTGGAGGTTGCGCACCCGGGCCTGGAATCCGGTGGGCAGCACCTCCGCCATGTCCCCCACCGCCAGGGCCCCCTCGATGAGGGTGCCGGTGACCACGGTGCCGAACCCGTCCACGGAGAACACCCGGTCAATGGGCAGCCGGAAGGGGATGCGCAGGTTCTTCTCCCCGGCGGCCCGCACCAGCTCCCCCAGCTTCTCCTTCAATTCCGCCACGCCCTGGCCGGTGCAGGCGGATACGGTATAGATGGGCTTGCCGGAGAGGAAGGTGCCCTCGGTCTGGGCCTTCACGTCCTCCTTCACCATCTCCACCCACTCCGGGTCCACCATGTCGCACTTGGTAATCACCACCAGCCCGTCCCGGATGCCCAGCAGGGAGAGGATGCCCAGGTGTTCCACCGTCTGGGGCATGAACCCCTCGTCGGCGGCCACCACCAGCATGGCCAGATCAATGCCGCCGGCCCCGGCCAGCATGTTCTTGATAAACTTCTCGTGGCCGGGCACGTCCACGATCCCCGCCTGGGTGCCGTCGTCAAAGTCCAGGTGGGCGAAGCCCAGCTCGATGGTAATGCCCCGCTTCTTCTCCTCGGTGAGCCGGTCCGTGTCAATGCCCGTCAGGGCCTTCACCAGCAGGGTCTTGCCGTGGTCCACGTGGCCGGCGGTGCCGATAATGACATGCTTCACCAGAGCACCTCCCCCAGCCGCTCCGCCACAAAGGAGATGTCGTCATCCCCCAGCGTCCGCGCGTCCAGCAGGTACTGCCCCTGGCTGATGCGCCCGATGATGGGCACCGGCGCCCGCCGCAGCTTCTCCGCCAGCTGGTCCACGGTCATCTCGCCCGGCTCGATGGCCACAGCCCAGCTCCCCATGGTCTGGGTGGGGCAGCTGCCGCCCCCCACCTGCCCCCGGGTCTCCACCACCCGAGCCGCGCCGCCAAAGCCCTCCAGGGCCAGGCGCAGCCGCTCCGCCCGGGCGTGGAGCTCCTGACCGGACTGGCCCAGCATCCGCAGCACCGGGATGTTCTTCTTTGCCCACTCCGGATCCCGGTAGGCGTACAGCGTCTCCCGCAGGGCGGCAATGGTCATCTTGTCCACCCGCAGGGCCCGGGCCAGGGGGTGCTTTTTCAGCTTCTCGATGTACGTCCGTTTTCCCAGGATCAGCCCCGCCTGGGGCCCTCCCAGCAGCTTGTCCCCGCTGAAGGAGATGACGTCCACCCCCGCCCTGACGCTCTGCTGCACCGTGGGCTCGTCGTGGATGCCAAAGGCGGTCAGATCCACCAGGGACCCGCTGCCCAGATCCTCGATCACCGGCAGGCCGGACCTTTTGCCCAGCTCCACCAGCTCCTCCAGGGAGGGCCGCTGGGAGAAGCCCACAATCCGGTAGTTGCTGGTGTGGACCCGCAGCAGGGCCCGGGTCTCCTCTCCGATGGCGTTCTCGTAGTCAAATAGGTGGGTCTTGTTGGTGGTCCCAACCTCCCGGAGGGTGCACCCGCACTGGGTCATGATGTCCGGAATGCGGAAGGACCCGCCGATCTCCACCAGCTCCCCCCGGGAGGTGATGACCTCCCCCCCCTTGCCCATGGCGCTGAGGATGAGGAGCACGGCGGCGGCGTTGTTATTGACCACCATGGCCGCCTCCGCCCCGGTGACCTCTGCCAGGAGACTGTCAATGTGGCTGTGCCGGGAGCCCCGGCTGCCGCTCTCCACGTCGTACTCCAGGGTGGAGTAGCTCCGGGCCACCTGCTCCACCGCGCTCACCGCCTGCCAGCTCAGCAGGGACCGGCCCAGGTTGGTGTGCAGCACCACGCCGGTGCCGTTGACCACCCGCCGGAGGGAGGAGATCTGGTCCTGATAGGCCCGGTGACAGGCGGACTCCAGAATATCGCCCGGCTCGGGCAGCTGCGCTGTCTCGCCGGAGAGGATGCGCCCCCGCAGCTCCTCCAGCTCCTCCCGGATGGCGTCCCGAATGGCGGAGGGCGGGATAATCTCCGTCATGTCGTACAGCCGGCCCGTCTCGCCGGCCAGGGTCAGCAGCTCGTCCACCTTGGGAATATTCCGCAGGAGCTTTTGTTGTTCCATGGAATCACACTCCTTCTCGTTTTCCATTTCTATAGTATAGCGGAAGTTTTTGTCAATGTCCAGGGGGTTATTCAAGAATTCTATAGAAGTGTCGGAAAAGCGGCGAAATATTTTTCCCAGGGGTGTTGACTCATTTGGTCAACGGCGGTATGGTAGCGGGGAAAGGAGGGGCCGGGCATGAACGAAAAATTCTTCTCTCTGCCGGAGAAGCGGCAGGATCTGATCCGCAGCAGCGCCATGCTGGAGTTCGGGGAGAACACATTTAAAAAGACCAGCGCCGATGCCATCGCCAAGCGGGCCGGGGTATCCAAGGGCCTGCTGTTCCACTATTTCAAGGACAAGCGAGAGCTGTATCTCTACCTCTATCAGTACGCCTTGGACGTGTGCGTCAAGCACTACATGCTCAAGAGCTACGACTTCGGGGAGACAGACTTCTTTCTGGCCCTGGAGATTGGCCACAAGGTGAAGATGGATCTGGTCCGGCGCTACCCGGGGCTGTTCCGGTTCGTCATGCGGACCTACTACGAGCGGGACAGCGTCCTCTCCCCCAAGCTGCGCCAGGGGCTGGACGATCTGATGGAGAGCACCATCCGTGACTTTCTCTCCCGGATGGACCTGTACAAGTTCAAGGACGGGGTGGACCCCTACCAGGTGATCCGCCTGCTGCTCCTGGCGTCGGAGGGGATGCTGGCGGAGACCAACGCCTCCTCGGCGGAGGAGATCAACGCCCTGTTCGCGGAGTATAAGCGTCACGCGGACATGCTCCGTCAATTTCTATACAAGGAGGAATATTTATGATAGATATTACCAATCTGACCAAGGCCTACGGCAGGGCCCGGGGCGTCACGGACCTGACCCTTCACGTCCCCGGGGGCAGCTGCTACGGCTTCATCGGTCCCAACGGGGCCGGGAAGAGTACCACCATCCGCACCCTCCTGGGGCTCCTCTCCCCCACCTCCGGCTCGGCCCGGGTGATGGGCATGGACTGCGTCCGGCAGCGGACGGAGATCCTGGCCCAGGTGGGCTACATGCCCTCGGAGGCCATGTTCTACCCCCAGATGCGGGCCGGAGAGGTGATCGCCTACTCCGCCGCCCTCCGGGGACTGGACTGCCGCCGGGAAGCCGGGGAGCTGTGCCGGGCTCTGGAGCTGGACGTGCGCAAGCGGGTGCGGGAGCTGAGTCTGGGCAACCGGAAAAAGGTTTCCATCGTGTGCGCCATGCAGCACCGGCCCCGGCTGTATATTTTGGACGAGCCCACCAGCGGCCTGGACCCCCTGGTCCAGCGGGCCTTCTGGCAGCTTCTGGAGCAGCGGCGGCAGGAGGGGGCCACGGTGTTCCTCTCCTCCCACGTGCTCTACGAGGTGGCCCGGTACTGCTCCCTGGCGGCCATCATTCGGGAGGGCCGGCTGGTGGCGGCGGGGACCACGGAGGAGCTGGACATTGAGAACAAATTCTTTGACTACTACGAGGGGAGGCTGGGACAATGACCATTCTCAAGCATGAGGTCCGCAGCGGCCTGGCGGGGTGCATCCTCTGGAGCGCAGTGACCGGCGGACTGATGGCGCTGTGCGTGTCCATGTATCCGTCCATGTCCGGGTCCATGGACGACTTCTCCGCCATGTTTGCCAACATGGGGGATTTCTCCGCCGCCTTTGGCCTGGACAAGCTTGAATTCGGGTCCGTCATGGGCTTTTACGGCACGGAGTGCGGGAACATCCTGGGTCTGGGCGGGGCGTTCTACGCCGCGCTGACAGCCATGGGCCTGCTGGCCGGCGAGGAGGGCGGTCACACGGCGGAGTTCCTGCTGACCCATCCGGTGAGCCGGGTCCGTGCGGCGGCGGAGAAGCTGGCGGCCCTGGCCGTGCTGGTGCTGGCGCTCAACGCGGTGTGCCTGGCCTGCGGGGCGGCGAGCATCCTGGCTGTCGGGGAGACGGCGGCGTGGGGGGATCTCCTCCGGTACCACGCCGCCCTGCTGGGGATGCAGCTGGAGATTGGCGGCGTGTGCTTCGGCCTGTCGGCCCTGCTGCGGCGGAGCAGCTTCGGGCTGGCCATGGGGCTGGCGGCGGTGATGTACTTCTTAGGGCTGGTCATCAACCTGGACCAGGGGATGGCGTGGCTGCGGTTTGTGACACCTTATTACTATGCGGACGCGGCGCGGATCTACGCCGGCGAGGCCCTGGCGGGACCTCTGGCGGCAGGGTGCCTCCTGGGCGCTGCCGGCGCGGCGTGGGGCCTGTGGCGGTACGGACGGAAGGACATCGCGGCGTAACCGGAGTGGGGCATCATTCTTTTTCTTGAAAGAAAAAGAATCAAACAGAACTTTAGAGGATGTTCTCAGGGTGCTGCCGGCAGCATCCTGAGACATCCTCTAGGCTTTTCTGTGCTTCCTGTCCATCAAGGAGGGAAAAGCAGCCGCTAAAACACATTTTTGATACTCACGCTCTGGGTCTCCGCCAGCAGGCGGAGCTGGCTGGTGAGCTGGGCCAGCATCTGGTGGAAGTCCGCGTCGTCCCCCTCCCGGCACACCGCGAAGGCTCCCGCGAACAGCTTTTCCGCCTCGTCCAGCTCGTTGTGGTCCATAATGGTGTGGAAAAAGGTCTGGCTGCTGTCCCAGTCCTTGTACGCCTGCTCCAGCCGCCGCGCCGCCTCGGTCCAGTTCTCCTGGGCCGCCGACTGATCCGCCAGCTCCAGCGCCGCGTTCCACTGCTCCGTGCGCATCTCCACGTACCGCCCCGCCCACAGCGAAAAGCCCAGTATCAAGGCCAGCAGTCCCGCCGGCACGTACAGCGCCCTCATGCCGCCCCCTCCTTTGCCACGCATACCACCGTGCCCGCCTCGTCCACGGTGAGGAAAAACACCTGCCGGGGCGAGGTGAGGCGGCGCGCGCGCAGCTGCTTGTCCAGCCACGCCCCGTCATACCCGCTGGCGGCCAGGTTCTCGCTCATCACGTGGCCGTCGTTGATGAGCAGGGTGGGCAGGGTCACATCGTCCCTGACCTCCAGATTCATCACCTGGGGCGTCACGGGGCTGGCCTTTGTGTACGGCAGCACCGACACCTGCCCGCTGGTCTCCAGCACCGCGTACTTTACCGCCGCCAGATCACTGTACCCCTGGCTGCGCAGCTGCTCCAGCAGCTCGTCCACGGTGAAGCGGTTGCGGGCCATGTTCTGCTGGAGGATCCTTCCGTCCCGGATGATGACCGTGGGGTGGCCGCAGACCAGCCCGCGGAACCGGATGGACTTCAGGCTGAAGAAGCTCAGCAGCATGGACAGGCACAGCAGCGTCACAATGGGGAACAGCCCGTTGACCAGCGGAATACCGAAGTCCTGCATGGGCACCGCCGCCAGATCGGATATAATCAGCGTCAGCACCAGCTCGCTGGGCTCCAGCTCCCCGATCTGCCGCTTCCCCATCAGCCGCAGGCCCACCATGAGGATAAAATACAAAATCACGGTCCGGAAAAACGCGGTGGTCATTGTCCCACATCCTTTCCAGGTGAGTATTTGCCGGAAGGGCGCGGTTTATGCCTGCCGGACGCGGAAATCCATTCTGCGCCGGAGCCGCGCTCCCGCCTCTCCTTAAATTTTCCGCGCTGTGCTATTTGTCACTTGACAGGACGCACGGGAGGTTGTACTATATCTACGTTCGAATAAAAGAGATTATACAACATCTAGTGCTCCGCCGCCGGACAGTTATTTCCGGCCCAGGGTCACGGAAAGCTGATTTTTTTACGGAGGAGAAGGAGCGAATGACCATTGAGAAGCTGAAAAAGAGGGATGGGCGGCTGGTGGCCTTTGACAAGGAGAAGATTGCCGCCGCCATAGCCAAGGCCTTTGAGGCCACCTACAAGCCCGGACAGGAGGACCGGGCCGCCGCCCTGGCGGAGGAGGTCCTGTCCATTCTGGAGGTGGAGGGCACGGCGGCCCCGGAGGTGGAGCACATCCAGGATATTGTGGAGCGGGTGCTCATGGACAACGGCTACGTCCAGACCGCCAAGGCCTACATTCTCTACCGCAACGAGCGCAGCCGGGCCCGGGAGATGAACACGCGGCTGATGAAGGTCTATGAGGACATCACCTTCTCCGACGCGGTGGACTCCGACGTGAAGCGGGAGAACGCCAACATCAACGGCGACACGGCCATGGGGGCCATGCTCAAGTACGGCAGCGAGGGGGCCAAGCAGTTCTACCAGATGTTCGTCCTCAAGCCCGAGCACGCCAGGGCCCACCAGGAGGGGGACATCCACATCCACGATCTGGATTTCTACACCCTCACCACCACCTGCTGCCAGATCGACATAAAAAAGCTCTTCCGGGGCGGCTTCTCCACGGGCCACGGCTACCTGCGGGAGCCCAACGACATCGCCTCCTACGCCGCCCTGGCCTGCATTGCCATCCAGTCCAACCAGAACGATCAGCACGGCGGACAGGCCATTGTCAACTTCGACTACGGCATGGCCGACGGCGTGAAGAAAACCTTCCTGCGCTACTACACCCGCAATCTGGCCAAGGCCCTCATGCTCTGGCACGACATGGAGGACCCGGAGGAGGAGCTGAAGGCACTGCGGGGTGAGATCGAGAGGGAGACGGGCCTGCACCCCTGCCTGGCCGGGTGCCAGGACTACCTGGACGAGGAGCGCAGGCGCCTGACGGAGCGGTACGGGGACGAGGAGGGGATGGCCAGGGCCCAGCGCATGGCGGTCCACTACGCGGAGAAGGAGACGGACCGGGCCACCTTCCAGGCCATGGAGGCGTTCATCCACAACCTGAACACCATGCACAGCCGGGCCGGGGCCCAGACCCCCTTCTCCTCCATCAACTACGGCATGGACACCTCCCCCGAGGGCCGCATGGTCATGCGCAACCTGCTGCTGACCACGGAGGCGGGCCTGGGCAACGGGGAGACGCCTATCTTCCCCATCCAGATTTTCCGGGTGAAGGAGGGGGTCAACTACAACCCCGGGGACCCCAACTACGATCTTTTCAAGCTGGCCTGCCAGTGCAGCGCCAAGCGCCTCTTCCCCAACTTCGCCTTCATTGACGCGCCCTTCAACCTCCAGTATTACGATCCCCAGCGGCCGGAGACGGAGATTGCCTACATGGGCTGCCGCACCCGGGTGATCTCCAACGTCTACGATCCCTCCCGCCAGCAGTGCAACCAGCGGGGCAACCTCAGCTTCACCTCCGTCAATCTGCCCCGGATCGCCATCCGGGCCAAGGGAGATCTGGACGCGTTTTTCGACGAGCTGGACCGGAAGATGGATCTGTGCGTGGAGCAGCTGCTGGAGCGGTTTGAGATCCAGGCCAGAAAGCACGTGTACAACTTCCCCTTCCTCATGGGCCAGGGGGTGTGGCTGGACAGCGAGAAGCTGGGCTGGACCGACGAGGTGCGGGAGGTGCTCAAGCACGGCACCCTCTCCGTGGGCTTCATCGGTCTGGCGGAGACCCTGGTGGCCCTCACCGGGGAGCACCACGGTGAGAGTGAGCGCAGCCAGCGGCTGGGGCTGGAGATCATCGCCCGGATGCGGGCCCGCATGGATGCGGAGAGCCAGAAGACGGGGCTGAACTTCTCCCTGCTGGCCACCCCGGCGGAGGGCCTGTCGGGCCGGTTCATCCGCATGGACAAGGAGAAATTCGGCGTGATCCCCGGTGTGACGGACCGGGACTACTACACCAACAGCTTCCATATTCCGGTGTACTACCCCGTCAGCGCCTTTGAGAAGATCAAGCTGGAGGCCCCCTACCACGCCCTGACCAACGCCGGCCACATCAGCTACGTGGAGATGGACGGGGATCCCATGAAGAACCTGGACGCCTTTGAGAAGGTGGTCCGGTGCATGAAGGAGGCGGGCATCGGCTACGGCTCCGTGAACCACCCGGTGGACCGGGACCCCTGCTGCGGCTATACGGGCATCATCGACGACGAGTGCCCCGGCTGCGGCCGCCATGAGCACGACGAGCGGGTGGGCTTTGAGCGTATCCGCCGCATCACCGGCTATCTGGTGGGCACCATGGACCGCTGGAACGACGCCAAGACGGCGGAGGAGACGGAGCGGGTCAAGCACAACCTGTAACCATAGAACAAAGACGGACATCAGGACGGGTCAGCCTGTCCTGATGTCGTTTTACCGGACAAAAAGGAGGCGCTATGTATCAGCTTCTGTTCCAGAGCCCCCTGGGCCCGCTGACCCTCTCCGGGACGGAGGAGGCGGTGACGGCCCTCTCCTTCGGCGCTTTGCCCGGGGCGGGGGACGGGGCCTGTCCCCTGCTGGAGGAGGCCGCCCGGGAGCTGGATGCCTATTTCCAGGGCCGCCGCCGGACCTTCGCGGTCCCCCTGGCCCCCGCCGGAACGCCCTTCCAGCAGAGGGTGTGGGCGGGGCTGAGGGAGATCCCCTTCGGCGCTACGGCCAGCTACGGGGAGATCGCCGCCAGGATCGGGAGCCCCCGGGCCTGCCGCGCGGTGGGCATGGCCAACCACCGCAACCCCATTGCCATCCTCATCCCCTGCCACCGGGTGGTGGGGCGGTCCGGCTCTCTGGTGGGCTACGCCGGGGGGCTGGATATCAAGCGGGCCCTGCTGGAGCTGGAGGGTGCGGCGCAGAGGCGGGCGGCGCCCTGACCTGCCGCGCGTGAGCACGATTAACCGGATTCCGGACGGAAACGGCCTGATGCCCGGCACTGCTGTTTTCCCTGCCGCGTTGACACCTGGGTCCAAATCGGTTAAAATGAATGGAATCAAAACATAAGGACCGTGATAAACCATGCTTTACCTGACGCAGCCCGATTATACTGTCAGCCGCTGGACCGGCGGAACCACCACACAGCTTGCCATCTTCCCTCCGGATGCCTCCTACGGAGCGCGGGACTTTCTCTGGCGGGTCAGCTCAGCGGCGGTGGAGGACGAGCGGAGCACCTTTACACCGCTGCCGGACTATGACCGCCGCCTGATGCTGCTGGACGGCTCCCTGCTTCTCCGCCACGATGATGGAGAGCCCCTCCGGCTGGACGCCTTCCAGGTTCACGCCTTTGACGGCGGCGCGGCCACAGAGAGCCAGGGCCGCTGCCGGGACTTCAACCTCATGCTCCGAAAAGGCCGCTGCCGCGGCGAGCTGCGTCCTGTGCGCTTTGCCGGCGCAGGGGAGGCGCAGCTCCCACCCCTTGACGGCGGTTTTTCTCACCATGTTCTCCTCCTCTACTGCGCCGCCGGGCGCGGTCAGGCGTCTCTGGCGGGGGAGCTGTGCACTCTGGCGGAGGGCGAGAGCCTTTTGGCAGAGGATATCGGGAATGCCGCGCTGCGCCTGACGGTCCCCGGACCGGCAGATTTTGTGGCGGCGGAGATATGGTACTGAGCGGAGCCGCCCATGACTTACGAGGAATTTAAGCGCCAATATCCCATCCCCCTGAACCCGCAGCAGGAGGAGGCTGTGCGCCTGACGGAAGGCCCGGTTCTGCTGCTGGCTGTGCCGGGGAGCGGCAAGACCACCGTGCTGGTCACCCGTCTGGGATACATGCTCTGCTGCAAGGGCGTCCGTCCGGAGCAGGTTCTCACCGTGACCTATACCGTGGCGGCGACAAAAGACATGAAGGCCCGGTTTGTCAGCTTCTTCGGGGAAGAGCGCGGGGACAAGCTGACCTTCCGGACCATCAACGGCCTGTGCGCGGTGGTGATCGGGTACTACGCCCGGCAGAAGGGCACGGAGCCATTCGCGCTGCTGGATGATGAGCGGCAGCTCAACAGCGTCATACGGGACCTGCTCGCCCGCACCGGCACGGCCTTTCCCAGCGATCTCCAGGTGAAGGCCGCCCGCACCAATATCACATACTGCAAGAACATGATGCTCACCGAAGCGGAGATCCACGCCCACAAGGTGGATGGGATGGATTTTCCTCGGATCTATTTCGAATATCAGGATTATCTCCTCCGCAGCAGGCGCATGGACTACGACGATCAGATGGTCTTCACCTACCGCATCTTCCGGAGATATCCGGATATTCTGTCCCACTTCCAGCGCCGGTGGCCCTACATCTGCGTGGACGAGGCCCAGGACACCTCGAAGATCCAGCACGCCATCCTCCGCCTGCTGGCCTCCGGCAGCATCTTTATGGTGGGTGACGAGGACCAGAGCATCTACGGCTTCCGGGCGGCCTGGCCCCAGGCGCTGCTGGCGTTTGAGCAGTTCTTTCCCGGCGCAAAGGTGTTGAAGCTGGAAACCAACTATCGCTCCAGCCGCGCCATCGTGGAGAAGGCGGACGCGTTCATTCGCCGCAACCAGAGCCGCCGTCCCAAGCAGATGCGCACCGATAACCGGCAGGGCAGCCCCATCCGCAGGATCCTGCTGGCGGATTACAGCCGCCAGTACAGCTACCTGCTGAAAATTGCGGAGAGCTGCGAGGAGTCCACGGCCGTTCTCTACCGCAACAACGACAGCGCCCTGCCGCTGATTGACCTGCTGGAGCAGAGGGGCGTCCCCTACGCATGCCGCCAGCGGGAGGGCTTTTTCTTCACCAGCCCGCTGGTGCGGGATATCACCGATATGCTGGAGTTTGCTTTTGACGACGGCAACAGAGATTTGTTTCTCCGCTTCTACTACAAGCTGGACCTGAAGCTGAAAAAGGCAGTGGTCACAAAGCTGCTCTACGGAATGCCGCAGGATAAGAGCGTTTTTGAGACGCTGCTGGAGAGCGGCAGGCTGGAGCCCTGGCAGATCGGGAAAGTGAAGTCTATGCAGACCCACTACTCCAAGCTGCCCTATCTGACCAGCTTTGCCGCCATAACGCGGCTGGTGCGGTACATGGGCTACGGAGACTATCTCCAGGATCAGCGCAGCGACACAGCCAGGCTGGACATTTTGCTCTCTCTGGCGAATCAGACGCCTAAGGTGGGGCAGCTTCTTCTGCGCCTGCGGGAGCTGCGGGAGCGTATCGAGCGCCTGGAGCCCCGCCCGGACTGCCCCTTCGTGCTCTCCACCATCCATGCCAGCAAGGGCTTGGAGTATGACCATGTCATCCTGATCGACGCGGCGGAGGGCCTGCTCCCCTCAGCGGATGAGGGCGAGGAGCTGGAGGAGGAGCGGCGGCTTTTCTACGTGGGAGCCACCAGAGCGAAAAAGCAGCTGGAGTTTCTCTGCTACGAGAAGAGGTTCGGAGAGGCCTCCGACACCTCGTTCCCCTTTGTCTCCCAGTTTCTGGGCGAGGAGCCCAAAAAGCCCCAGGAACCGGAGAGCAGGTCCGCCAAGGCGGCCGGCCCCTCGGCAGAACAGCTCGCCGTCTGGATGAAGGACTACATTCCCGGCACGGAGGTTACCCATAAGATATTTGGACGGGGACTGCTGACCAGACGGGAGGGGACCTTTGCCGTGATTTCCTTCATGGAAACCGGAACCAAAAAGGTAGACCTATCCACTTGTCTGCGGCAAAAAAAGATTAGGCTGAGGCATTAGGGCCTGTTTGAAAAGTGTCGAACCGCCCGGACGCCGGATCCGCAGAAACAGCCCGACGCCAGGACAGGCCGCATACAGATGACGGCCAGAAAGGGGATGACAACATGACGCTGCAAAATCTCCATACCCACACGGTCTTCAGCGACGGCAAAAACACGCCGGAGGAGATGGTCCTGGGGGCTGTTCGGGCCGGCTGCACCTCCCTGGGGTTCTCTGAGCACAGCCCCCTCGCCCCCTTCTACGATCCGGACCGCTACGCCATGGAGGCGGCAGACCTGCCCGCCTATCGCAGCGAAATTCTCCGTCTGCGGGAGAAGTACGCCGGGCAGCTGGAGGTCTATCTGGGACTGGAGCAGGACTACGACTCCCCGGCCCCGGGCCCGGACTTTGACTACCTCATCGGCTCGGTTCACAGCGTGGTGGCGGACGGGGTGTGCCTGAGTGTGGACAACACCCGGGAGGCCCTTGTCTCCGCGGTCCGGGAGCACTTCGGCGGGGACTATCTGGCCCTGGCGGAGGCCTATTTCCAGCGGGTTGGGGACGTGGCCGCCAGAACCGGATGCCAGATCGCGGGCCACTTTGACCTGCTCACCAAGTTCAACGAGGGAGACTGTCTTTTCGACGCCGGCGCACCCCGATATCTGGACGCGGCCATGGGGGCCATGGAGGCCCTTCTGCGGCGGGATGTGCTCTTTGAGATCAACACCGGGGCCATGTCCCGGGGCTGCCGCACCGCCCCCTACCCCGCCCCATCTCTGCTGCGGGCTCTTCGGGAGAGGGGAGGGCGGATATGTATCACCAGCGACAGCCACAGCGAGGGCACCGTTGCCTTCGCCTTCCGTCAGGCCGGGGAGCTGGCCCTGGCCTGCGGCTTCCGGGAGACCTGGGCGCTGACAGAGACAGGTTTTCAGGCAATCGGACTGGAGAAGTTTTTAGAGCACGTAAGCTGAGGAGGCAAAGACGCGATGAAAAAGGTCCTGTTCGTCCCTGATTCCTTCAAGGGCACCATGTCCTCCCAGGAGATCTGTGAAATACTCTCCCAGGAGCTCCACAAGGTATGGCCCCAGGCCGAGGCGGCAGCCATTCCGGTGGCGGACGGCGGCGAGGGCAGCGTGGACGCCTTCCTGGCCGCCGTGGGCGGGGAGAAGATCGCCGTCCCCTGCAAGGGCCCCTACATGGAGGACGTTCAGGGGTTCTACGGCCGTCTGCCCGGCGGCGCGGCGGTGGTGGAGATGGCGGCTGCGGCGGGCCTCCCCCTGGCTGGGGACCGGCTCCATGCGGAGCAGACCACCACCTGCGGCGTGGGACAGCTGATTCTGGCGGCCTTGGAGGGCGGTGCGAAAAAGCTGATTGTCGGTCTGGGCGGCAGCGCCACCAACGATGGCGGGGCCGGTATGCTGGCCGCCCTTGGCGTGCGGTTTCTGCGCCGGGACGGCACGCCGTATCTTCCGGTGGGCGGCACGCTGGACCAGCTTGACCGGGTGGACCTGAGCGGGCTGGAGCCGAGGCTGTCCCGGGTGGAGATCATCGCCATGTGCGATATTGACAACCCTCTGTGCGGGCCGGCCGGGGCCAGCGCGGTGTTTGGACCCCAGAAGGGCGCGGACGAGGCCATGACGGCGGTGCTGGATCGGAATCTGTCCCACTTTGCAGACGTGGCGGCGGAGAGCCTGGGCCGTGATCTGCGGGATGCGCCCGGTACAGGGGCCGCCGGAGGCTTGGGGTTCGCCATGGCCGCCTTTTTGGGCAGCCGGATGCAGATGGGGATCGAGACGGTGCTGGACACGGCCGGCTTTGACCGCCTGCTGGAGGGTGCGGATCTGGTGATTACCGGCGAGGGCCGCATCGACAGTCAGAGCATGCGGGGCAAGGTTGTCACCGGTGTGGCCCGGCGTGCCAGGGCCGCCGGCGTGCCGGTGGCTGCCGTGGTGGGGGACATTGGAGACGGCGCGGAGGCCGCCTTCGATTTGGGTGTATCCGGGATTTTCAGCATCAACCGGGTGGCCGTCCCCTTCTCCCAGGCAAAGCTGCGGTCCAAGGACGACATGCGGGCCACGGCGGCCAACCTCTTTCGCTTTATGGAGCGGCTGGGCCTTTGAGGTCCGGCCGCTCCGTCACATTTCCTGCCCCAGCGCCTCCTCCAGCTTGCCCAGCGCCCGTTTTTCAATGCGGGATACATAGCGCCCCGGGTATTGTAAGCGATGCGGTTCGTGATTTTGTGTCGGTTTTATGCGGTTTCCAGCTGGTTGAAGCGAAATTTGATGATGATTTGTTTATCTGCTGTCAGCTCGATTCGTTCGATGAGGCTGACAAGCAGCTCCCGATTGGTGGATGCGGTATCCAAGAACCGCTCCACCAGTTTTTTTGCCAAGTCGGCCTGTTCCGCCGGGGAGAAGTCCGGGCGGTCCAGCTGGCTGAGGCGCTGCTCCAGGGCAGCGCGGTCGGTCTTGACCTTGGTGTAGATGCGCTGAAAGTCGCCTTCGTCCAGAACGCCGCCCAGCTTATCCATGTAGACCTTGTCCAGATGGGCGGTCAGGCTGTCGATCTTAGCCTTGAGAGAGCTGATCTCCTTCTCGTTGTCCGCCTCCGCGACAGCCTTGGCCACTGCCCTCTGTGCCTGTGGCAGGAGTCGGTCCGCTTGGAGATAGGCCCCGCAGACCTCCCGTACCTTTTCCACCACCGCCCGGGTGACCGTCTCCTCCTTGATGGTGTGACTGGTGCAGACCCCCGCTTTGGTGAACCGCTGGTAGGTCCGGCAGACAAAATACAGTCGGTCCTCTCCCGCCGCATTCTTCCGGTTGAGCACCGCCAGCGGGTAGCCGCACTCGTGGCAGAAGATTAGCCCCTTGAGGAGAAAATCATAAGTCCGGCTGCGGGTATGCCTGCGGCTGTTGACCAGGGCCCGTACCTTGTCGAATGTCTCCCGGTCGATGATCGGCTCATGTGTACCCACTACCACCACCCAGTCCCGGCGATCCTGCTTGATGCACTTCTTGGACTTGTAGTTAATCTTCCGGGTGCGGCCCTGAACCATGCTGCCGATATAAGTCTCATTTTGCAGCATATCGGAAATGCGCTCACTGCTCCATAAGCCGGTATAGGGACCGGGGTTTGGAACCGGCAGCCCGGCGTAGGTGGCCGGGGTGGGCACGCCCTCGGCGTTGAGTTGTGCCGCAATTTGGCGGCAACTCACGCCCTCCAGCGCCATGCCGAAGATACGGCGCACTATGGGGGCTGCGTCCTCGTCGATGACGATTTTGTTCTTCTCCGTGGGGTGCATCTTGTAGCCATAGACTGGCTTGCCGCCGATGAACAGGCCCTTGCGCTGCTTGTCATGCTTGACGCTGGAAATCTTCTTGGAGATGTCCTTGGCGTACATATCGTTCATGATGGCGCGGAAAGGGGTGATGTCGTTGGCTGTAGAGTCCACCCCGGTGTCGATGCCGTCCAGCAGGGAGATATAGCGGACACGATGCTCCGGGAAGTATCGCTCCATGTAGTGGCCGGTCAGGATGTAGTCGCGGCCCAGGCGGGACAGATCCTTGGTGATGACCATGTTTACCTTTTTGGCCTCGATATCGGCAATCATACGCTGGAAATTCGGACGGTCGAAGTTTGTTCCGCTCCAGCCGTCGTCGATGTAGGTGTCGAAAACGGTCAAACGGTGCTGCTGGACAAATTCATTGAGCAGAGATTGCTGGTTGTTGACACTCTCGGACGGACCCTCGCTCTCATCCTCCTTTGATAATCTGATGTATAATGCCGCATGGTAATCCATGGGATTGCTTATCTCTAAGTACATGTCATACCTCCTGAGATAAGCGGTCATTCATCGTATGTATTATACCGTAAAACAGGGCAGATTTGCAACATTTTGAAGTTCCTTTTTCAGAAAAATGTCGAACGAGGTCCGGATAATCTGTGTAATATTGATTTTTTCTTCGGCATAGCAGCATATCAACATAATTTCCCGTGTACTCAATGAAACACCTCCTGATTCAGATTGGTAAACTATATGCGGACGGCGGTCTTCGTTTGCGCAAAACAAAAGCGATGAACATACAGTCCATCGCTTTTGCTAATCACTCCAGCATCTGCCGGATATATTCAAATTCGTGGTCATGGACAAAATGGATTTCTATGCGCTTGTCCTTATGCAGAAAAATCGACTCCACCAGCATGACCACGTCTTTTCGTGAAAATTCTGTCTGGCTCGTATAGGGGATAAACTGCTTCGCCCATTCACAGTCAAGAATCGTTCTGTCCTCGACCCTTTGGATTTCCTCCTGGATTTTCTGCTTCCGCCGGCTCAATGTATTCAGTTCGTTCTGAAAGCTGCGGCGCAGTTCATCCGCTTCTTCCAATGTAATAATCCCGTCCGCCATGCTGGGTTCCAAGCTTTCAATCAATCGTCGCTTTTTTGACGCAAGCTGTTCCACCTTACTGATCTGGCTTTGCAGTCGTTGAATTTGACAGAGCAGCTTGTCCTCCAGGTCTTCCGTGGCAATCGTGCTGCATAACAATACGACTTGGTTTATGTGTTCCCGGATATTCTGCTGAACAGATGATTCCAGAGCATCGGTCGAGATGCGGCAGCCGCTGCAGCTCTCTTTGTGCTCCCGCTTCAGAGAACAGACGTAGTAAATATACTTCCCTACCGTCTGCCTGGTCAACGTACTGCTGCAAGCCGCACACCGGACGAGGCCGGAGAGCAGGCTGACCGTATCTTCACCCGGCGCAGACCTGGCATCTGTGTTGAGCAGGTGTCCTACTGCACGAAAACATTCCTCTGATATGATCGCCTCATGCGCCCCCTCCCGCACCGCCCACTCGTTTTCGGGAAGCTGTTTTGTCAGTTTCGGATGGAGCGGGTTCGATTTTGTCTTCCCCTGCTCCAGCGTCCCTGTGTAAATGCGGTTGCGCAGAATTCGGATCACAGGCCCGGCTGACCAGAGAGGAATATCGTTCTTCTGAAATGCGTATGTGCAATTTGAGCCGGATCTCCGCTTGTGCTCTGCCGGGCAGGGAATACCCATCTCATTCAGTTTGGCTGCGATCCGGTCGGCGCTCATGCCCTCCAGCCTCCATTGAAAAATGTCTTGGACGACAGCCGCTGCGGGCTTGTCCATAATAAGCTGATGCTGGTGCTGAGGGTCACGCTTGTATCCGTATACCGGGTTGCTGCCGATGTACTCGCCGCGATCCCGCTTGATTTTGAGCTGGCTGGAAATTCTCTTTGACAAATCCATGCTGTACATCTGGTTCATCAACGTTCGGAACGGAATAAAAAAGTCCCGCTGTTCTTCACGAAGATACAGCAGGTCAATATCATCCTGGACGGCGATAAATCGGATGTTTTTTGCGGCAAACTCCCGGAAAAGCATATCGCTGGCATCTAAATGATTTCGGCTGAACCGGGAGAGGTCTTTGACAATGATACAATTGATCAGACCGGCCTCCACTTCATCCATCATCTCCCGAAAAGCCGGACGGTTGAAATTCAGTCCGGTGCGTCCGTTGTCGATTTTAACACTGCAAAGTTCAATGTCCTCTTCCTTGTCGAGATAGGCCATGATAATGCCAAGTTGAACGCCGAGTGTATTGCCGAGGTCTTCTTCTGCTCCCTTTGACGTGCGGATATAAACTGCTGCGTTCCAAGGTTTCATTGTGATGATATCCCTTTCTATTGCAATATAGTTTTGTAGATTTGCCGGAAAACTTGGTCAGGCTTGCTCTGAAAAAAAGTGGCAAGAGGATAGAATTATCCTTCCGTATGGTAGGCATAAATAAAATATGGAAAAGCACATCCCTTTCCAGTATATCACAAACTTTTTTGCTGGTGATACCAGTGATGCCCTCATCCGCTAATGTCAAGCAGGGTCTAAAGAAATTTTGTAAACAAATTGTGAATAACGTCGAAAAGAAGAAGCAAACTCCGAATATCGCTGGCTTTGCCCAATCAAGGGGCTACTCGACCTCAGTATCGAAGCAATAAAGGTACTTTTCAATCAATTCTTCCAACGCAGCGTGGCCTTTCTCACAAAGGCGATCCAGGTTCGCGTTGGTGGTGATGCTGGTATCGTGAATCAGAATCCCCAGCAGCCGGAGGGCATCCAGCACCGCCCGTCTGTAATGATACCGCATCTCGCGTTGATACACCCACCGGAGATTGCCGTTGCAGTCCCCCATGTGTTTCCGTGCGTCCGTCATCAGGCAGAGTGACGCCAATATACTGCAAACCCGATCCTGATAATCAGCCGTTATCGTATCATCAAATCTAATATCCATCGTATTCCTCCGATTATTTCATTTGCGTATAGATTGAGGGATTCTCCACCCAAGTCCCTGAGTGGAGAATCCCCCGTTTTGCGGTGCTATTCGCTGTCCTGTTGGTCGCCCACTTCAAGCATCAGCTTTTCCAATTCGTCGCGGAAATTCCAGACGATTTCAAAGCGTTCATCGGGATAAATGCGGATTTCCTGCAAAACCTCCGTCACGATTTCGTTGGTGATTTCCTCGACCTCTGTGTACTTTTCAAAGGTGGAAACAAAGCTGTTCTGCAAGCCACCGTCCTCGCCCATGTTCTCCAGAGCGGCCTCCACTTCGGCAATCCGGGCGGCAACGGTATCCCTCTGCCGGACAGCGGCGGCTTTCGTTGCAAGGTACTCTGCTTTATTGATCTCCCCCAGGGCAAATGATTCATACATTCCGCTGATCTGCTGACAAAGCCGCTGGTGCGTTTCCCGCAGCCCTGACAGCGATTTTGCCATAGCAGCGGCGTCCTTTTTCCGCTCCCGGTGCTGTTCCTCCCATAACCGGTGCAGACGTACCGCCATCAACGCCTGGGCGCGAAGCCCCTCCGAAACAACATCCAGAATGTCATGCTCTGGCGTTCGCCCTGCGCAGGTATAAATGTCGTTTACGCGGGGAGTACGGCAGTAAAAGTACATCTGCTTTCCGATGTTATAGGACATTGCGTGGCCGCAGACACCGCAGCGGACCTTGCCGCGCAGGGGCCAGTCATGCTTTTCCCAGCCGTCACGCTCCATAAAAGCCCGGATCATCTTCTGTGCCCGGTCAAATTCTTCTCGCGTCACAATGCCCTCATGGGTTCCCTCCACGGTGATCCAGTCCGCACGGTTCATCTTGACCGTGTGCGTGCTGCCCACTACATCCCGCATCCGCTTTCCGAAAATATTCTTCCCGATATAGCGTTCGTCCCGGATAATTTTTGATACGGTTTTATCTGTCCAGAAGTTATCCTCATAAATGCTGGGCCATCTGGTACGGGAACAGCCAGCCGCCCGCTTGTAAAGCATGGGTGTCGGCACAGCTTCACGATTCAGCATAGCCGCAATCTGGTTCGTCCCCATTCCTTCTGTCACCAGCAGGAAGATACGCCGCACTGTCTCCGCCGCATCCGGGTCAATCATCAGGCGTTTCCTGTCAGCCGGGTCCTTGATGTAGCCGTAGGGCGCGAATGGTGAGAGAAAGTCCCCCCGCTGGGCGCGGAACTTCTTCGTACTTCGCACCTTTCGGGACAGGTCCCTGCTGTAAAGATCGTACAGAAGGTTCTTGAAGGAGGTTTCCAGGCTGTCCACATCAGCGGGGCGGATGCTGTCAAAGCCATCGTTGACGGCGATGAAGCGCACACCCAGGAAGGGAAACACGCAGGAAATGTAATTGCCTACGGTCAAGTAGTTACGGCCAAAACGAGATAAATCCTTGACAATGATGCACTGGATTTTCCCCTGCTTTGCCTGTTCAATCAATTCCTTGACGGCGGGACGCTCAAAGTTTTTGCCGCTCCATCCATCGTCACAGAACTCGATCACGGTGGTGCCGGCCAGTTCCGGGGTGCGGCTGATAAAGGCATCCAGCAAATTGCGCTGGTTCGTGACGCTGTTGGATTCCACCTTTCCGCCCTTATCCAAATCATCGTCCTCGGAGGACAGCCGGATATATTTCGCGGTGACAGCGATCATGCCGACACCGCCTCTCTCTCGGTTTCCAAGAGCTGGAGCAGGGCGCGGTACTCGTCACGATAGCGCAGGGTGATACTCACATGGTTCTCTGCGTCAACCTCCACTCGCTCAATCAGCGCATGGGCCATAGCCTCTGTCAGCTCGGTTTCCTGCCGGTACTGGCCGCAGGCGGTGAGCCAGGGATTTTCCACCGTCTGGCGGCGGGCGTCCTTCTGCTGCTGTTCCAGCGTCTCCAAGCAAGCCTGGGCACGTTCCATGTCGGAGCGGTATCGCTCCTTCATTTCCGTGTATTCCCGCTCGGTCATCAGCTTGTCGGCGTAGTTCTGATACAAGCTGTCGTAGAGCATTTTAGCACGTTCGAGGCTCTGCTTCACGGTAGTGATCTCCCGCTTCACAGCGGCCTCCTGGCTGACAGCCTTTGCCGACTGGCTGTACTGCCGCGCCAGCTTGTCCAGATTTTCAGCCAGAGCGATCTCCCGCCGTAAAGTGTCCCAAAGAATTTCCTTCAATTCCCTTTCGTGGAGATTCTTCTTCGGGCAGGAGGCGGGATTGCTGGCATGGGTCCGGCAAATGTAATTATAAAAGAGGTTTCTCCCTTTATTCGTTACATTTTTGTACCGCGTCATGGTTTTTTTGCAGTCCGCGCAGTAGACCAGCCCTCGGAGGATGTTGGGGATTGTCCCCAGCCCGTCATGCCGCCCTAACCGCTCCTGATAGGCGCTGTTGGCCTCCTTCGCCATCCGCTGAACCGCGCGAAATGTGTCCTCGTCTATTAACGGTTCGTGGGTATTGCGGACGATGATCCACTCGGATTCCGGCACCCGGTAGGGCTTCTTTCCCTCGGAGAACCCGGAGCGTTTGCGGCCCTGCACCATGTGGCCCAAATAGACCTCATTATTCAGTATCTTTTTAACTGCCTCAACGGTCCATATAGAGTTGGCATAGCTTTCCGACTTTGTGCAGCCTTTCAAGTAAAGGTAACGGGCAGGGGCGGGGATGCCCCGCTCATTCAGCTTCCGGGCGATGTTTTGGTAGCTCAAGCCGGAAAGCCGCCACTGAAACATATCCCGCACTACCGGCGCGGTTTCCTCGTCCGGCTCAATTCGGTGGCAATCATCAGCGCATTTTTGGTAGCCATACGCCGCCCATGTACCGATAAATTCACCGTTCTGCCGCTTGGTAGTCAAAGCAGGAAGTATCTTTCTGGATATATCCTTGCTGTAAACCGCGTTCATAATATTTTTCAGCGGCACGATATAGCCGTCCTGAGTGCGTTCGGCGGTCAGCGTGTCAAAATGATCGTTGACTGCGATAAACCGAATCCCCAGGAGCGGAAAAATCCCCTCCAGATAGTTTCCGGTCTCCCGATAATTGCGGCCAAATCTGGATAAATCCTTGACCACGATGCAGTCCACTTTTCGGGAGCGCACATCCTCCATCATGCGCTCAAATTCCGGGCGGTCAAAATTTGTTCCCGTCCGTCCGTTGTCACAATAGAGATCAAAAAGCCGCATATCGGGCTGACTTTCGATATAATTTTCAATCAATTCCCGCTGGGTTTCCATGGTGTCGGTCCCCGGCTTGCCGCTGTCCTCCATAGACAGCCGGACATAGCCGCCCACCTGATAAATACGCTGGACGGGTTCTGCGGGGGCGGCTACCGGCAGAATGGGATTGACCTTGCGTTTCGGCCTTGCCATCTCAGACCGCCTCCCTTCCGAGGAGCAGCCCTTGGGCCTGCAAGAGCAAATCCATCAGCCACCGAAATTCATTGTGCCAGCGGTAAACGATTTCCACCCGGCGGTCACGGTAGACCATGACACGCTCAATCAAGGTTACAACAATGGTGCGGTCCAGCTTGGTAATATCCTGGTGCTTGCGGAATTGCTCCATCCACTCCCGGTTCTGGCTGAAGCTGCCCATTTCCTGGTCAATTTCCCCTTGAATGGTTTCGGCCTGTTCCTCCGCTTCGGCACGGCGGCGGGAATAGGTCTTTTTCAAGCCTTGGTATTCCTCCCGGTCAATCACGCCGTCCGCGAGGCTTTCATACAAGGAGCGCAGGAGGGCTTGATTGCGGTCAATTTCCTCCTGCTTCTTCGCCAGTCGTTCTTGCAGCTTCTTCACGCTGGCCTGCTGTAATCGGGCGGTGTCGGTCATTTCCAGCAGGTCGGAGAGGTCGATCACATCCCGGATGTGCTTTTTCAGCGCCGTCAGAACGATTTCGTCCAGCGCCTCAATCCGCAGGGAGTGGGCGGAGCAGGTCTTTTCGTTCTTGTGGGCGGCGCAGATGTAGTACACATACCGTTTCTTGCCGGAGGGGACGGTCTTTCGTATCATGGAGCTGCCGCACTCACCACAGCAGACCATTCCGGAGAACAACTCCACCGCCTTGCCGCTGACGCTGGTGCGGGTATCCAGGGCAAGCACCTTCTGGACGCTCTCAAAATCGTAGCGGTCAATGATCGGCTCATGGCAGTTCTCAACGATTGCCCATTCCTCGCGGGGCTTTGTGACCAGCCGCTTGACCTTATAGCTGGGCGTGGTCACGCGCCCCTGCTCCAGCACTCCGATATAGACCGGATTTTTGAGAATCCGTAGCACCATTCCGGCGCTCCAGACGGATTCCTCTTTTACACGGAATCTGGTAGAGTAGCGCATCCCCTGGGAACGCTTGTAGTCCAGCGGTGTCGGGATGCCGTCTTTGGTCAGACGGTCGGCAATATCGCCCGCGCTGACGCCCTCTAATTTCCACTTGAAAATGTCCCGCACCACATCAGCAGCGTAATCGTCTACCAGCAGGCGGTGATGGTCCGCCGGGTCCTTTCGGTAGCCAAAAACAGCAAAAGAGCCAATGAAATCCCCGCGCTGGCGTTTGATTTCAAGCTGGCTCCGTGTTTTCACCGAGGTATCCCGGCAATATGCCTCGTTGATGAGGTTTTTGAAGGGGATCACCAGCTCGTCCGATTCCACATTGCTGTGCAGGCTGTCATAGTGGTCGTTGATCGCAATAAACCGCACACCCAGGAAGGGAAATAACTGTTCCAGATATTCCCCCACGCCCAAGTGGTTGCGGCCAAAACGGGATAAATCCTTGACCACGATGCAATTGATCTTGCCAGCCTTGACCTCGGCCATCATTTCCTGGAAGGCCGGACGGTCAAAATTGGAGCCGGTATAGCCGTCATCCACTTTGATGCCGCACTCCCGCAGTTCCGGGCAGTGCGACAAATAATCACGGATCAGGTCCTTCTGTCCCGTGATGCTGTTGCTTTCGTCTTTGTCCCCGTCCTCGCGGGACAGACGTACATAACCGCAGGTATTCCATACCTGTTCAGCGGTCTGCTTCATATTCTTCTCTCCTTGTCGTTAAAGTCTAATCAGCAAAACACTTTAACAACAAGGGGAGCGCGGTTGTCCTGTTGCCATCACATTAACATAACTTTTGGCTAATGTCCAGAGTGTTTTGCAAATTTCTTTGTCAGCATTTTGAGCGTATGTAGGAGAGCATCCTGTCCTCCAGCGTCACATCGGTGTCGGTGAAGCTGACCTTCACCACATATTTCCCGTGGCGGTAGCAGTAGGGGTTGCCGATCTGCCGGATAAAATCCAGCATCCGCTCCTTCTTGGGCAGGGAGGTGTTGACCTCCACATCCCGGATATCCCGCAGGGTGTCCGGGTCCACCGTCCGAATATCCACATTCTGCATGGCCTCGACCTGTTCTCTGGTGTAGGTTTCCATCTTCAAGCCCCCCTTCAGCGTTTGAAGCGGTAGGGCAGTTCCAACCCGCCGCTGTTGTACTTATCCAGGATAATACGGGCGAAGCGCAGGGCAACATCTGTCTCAATGCGGCCCAGGCGAATGATCTCCTCCGGGCTGACGAGGGCCATTCGCCGGACAAAGGCCCGGTCGCTCAGTTCCGTCTCATAGGTCTTGACAAACAGGGCCATGCCGGAGAGCATGGAGGCTTTCAGCGAATTGGGCGTACCCTGCCACGCCCCGGCCATCAGGGACAGCATACGGGTGAACGCCTCGCCGCCGAGAAGCTGGTAGGCGTTGATAAGGGCACGAATAGGGGCGATCTCAAAGGGTTCGCCGGTCGGTTCATCCAGCGCCCACACAAAGCCAACATTCTCCACCAGACATTTGATTTCCAGGATTTTGGCGTCCGAGCCGGATTCCACCAGGGCCTTGGTATGCTGGCGCGGGGTCAGGGGCCGCTTTCCCTTATCCAGCTTGGCGTACAATTCGGCCTCCTGCTCATAGGTCATACCGGTGTAGATCATGCAGGGGACGATCACATCCCCGCCGCCCGCCATCTGACGCATGGCGGCAATCCGGTTCTGTCCATCAACCACGTTGAATTTGCCGTCCCGAAAGCTGACGATCACCGGGTAAAGCTCCCGGCTGTTCCAGTTGCGGATCAGCTTGTCCACGTTTTTCTGCTCCACGCCCCGCTGATAGGGCAGGTCGGAGGTCAGTTGACTGGTAGACATGGCGCGGATAGTGCCCGGATTGCTGTACTCGACCTCAGCGGGAGGGAAAAGCGTCTGCTGCTCCGGCTTGGGCTTTTTACTTCTCATTTTTTATGCTTCCTTTCATTTGTTGTAATAAATCGTGGATAGCGGTGGAGATCGTACCGAACCGCTTTTGTAGGTAGTCAAATTGCACCTGGGATATGTCGGGGAAAACGACTGTGCAGAAGGGGTCGCTGTACCACGCAAATTCCCGGTGGAATTTCTGAATAAAAGAATCCAGCTCCGCCAGGAGAGCGTCCGGGGTATAGCTGCAATCCTTATCGTGGTTTTTCAAATCGGCTATGGATTCCTCAAAGGAGGCATAGTGCCTGCCGCTGGACGAATAGGGAACGGAGGGCGGCGGGGCCTCCGCTACTGGCTCCGGGCCTGTTGAGGAGTGAGTACCGCCAGATGTCAACCGATTAGCCGCCTCACTTTGCTGTTCTGGTGCCAGCCGAGATAGTTTTAGCAAGTCCTTTTTCTTGACTTTCTCAGTTGCGTTCTGGACGATTTGCTTTGCCTCTGGCGTTAAATTTTGTTCGATTTGAAGATTTTCTTCGATTACTCGCTTTGAAACCCCTAGTTTTTCGGCGGTATCAGAAGTGAAAGATTTTAACGTGGGCGCGCCGGGCGCGCTCACGTTGTTTCCAAGCGCACGGTTCATTCCGGCGGCTTGTGCAATACCGGCCTTTGTCTCCGGGTGCAAACCCTCGTAAACTTCCTTCCTGCGCAAAAGCAACTCCCGAAATTCAATGTCAGACAAGTCCTTGCGCACAAAATTTTCATCAATCTCTGCCAGTTCCGCTTGCAGCCCCTCCAAATCGCTGACCGTACACTCAATTTCCGACCAACCCAGCAGCTTTGCCGCTTCCAGCCGGTGCAGACCGGCAATCAGAACATGGCCGCAGTCAATGGTAATCGGATTGAGCAAGCCCACTTCTGATATGCTGCCTGCCAGTTCCCGTATATCTTCCGCTCTGGCCTCCCGCCGTCCGGGGTTGACCGTGATCTCGCTGATAGGAACAAGCAATATTCTCACCTCCCCGGCCATAAGCCGCATTATCATCCATTCATGCCGGATGGAACACCTGGGGCCACAGTCTGCCTATGGCTCCGGGTCTTTCATCCGGCTGTCGGGCGGGAAGAACCGCGCCGGTCCTGGTTGTGTCCTCTTTCTGTGAGGAAGTGACCGGCGCGGGTTCCCTTTGAATACCCTTTCTAAAAAATGTGTGCCGTATTATCGGGCGGCATGACCGCCCTGCTGCTCTCCCCCGGCACGGGAATATGCAAGCCCGCCCTGGTGCGGCGGCGCGATACCAGCAGACGGTGGCGGCAGGTGACTAAGCTGCCCAGGCCGTTCCCCCAGTATCTCCCTTTTACCCTGCGATACGGGTGTTTGCGGTGTCTCCCGCGTCTACGGCGTTACCAGCGCCGGACAAGCCGCCCAGGTGTCGCTCGTACCTTTGATGTGATCGCTTTGACGGGCAGGGAGCGGAAAGAGATCACCCCCTTTACTCCGGCCCTGGCCCGCAGGCAGTCTTGGCGATTGGATGGCTGATGCAGGATTCATCACTTGCATACTGAATATGAGCGGGAGTTTGTCCCGCTGTTTGTCAAGGTGCTGGGGGATTGTGCGTCAGGGAGCAAGCTGGAAGATGATACTGCTGATCGTAGCCAGATCGTCACCATCAAGCTGTTCGCTCAGTTTAATGAGCAGATTGATCTGCTTTGAGTTGAGCGTCTTACGGTAGGGATAGTAGTTATCCCGAACTTTGACGCCTCCACCATAGCGGCCACGGACAGTTTCAAGCGGGTAAGAACAGATAAGCGCCGTAATGTCCCGCCGGATTGTCATCTTGGAAACATTGAACTCATGCGCCAGATTGTCGTATGTATCGTGCCTTCTCAGGCACAACACTTCTAACAGGCACTGGCGGCGTTCGGATAGGCTCATGCCCCCACCGCCCTTCCGTTGCTCTCTGCCTCCCATGGTAAACGGTAAAGTGTTCGCGCCGAGAACACATAAGAAAAGTTCTTGCAGAAATTTCTGTGTGAATGGTATTTACTCATTTGTTACCTCCAAAAATCCGAAAATGGTTAGGTTCAAATTCAGATTTCCGAGGGCGGAGCGCGGGGAGCATACTGTCGCCAAACAAAGTTTGATATTTTTCTTGTTTTTTTGAGAAAATTTACTACTTGAAACCAGTATGGGTAAATTTCATTGGGACAACTCGACCGCTTTCGGCAAAATTCCCTTGATTTTGATAGGGAATCCTGCGGAAAACAGTCGAGAAAAAAACAAGGCGCAAACAACCACAAAGTCGTTTGCGCTTTTTGGAAAATATAGAGCGAATGGGAAAGCCGTCTGTGGCATCTTGCGGTTTCAGTCCGCATAGTCAAATCCTTTTATCGCAGTTTCTCCGGCTAAAAGATATAAAAAAGGCGGCAAGGGATTTCTGCTCCCTTGCCGCCTTTCGCAGCTTGATACACCGGATTCAAACAGTAGAAAATGTCACTATTATTAAAGTTTTTTGGGATTACTCGCCTAGTAGAATGGCCATATGTGCCAGGGTCGCGCTGTCGTGGCTGAAAAACTCGTCCCGCAATCTATCCTGGCGCTGCTCATTATGGAGCATATCACGGCTGACATTGACCAGAATGTGAAACAGTTTTTCTTTTGTTGGAGTTTCCCCGCACCCCATCACGGCGGCGAAGCGGTAAAAGCCGTACAGATTGCATAGCGCCACATAGCTTTTCCAGAGTGCTTCTTTACTTCTTAACATAGGAAATGTGGTATAGAGCATCACCGCTATCATGAGATTCTCGAAGAAATACTCAATATCTCCCATCCCTGCCCGGAAAGACGCTTCAAAAGCAGAATAGCGTTCTTCATCGCACCGAATATTAACCTTGTCACTCTGTGTGGACTGATTCAGCTCCAATATATTCGGAAGAAGTCCTCTGCCACAGACGCCATTAAGCATAGCAATGGCGTTTTTTGTATGCTGCAACAGATACATCGGTCGATTCCCCGGCAGGGAACTCAGGGCCTCCTTTGCCGCATCCCCCCGTGTCAGAACAGCAAAGCGTTCAATCCACCGCTCAAGCTCCGGTTTTTCCCAATCCATATCCCGCAGTTCCTGGAGCGCCAGACCCAAAAGAAGCATCCTGTGCCGTATGGACAACGCCCGGTTTTGCAAAATATCCACGCACATGGCGCGAATGTCGCCAAACCAAGGTCTAAGGTTATGGGAGGTCATATCAAACTGGAAAATTCCTCGTTCCGATTTTGGCAGTTCCTCCTCGATAAAATCCACCCCATCGGGCAGGTTCCACAGCAGCTGCAAAACACCCTCACAACTGGGGGAGAGGGCATACTCAAAAGCAGCGGGAGTGCAGCGCTTTTCCATACGCGGATATTGCCTGCACACCTTGGGCAAAACCTCCTCGCCACAGAGTTTTTGCAGAGAGCATTTTCCATCTGAATCATGCAGCGGACACTGGCCCGCTTCATCCAGTTGAAACTTGGCATAGAGATTGCCGGATGCCTTCTTCATTTCCTGTGCCGACAGGCGGCGGACCGTTTTATCCAGTTTTTCCTTGAACTCCGCCGGGGCTTCCAGCCGCCGCAGTTTCAGATAATCCTTTTTATTAAACCAGATGTTCCAATCGCAATCACAGCAGTTGTCCTGACAGGCACCCATGATACAGCAGAAGTCCTTGTAATAGACCGGCATCAGGGCGGTCCTAATCGGAATGCGGATTTTGTCTCTTGTTACCTTGTCTTTTTCAGGCATCGTTTTGCCCCTTTCTCATGAGAAAGGGGGGCGGGCATATGCCCGCCCCCCACGTTCTTTTACAGCACCGCTCAGGTATAAGCGGGAACGCCGCCCAGCACAAAAGCGACCTGCTGGTTCAGAGGGATCGTACCGCTGACATCGGGGGCTGCGAAATGCATGGTGACGGACCTCTCGGATTCGTTGCTGTCAACCTTGTCCAGCGTATAGCTGTGCTCGACCGAGCCCAACGAAATGAAGCCGAACAGCTTCACCTTGACGCTGTTATCCGTGTGGATGTGCTTTTTGAACTCCGCCACATTGACTTCCTTGAACACCACGTCAATGGTAGGCTCACGGCTGATCACAAACGTTTTGAGGAAATTCAGCCTGCCCTTCGGGCCGAAAAGGCTCTCGACAGAGAACTCACTGCCCAGCAGCTTGTAGCCGTCCGCATTGTCGTTCCCGGTATTCTCCTGGATCTCGCGCAGGATGTTCACCGCATACCAGCCCAGCTTATTGTCTGAGGACAGAGACAGCGGCATCACACCCACAGTGGTCAGGCCAGGATAGGTGATGTCGATGGAAAAGTTCGTTTTCTCAGATGTGAACTCGCTGACATCCACCTGCGAGGAGTGAGACGCCGTAATGTTCAGCAGGCCCACAATGGGAATATGCACATCGCCTTTCCCTTCCACATGGACTTTGCAGCCCGAGGATGAGAAGGAATCGCCCGACAGATGGATCTTCAGCGCGTTGCTTCCTGTTCCCAAACTGCCGATCAACTGGTTGGCTGTGGGCAGCTTATCGAACGCCACATAGTAGGAAGCGTCCCCCGTCTGGAGGCCGCCGTTCTTTGCGGTGGGCGCGGTGGCGTTCTGGATGGCGGCATTCAGGACCGCCGTGGCCTGGGAGGCGCGGGAGTGGAGCTGGTACGCCTGATTGGACATTTCGATATAGGTTGCCAGCGCGTCTTTCAGCGCGGTCAAATAGACAGGCAGATTATCACAGGTCTCCGTGACCGGACCGTACTGCTCCGTAAGCTGGTTAAACACATCGGCGATCTTCCCTCCGGGAGGGACCGGGTCGGTAAAATGGAAGCCGGAGTCGGTGAAGGCGCTCAGCACAGAGGCGATCTGCGCCTCGGCAGCCTCGTCCCACTCGTTGAGCTTCTTCTGCGTCGCCTTGGAAAAGACAAAAGCGGTGCTTTTGAAAACCTGGCGCAGCAGATCAGACAGCTTCTGGGCGCTGACGCTAACGATCCCATCCTTATCCGTCTGGATGGTGGAATTCAGCGTGGAGAGGGTCTGCTCATTGTAATAAGCGTTCGCTCCGTAGGTGATGCCGTAATTGAACCCGGCGGGGCAGGCGGCGGCGGCAAATTTGCCGTCCAGCTTCCCAGGCATGGCCGATGCGGCTTTTTCGGAGAGCAGTTGGTTAAATTCTTTTTGAAGGGGAAGATTTGTACTCATAATTTCACCCATTTCTTTCTATCTTTTGATTTTGGCAAGGACCTGTCTGTCCCGGTCGTACCGGTGCGGACGGATTCAACCGTAGCGCACTAAATTCAGTCTGCTGTTCAGCAAGGTGCCGGAAGCCTTATAGGCCGCAGTTCGGCCAATGTTGGAGTAAAAAATATATTCCTCCGCCGCGATCTGACGGGAACCGGCTACGATAAAGGTAATCAAACGGACATGGGTGCCGTCCTCAATGCCAAGCTCTTTCAGATCCACGGTCCGTTCCGCCGCAGTATAGATATCCGCGTACTCTGCGGGTTCCCAGGTTTTCCAGCTTTCCTCGCCCCCCGGCCTGTAATTGACATGGAGCCGACAGATAAAAGCGCCCTGGTTCATCAGCCTGAAATAGCGAATCGCACCCATTTCCAATGTAACACAAGCTCCTTCCGTCTTAACGCGAGTCCTTGCCTAAAAGTCCGGGGCGGGACCGAAGCCCCGCCCCTTGTACTAACTCGCTACTTTGTTTAATTCCACTATCGGGATTAACCCAGCAGCTGGAGTACGCCCTGGGGCAGCTGGTTGGCCTGGGCCAGCATGGCCTGGGCGGACTGGACCAGGATGTTGTTCTTCACGTAGCTCATCATTTCCTCGGCCACGTCGGTGTCACGGATAGAGGATTCGGCGTCCTGGATGTTCTCGGCCATCACGGACAGGTTATTGCTGGTGTGCTCCAGACGGTTCTGGATCGCGCCCAGACCGCCGCGGACATCAGAAACGTAGTTGATGGCGTTCTTGACCACATCAATGGCAGCCTGTGCGCCCTCCTGAGTGCTGATATCCAGGTCATTGATGCCCAGAGCGGAGGTGTGCATATCATTGATGGAGACCTTCAGCTGGTTGTACTCATGGCTGGTGTCGCCGAGCTGGAGCTTCAGGCCGCCCTTGCCGTCATAGAAGCTGATGTTCAGCTTGGGAATGGAGCCCTCAGCCTCGTTGGCGGTGATGGTCACGGTGCCGTCATCGGCAACCTCAACAGTAGCGCCCTGGGCCACATTGGCGAAAGCCTCACCCAGAGCTTTGGCGTTGATCTTGTCAAAGTCGGAAACCTCAATGCCAGTGCGGCCGCTGGAAGCCTTTTCGCCCTTCTTGACAAACTCATAGGTCTTGGAGTTGGTCCCATCGCTGATAGTCATATAGGAGCCAGCCTGGATCATGCTGGGATCGAATTTGAAGGACACGGTGGGGACTTCGTCACCGTAGGGGGTGGTGATCTCCATGGCCTTTACATCGGAACCCTTCGCGTGGGTGGTGATCTTCACGGTAGCGCCATCCGCCGCGGCGGTGTACTCCTTCGCGTCGGCATCAGCCGGATCATTGGCGGAAGGGGCGTTGCCGTTGATCTTCTCAGCGAAGGCGCTGGCAACAGCGTTCAGGTCGCTCAGGTCGTCCACCACAACCGCCTCGTTGCTGCGGTTGGTCACGTCACGGGCATCCTTGACCAGCTCATAGGTCTTGCCGCCCACGGTGATGGCGGTGCCGTAGTTCACATCCTGCGGCTTGCCGTCCGCGCCCACACCAAAGGTGAAGGAGGACTCGGCGGCGCTGGGATCGGTGCCCTTGGTGATCTTGGTCTCGACAGCGGCGGGATCAGACGCGCTGAAGGTCACGTTGGTGATGCCGCCGCCAATACCGGCCTGAACCGGACCGGCCTTTGCGGAAGTGAAGGTAATGCCAGTGGCGGCACTAGAGCCGATGGTGATCTCCTTGCCGGAGCCAAAGATTTCGCCGGCTTTGACCTGCTTGCCGTCATTCAGCGTGACCATGGTAGCATCGTCGCCGGTCTTCTCCAGCTGGGTCTTCATGTTGCCCAGGGTAGCCGCATAGTTAGCCCCGACCGCAAAGTCCTTGCCGGCGGTCAGCTTGATGTTGAAGTTGCGGCCATCGGACAGGGAACCGGTCAGCTCGATCACATCGCCGGCACTGAAATTGGTGCTGTCATCCGTGCGGGCAACCTGGTACTTGGAGGCAACATTCGCTGTACCGGCAGTCGCGCAGGCCGTTGCGGTGACCGTCGTGTCGCGGCTGGAATCCTCGGCGTTGCTACGCGCAACGCTGGCAATGTCAAACTGGCCGTCCAGCTTGGCGGCTACATTGACGCTGCCCTGTTCAGCGCTCCCGTCGGCGAGCTTCGCATTTGCTGAGATATTAAACAGGTCGCCCACCTTGAAGCGGCTCTCGTCTGCAACGGTGCCGTCCTTGTTCTCAAACTTGGCTTCCTTCAGGGCGTTGACGATATTTGTGGTGGTGTCCGCAGGGCCGCCCCCAATCATCTCCTTTGTGACATTTACCTTAGCCACCAGATTGGCGTTGCCCTGCGCATCCTTGAAGGTGAAGGTGAGCACATCGCCGTCCTTGAGATCCAGGCTTGTGGCAGTGCCGTCGAACAGCTTGGTAAAGCCGCCCTTCGCCGCTTTTGCGGGAGAAGCATTCGTAGTACCGGCCGTATAAGTGCCGGTGCCGAAGGTCACGCCCTTGTCGTTAACCTTGACGCTCTTGACGGCGGCCTCGGAAGCGCCCTCCGCCTTGGCGGTCAGGGTGACCTTGGTGCCGTCCACCTTCACATCGAACTTCTGAGAAATACCGGCATCGTTGCTCAGGGCCTTCTGGATGCTTTCCGCCTGCTCCTCGGCGGTGGCTCCCTTGATATCATTAGTGCCGGTACCAAAGTTCAGGGTTTTGGTGCCGCTGGTGCCGAGGGTAGTGTCTGTGAACTCGATGGCCATGGTATCGCCGGTGCCGAACAGGCTGGACACATCAATGGTGGCCTCGCCCTTGGTGCCGCCGCCGTTGACGCCGTCGTTGATGGTCAGACCCTCAACGATGCTCTTGGTGGAAGCCTTCACACCCTCAGCGGTGAGGTTCCGGGAAGAGAGGGAGCCGTCCAGCAGCTTGATGCCGTTGAAGTTGGCGCTGTCGGCAATGCGGTTGATCTCGTCTTTCAGGGCGGTGACTTCCTTCTGGAGCGCCTCGCGGTCCACGTCGTTCTGATAGGTGCCGTTGGCGGACTGGGTGGCCAGGTAATCCATGCGGTTGAGCATGTCGTGGATTTCCTGCATCGCGCCCTCAGCGGTCTTCACCAGGGAGGTGCCGTCCTTGACGTTCTTCTGGGCGGCCTTCAGGCCGGTGATCTGGGCGCGCATCTTCTCGGAGATGGCCAGACCGGCGGCGTCGTCACCGGCGCGGTTGATCCGATAGCCGGAGGACAGTTTCTCCAGGTTCTTGGCGAGCGCGTTGGTGTTGTTGGTGTAGTTCCGGTAGGAACTCATGGCGGGGATGTTGTGTTGGATTCTCATAATCATGATTCCTTTCATAAATAATTTTGGGATTTGCGCTCCACTGTGTTTTCGCTATATTCCCTGCTCCCACGCAGTGGATAGTGCGCCGCCCGGTCCAGGCTCCGTGGCCTTTAGAGCGTGAAACGTGCGCGGCGCTATATTTCAACCGGCTGGCCTAGCCGTTTGAAACCTGGTTGGTCTGCTCCGGTTCAACCGGGAACATGTGGTTGAGCTGCCGCCGCAGGGTTTGGACATTGCTGTCCCCGCCGTCCATTTGGGACAGCAGCCGCCGCATGGCGGACAGCGCCTGGGCGCGGCTCTGATTCCAGATGATCTCCTTCCGGTGCCAGCGGGGGCCGTCAAACACACAGCCGGGACGCTGTCCGCCGCCGCGCTCCAGAACCTCTCCGCGTAAAATGGTGATCTCTTTGGGCGCGTCAACCATCAGCTTGCAGCGGTCGCCGGAGATGTGGTACAGCTGGACCACAATGTCCTCGCCGATGGTCATGTACTCCCCCTGGTTCAGATTCAAGCAGAGCATGTTTGTCAACTCCTTTTTCAATTTGGCGGAACAGCATTCCTTCCGTCCACCGAAAAGCCGCATCTCGCGGCGCGGACGATTTTTCATCGTCACAATGTTGTGAACACCCTTTCGGGCTTCGGACGTGCGCACACGCCCTCTCGTTTCCCACTTGGCGGTTTGGAAAACGCTGAACGAAGAAAAAGCGGTTTCGATTTTCCTTCGCTCAACGCTCCCCGCGCCGCGTTCATGAGCATTCACCGGCGTTCCAACCGGCATATCAGTCAAGCGCAGAACTGCGCGTAACCTTCCGCTTTGATGTTTTTGGCGGCATTGACCTCCCGGTTATGTACCGCGCCGCATTTGGGACAGGTCCAGGATTTTTCCTTGTAGCTGACAGCATCCCGCACCAGTCCGCAGGCGGAACAGGTCCGCGTCGTAGGAAGATACCGGTCAATTATGATGAGCGGCTTCCCCTGACGGTTCAGCTTGTAGCGCAGGCACTCCCGGAACATGCCGTACCCGGACTCCATCATCGTTCCGTGGGTCATGGCTTTGGTAAGGTCCTCAAAGGCGTCGGCCCTCACACACACAGCATTCCAGGCGTTGGCTATCCGCCGGGATTCCTTGTGGATGAAGTCGCGCCGCTGGTTGGCGATGTGTTCGTGGAGCAGACGGTATTGCTGCACCGCCTCCTGATAGTTCCTGGAGCCGGACTGCATCCGGCACAGCCTCTGCTGAATCTTGGCCAGCTTTTCCCGCGCCTGTTTCAGCCAGCGGGGCGGGTCCGCCATGCTGCCGTCATCTGCCACATAAAAATGGGAGAGGGAGTATTTCAGCCCTATTGTTGTCTCCGGTGTCGGCGTGGCCGGTTCCGGCTGTTTCGCCGCATATTCGTACAAAATGTAGCAGTAATATTTTCCGCTGCGGGTCTTTTCCACGGTGATCCGCTTGAGCTTCCACCACGCCTGGGGGCGGCGGTGAAATTTGGCCCGAACGATCCCCGCCTTGGTCATGCGAATGCCGTCTTTGGTGGTGTAGATGGTGGGGCCGGATTCAAAAACGTGGTTGCAGGCGGTGAAGGAATCCCGGTCGTCCTTTTTCCGCTTGAAGTTGGGATAGCCGAATGATTCCGGGTTTTTGAAAAACACACGAAACGCCTGGGACAGCTTGTTGTGTTCCTGAATCAGCGCCTGATTATCCACCTCCCGCAGAAAGGGGGCCTTGTTCTTGTACTTGGCGGGGGTGGGGATGAAATGCGCTCCGGTTTCCAGATAGAACCTCTGCTGGTCGGCCAGCATGTTGTTCCAGATGTAGCGGCAGCAGCCGAAGGTCTTTTCAAACAGCTCCGCCTGGGCCGGGGTCGGGTAGAGGCGGACCTTGATGGTGGTGAACTGAATGGTCTGCCCGTCTTGGAGCGAACGCTCTTTCGGTTTTCTGGACATCGCAATCTCCGCCTCCTTTCCCCTGACCTCGGTTTTTCTATTTTTCTGCGGTTGTCACCTTTTTTGCCCGGTCGCAGAATGTGCTCTCCGGCATTTTGCAGGCCGCCGCTGCGCCGGTCAGGGAGATTTCACCGTTATTCCAGGCCGCACAGACCTCATAAAAGTTTTCAGGCAGAGCAGTCCGGGGCCGTCCAAACCGCACCCCTCTCGACCTTGCGGCGGCAATGCCCTCAGCCTGCCTTTGGCGGCGCTCCTTCTGCCGATCCGCCTCAGAGACCGAAAGAAACAGGTCTGTCACAAATTCCCCTAACAGCTCCTTGCTCTCAACAGTCTCCAGTGAGGACAGGCCAGCGGCGATCTCATTCGCCAACTGCTGTAACCGGGTTTTCAGCTCGGTTCGGTCTTCGGTTGCGAAAAAGCGGGGCCTTACGATGCTGTGCTGAATGTTCCGGCTTTCCTTTGCGGGTTGTTTTTTTGCGTTTTGGGGCATTGCACCCAGCCTTTCTTTCACAATTCAAGCGAAATTTTGGACGGGGTTGTATACAACCCCGTCCAAAAAATTTTTTCTGGAAAAGTATTATTTTCGCGGAAACAATGCCGATATGTAGTACAGTACAAAGGTGAGTTTTATCGGAAAAGTCTGGACGGATAAGTATACAACTTCGTCCAGTTTTATTTTGCTCTCGCGCGACTCATAGCCTGTTCTGCGCGAAGGGAAGCATCACGGAATGTGGACTTTGGCATACCACAAGCCTCCGCCGCAGCCCGAAGCGTTATTACCCCATCCCGCCACGCCTGACGGTACTCCTCAAAATTACCCGGCAGCACTTTGGGCAAAGGTCCAAAGTGTACTCCGCTGGCTTTTGCAGCCGCAATTCCCTCAGCCTGCCGTTGTCGGATGTTTTCCCGCTCCGTCTGGGCCACATAGCTTAAAAGCTGGAGCACGATGTCCGCAATCAATGTTCCGGTCAGGTCCCGCCCCTGCCGGGTGTCCAGCAGAGGCATATCCAACACGACAATAGCGGCTTTCCTTTGCTTTGTAATCACTCCCCACTGTTCCAGAATCTCGTCATAATTCCGGCCCAGGCGGTCGATACTTTTTACCACCAGCACGTCCCCCGGATGCAGAGCCTTTATCAGCCGCTGGTAGCGAGGGCGTTTGAAATCTTTCCCGGATAATTTTTCTATTACGATATTTTCTTCCTCCACGCCAAATGCCCTCATTGCCAGAAGTTGGCGTTCCTCGTTCTGCTCTTGCGTGGATACCCTCACATAACCATAAGTGGTTTCTGTCATCTTTCGGCCCCTTTCTGTAAAATGTACCCGCCTTATTGTAACAAGAAAGGGACAGTTGATACATTGTGAGGTTAACGTGCGGATTTTAGGGATGCGGTTTTGACCAACACGGCAAGGCATGGGTAAAGGAGCGGAAATTCCGATAGAGTAGGCGAGCAATGTATTGGAATATCCTTTTCGGATTTTCCAATACGCCCGTTGGGGTCCCCCCAAGCCCCGGACTGGCCGCTCTGCGTCCAGTCGAACACGCCTGACGGCGTGGCTTTTCGCTCCCTTCGGTCGCTCATTCCTGCACATCCGCGCAGGAAGGGAAACGCCCTTTCAGGGCGTTTCCTCATACCGTATTGGGCAGTAAAAAATTAAAATATCCATCTGGCGAGAATCGCCGTTCTTGCGTTCTGCCAGATTGCAGTCGATATAAAAATCTTCCAGGCCAAACCCGGCAAGGTTTTCTTCAAACAACTGGATTTCCTTTGTAGCAAGGTTGATAGCGCCAACACCAAAACACTGGCTGGCCTTCTGCGGCAAAATCTCATTCAAGCAGTCAGCACACAAGAAAGAAGCGGCCTTGTCCACGTCCAGGGTTTCGTCGGCAAGAAAGTCCACAGAGCCAGTAGCGTACCCCCGGTCATAATCTAACATCAAACTGGCAGAGAATCCGCCGTCCGTGCCGCCATCGCCACCGAAAGACACAACGCCAGCATATTCTTCAATCAACTGCCCGTTCAGTCTGTCATAGCGGTTGATTTCAAGCGGCTTGATCTCAAAGGTATTTAAGCTGATGAGCGCAATATTGTCCTGCCCCCAATATGACGGAACCAGGCTTTCGATGCCGCCCCCGCACAGATAGCAGTCCTCGTCTGATGTGTTGGAGGAATACCTGGTTTCATTATCCGGGGCCGGGAGTTGATCTGCTCCACACCCGGCCAGAATGAACAGCAGTATTACCAGCAGCAAAAGAGGAAACCGTTTCATGCTCCGCCCCCCTCATGGGTCACAGACCGGGTAAGCGGGTCAATCACGATAATCTCCCGCCCCAACTTCCGGGCATAGTTGACCGTTGCGCCGGTGCCGCTGCGCCGCACTCCGCTGAAAACCGCCAGCAGCAAGCCAGCTGATTCCACCAGCCGGTGGTTCCGGTCGATCATACAGCCGTCATAATATTGGCGGCTCACATAGTCCACCGAATCGGCCCGTTTCAGAATAGAATGATACCGCTCCCGCGCTGAATCACTCCACCTGTCCGCCTGCCCTCCATAGGGCAGGACACAGCGGAGTTTCAGCGCGGGATTTTTCTCACGGAGGTCAAGCACGATCTCCGCCGCCCAGCAGTCGGTTCCGTCCGCGCCTCCGGTAAAATACTCTGTCACCCCGGCCCCGGCCAGCGCCGCGATCTGCCCCGCCAGGGTTTCTTTCAACGCTATGCACCGTGGGTCCGCCTCATTGTCCTTCCAGGGAAATTTATGCGGACGGTGGCCAGTGAAGGCGCAGGTTGTACCTACCATCTAAAAACCTCCCCCTTTGATGGTTTCTCGAATATTCTATATTTCCTGTGGCAGACTGTCAATTACAAATGTCGCAATTAAGATAAAAATGATAAGTTAAAATTGCTATCCGTCTTGTAGAATAAAGGCAAAGTCAGGGGGTGACGGTATGGCTATTTATGATTTTGGAATAC
>CATLJA010000003.1 GCA_949959305.1 uncultured Oscillibacter sp.
GTAGCGCAGATAGGCCTTCGCAACTTTATTTTCCATGTTCTGCATCCTCCTTCAACTCAGTCCTTCCGGTGTCCGCGGAAGGTGCGGGTGGGGGCGAACTCACCCAGCTTGTGGCCGACCATGTCCTCCTGGACGTAGACGGGCACATGCTTCCGGCCATCGTGCACGGCGATGGTATGGCCCACGAAGGAGGGGAAGATGGTGGAGCTGCGGCTCCAGGTCTTGAGGACCTTCTTCTCGTTCTTCGCGTTCATTTCCTCGACCCGCTTCAGAAGCTCGGGGGCAACGTACGGGCCTTTCTTAATGGATCTGCTCATGTTTCATCTGCCTCCCTTACTTCTCGTTGCGGCGCTTGACGATGAATTTGCTGGTGGGGTTCTTCTTCTTCCGGGTCTTGTAGCCCAGGGCCGGCTTGCCCCAGGGGGTCACGGGGCCGGGGCGGCCCACCGGGGCGCGGCCCTCGCCGCCGCCGTGGGGGTGGTCGCAGGGGTTCATGACGGAGCCCCGGACGGTGGGACGCCAGCCCATGTGGCGCTTGCGGCCCGCCTTGCCGATGTTGATGTTGGCATGGTCGATGTTGCCCACCTGGCCGATGGTGGCCATGCAGTTGGTGCGGACGATGCGGACCTCGCCGGAGGGCATGCGGATTTGGGCGTCGCCGCCCTCCTTGGCCATGAGCTGGGCGGCGGTGCCGGCGGAGCGGACAAGCTGCGCGCCGTTGCCGGGATGGAGCTCGATGTTGTGGATCATGGTGCCCACGGGGATGTTGGCCAGGGGAAGGGCGTTGCCCTCCTTGATGTCGGCGCTGGGGCCAGACTCCACCTTGTCGCCGGCCTTCAGCCCCACGGGGGCCAGAATGTAGCGGCGCTCGCCGTCCTCATATTCGAGGAGCGCGATGTTGGCGGAGCGGTTGGGGTCGTACTCCAGGCGCAGGACGGTGGCAAACATATCATGCTTATCCCGCTTGAAGTCGATGACGCGGTACTTGCGCTTGTTGCCGCCGCCGCGGTGGCGGACGGTGATGCGGCCGTAGCTGTTCCGGCCGGCGCTCTTTTTCAGGGTCTCGGTAAGCTTGGGCTCGGGCTTGGCCTTCTTGTCAATGCCGTCGAATCCGGAGACCGTCATCTGACGCCGGGAGGGAGTCGTCGGCTTAAAGGTTTTAATAGACATTCCGCTTTACACTCCTTCTCTAGAATCAGACCATGCCTTCGAAGAACTCGATGGTCTTGGAATCGGGGGCCAGCTGGACGTAGGCCTTTTTCCAGGTCTTCGTCATGCCCGGACGGCCCGCGCCCATGCGCTTTTCCTTGCCGGGGACCGTCAGGGTGTTGACGGCGGCGACCTTCACGCCGAAGATCTCCTCCACGGCCTTCTTGATCTCCACCTTGCCGGCGTCCTTTGCCACCTCGAAGACGTACTTCTTATCGGCGGCTCCGGCCATGGCCCGCTCGGTGATGATGGGGCGGATCACGATATCGTATGCGGTCATTACGCGTACACCTCCTCGATTTTAGCGAGGGCGGCCTGATCCACCACCAGGTACTTGGCGTTGACGATGTCGTAGACATTCAGCTGCGCCGCGGGGGTGGTCAGCACGCCGGGAAGGTTCCGGGCGCTCTTGACGACGACCTCGTCCATGGCGGGAGTCACCACCACGGCCTTGCCGTCGACCTTGACAGCGCTCAGGAACTTGCGGAAATCGGCGGTCTTAATCTCCGCCTGCTTAATGGCGTCAATCACCACCAGCCGGCCCTCCTGGGCCTTGGCGGAGAGGACGGACTTCAGGGCCAGGCGGCGGACCTTCTTGTTCAGCACGTAGCTGTAGCTCCGGGGCTTCGGCGCGAAGACGATGCCGCCGTGGGTCCACTGGGGAGCCCGGGTGCTGCCCTGGCGGGCGTGGCCCGTGCCCTTCTGGCGCCAGGGCTTTTTGCCGCCGCCGGAAACCTCCGCGCGGGTCAGGGCGCTCTGGGTGCCCTGGCGGCAGTTGGCGAGGTGGTTCTTGACCACCTCGTGGACGACGGCCTCGTTGGGCTCGATGCCGAAGACCGCGTCGCTGAGTTCCACAGTGCCGACTTCAGCGCCGGCCATGTTCAAAACTTTCACAGTAGACATTTATTCAGCACCCCTTTCTCACTTGCTTCTGGCGGAGGCCTTCTGCGGGTTGCGGCCGGAAGCCTTCTGCGGGTTCTTGCTGATGTCCGCGCCGGCCTGCTTGACCTTGTGGACCTTGACGGTGGACTTGATGGTCACGAGCCCGCCCTTGGGGCCGGGCACCGCGCCGCAGACCACCAGCATGTTCAGCTCGGGGTCCACCTTGACGACGGAGAGGTTCTGGACGGTGACCTGGTCCACGCCCATGTGGCCCGCGCCGTCGCGGCCCTTCATGATGCGGCCCGGGGTCGTGCCCGCGCCCAGGGAGCCCTGGTGGCGGTGAACGGGGCCGCCGCCGTGGGTGTTGCGCTTCACGGCCGCGCCGTGGCGCTTCACCACGCCCTGGAAGCCGTGGCCCTTGCTGGTGCCGGTGACGTCCACGAAGTCCCCGGCGGCGAAGGTGTCGGCCTTGACGATGTCGCCCACGTTCAGCCCGGCGGCGTTCTCCAGATTGAACTCCTTCAGGTGCTTCTTGGGGGCCACGCCCGCCTTGTTCAGGTGGCCCAGCTCCGGCTTTGTGAGCTTGCGCTCGGCAACGTCCTCGAAGCCCAGCTGCACGGCCTCGTAGCCGTCCTTCTCAGCCGTCTTCTTCTGCACGACCACGCAGGGGCCCGCCTCGATGACCGTGACGGGGATCACATGGCCGTTCTCGTCAAAAATCTGGGACATGCCCACTTTTTTGCCGATGATCGCTTTCATGTAGGTTCCTCCTTAAATAAGGTTATTGGTTGACCGGCCGCGGCCATTGGGAACCGCCGCCCGGCCAACTTGACCCGCCTGCCTCAATCACGCGGCAGGCTGCGGTTCAACATGGTAACGGGGACTTACAGCTTGATTTCGATTTCCACGCCGGCGGGGAGCTCCAGGGACATCAGGGCCTCCACGGTCTTGGGGGAGGACTTGGTGATGTCGATGAGCCGCTTGTGGGTCCGGCGCTCGAACTGCTCCCGGCTGTCCTTATGCTTGTGGACGGAGCGCAGGATGGTGATGATCTCCTTCTTGGTGGGCAGGGGGATGGGGCCGGAAACCTCCGCGCCGGTGCGCTTGGCGGTCTCCACGATCTTTTCCGCGCTCTGGTCGATTACCTGGTGGTCATACGCCTTCAGGCGGATGCGGATCTTTTCCTTCTGTGCCATGTTCGGGTTCCTCCTAATTCGTACGTCGTTTTTTCTTGAGTCTCGACGACCTACGGCGAGAGAAATTTTTCTGTCCGCGCTGCCGTGCGTATCATTCCGGCTCATGAAAAAACCCGGCGCAAAGCAAGCCGGTTCCGTCATGGCGCGGCGATCTACGCGCGCGTACAGACTTTTCTCAGCCGCCCGATTATCGGACATACTCCCCGGAAGTTACCTCTTTCGAGCAATCTCCCGGTTCATCGCGGTCGCGGGGCGCAGAGGATGTCCTCTCCGCCGCATGCCCATACATAATAATAAAAAAACCTCCCCGTGTCAAGAGAAATTTTGCCGTATTTCCTCTTTTTTTCAGCGGGGCTGCAAAAAGCTTTCATAACATTTTGGACTTTGCCCTGTGCGGCGTTAAGCGCCGTCAAATCCGCTCCACCGGAAGGCCCTGCAAATACCGCCGCACCACGTCGAAGGCGTGGTTGGCCGCCAGGCCCTGAATGCGGTCCCGCCGCCGCCATCCGAAGTCCAGGGGGCGGCAGAAGGTCCCCTCCGGCGCGGCCAGCCCGATATACGCAATGCCCACGGGAACGCCCCGCTCGTCCGGGTCCGGCCCCGCCACGCCGGTGACGGAAACCCCCAGGTCCGCCCCGGTAAGCCTCCGCACGCCCTCCGCCATGGCCCGGGCGCACTGCTCCGAAACGGGGCCGTATGTGTCCAGAATGTCCTGGGGGACATGGAGCACGTCCGCCTTGACGCTGGTCCAGTAGCTGACCACGCCGCCCCGGTAGACGCCGGAGATTCCGGGTATGGCGGTAAGCCGCCGGGCAACCAGGCCGCCGGTGCAGCTTTCGGCGGTGGCCAGGGTCATCCCCCGGCGGATCAGCTGGCCGTGGCAGCAGTCCGCCAGGTCGCCGCCGTCCCCGCTGTAGACGATATCCCCCAGGGTTTCGCGGACCATCTCCCAGACGGGGGCCAGCATGGCGCGGGCCTCGTCCTCCGTGGCGGCCTTTGCCGTGGCACGGAGGCGGACCTCGCAGGGCTTGGCGTAGGTGGCCAGGGTGGGGTTGGTCATATGGGCCATCTTGTCGTGGAGGAGCTGGTCGATGGAGCTCTCCCCCATGCCGAAGGTCATGATGTCATACGAGACGATGACCTCGTGGGAGAGCCTGCGCAGGTAGGGCTCCACGTGGCGGCGGAGCATAGTCTCCATCTCGTGGGGCGGGCCGGGGAGCATGAGGACGTGAACGCCCTCCGCCTCAAAGGCGCAGCCCGGCGCGGTGCCCACGGGGTTGTCGAAGACCACGCAGCCCTCCGGCAGCTCCGCCTGCTGGGTGTTGTTCTCCGGCATGGGGACGTGGAGGGCGGACTCGTAAAAGTCCCGGATGTCCTCCAGAATGTCCGGGTGGAGGACCAGGGGCTTTCCGAAGGCGGCGCAGATGGTCTGCTTGGTCAAATCGTCGTAGGTGGGGCCCAGTCCCCCGGTGGTAATGAGGATATCGGCCCGCTTTCGGGCAATGCCCAGGGCCTCCTTCAGGCGCTCCGGGTTGTCGCCCACCACGGTGTGCCAGAAGACGTTGATACCCAGGGCGGAGAGGCTCTGGCTCAGCGCCTGGGCGTTGGTGTTGGCGATGTTGCCCAGGAGCAGCTCGGTGCCCACGGCGATGAGCTCTGCGGTGTGGGACATGAAAACCCTTCTTTCTGAATCAGTCGTTCTTTTTGCATTTTTCCTTCAGCTTTTCCCGGCGCTTTTTGCAGATTTTGGCGAAGGTTTGATAGTCTTCGGAGTCTTCGAAATACTTCTTGATTTTCTTCATGCTTCTTTCATAGGACTCGTCCGCGGAGGACTTTCCCCGGGCGTATTTGTCCAGCTTATCCGCCATGCGGAGAATGGCGGCCTCAAATTTCACCTTTTTCGGCGGATCGAAGTCCCCCTTGTGGGCGGCGATCACCGCCGCCAGCTTCTCCCGCGTCCCCTTGTCCAGGGAGCGGCCCGTCATGCGCTCGTACTCCTTCGCGAGGACTTTTTCCCCCTCCGTGTGATGCGTTTCCTCGCCGTTGAACTTGGCGATGTCGTGGAGAATGGCCGCCTGGGCCAGCAGGTCTTCGTCAAGGTCAACCGTGGTTTTCTCCCCCATCTTCTCCGCGATTTTCATGCAGCTGCGGAGGACCCGCTCCGTGTGCTTTATCTTCTTTTCCATCCGGACGCGGTAATTGTGCCGCAGCATTCCCCAGCAGACTTCCTCGCTCAGTTTCATAAACAAACCTCCTTCTTTCCACAGGCGTCAGGGCTTTACCCAGACCCATTCCTCTCCCTCCAGGGATTTGGCCACCAGGGCCTCCACGTCCAAACGGGCCTCCGCCGCCCGCACGTCCTCCAGTTTGGGCCGGGTGGCGGGGTGGCGGGGGGTGAAGACGGTGCAGCAGTCCTCATAGGGCAGTATGGAGGTGTCGTAGGTCCCGATTTCCCGGGACATACGGATGATCTCCACCTTGTCCATGCCGATAAGGGGCCGCAGGACCGGCATCTCCGCCACGTCGTCCGTGGCGGCCAGGGCCATCATGGTCTGGCTGGCCACCTGGCCCAGGGACTCGCCGGTAACCAGCGCCCTGGCCCCCGCCCGCCGGGCGACGGCCTGGGCCAGGCGCATCATGAAACGACGCATGATGAGGGTGAAGTACTCCTCGGGGCAGTTCTTCCGGATTTCCTCCTGAATTTCCGTAAAGGGCACGATGTGAACCCGGAGGCGGCCGCACCAGGCCGTCAGCAGCCGGGCCAGCTCCAGCACCTTGTCCTGGGCCTGCTGGGAGGTGTAGGGCGGGGAGACGAAGTGGACCATCTCCAGCTCCACCCCCCGCCGGGCCATCATCCAGGAGGACACGGGGCTGTCCAGCCCGCCGGAAAGGAGGCTGACCGCGTGGCCCCCCATGCCCACCGGGAGCCCTCCCGCGCCGGGGACGGCGGGGGCGTGGACGTAGGCGTGCTTCTCCCGGATTTCCACGTGGACCGTCAAATCCGGGCTGTGCACGTCCACCTTCACATGGGGGAACGCCTCCGCCAGCTCGCCGCCCACGGCCTGGGACAGCTGGATGGAGTTCATGGGGTAGTTTTTGTCCGCCCGCTTGCTCTCCACCTTGAAGCTCCGGGCGGAGGCGAAGGCGTCCGCCAGATAGTCCCTGGCGGTCTCCACAATGGCCTCTATTGACTTTTCGCAGGGCGCCGCCCGGGCCACGGACACCACGCCGAAGACCTGCCGGGCGGCGGCGTAGGCCGCCTCCATGTCGCAGGTTTCCGTAACGGGCTCGGCGTAGATGGTGCTCTGGCGGATGTAGACCTGAAAGCTGCCGCAGGGCTTCAGCCGGCGGGCCGCGTTGGCCACCAGCCGGTCCTCAAAGGAGCGGCGGTTCTGGCCCTTGAGCACCACCTCGCCCAGCTTGAGCAGGAACATTTCATTTTGCCGCATGGAATCATCCTCCGTACGCTTCAAATTTACAGCCGCTATTATAGCGCACTTTGAACGGAAGAAAAAGGGGGATTCCGAAATTTTATTCCCCTCCGCCCCTCCGAGTGGTATAATCGCCCGGAAAGGGGCGGAAAAACGCCGTATGAGAAGATTTGCGGAATACGTAGGCGCGCAGACTGCGCCGTCAGATTTTGCATCAGGCGAGGCGGTTTTTTGCGGGCGGGCTGACGCCCGGCAAACGGAAAGAGGCTCCCCGGCTGTGCGCCGGGAAGCCTCTCCCGCTTTTCCGCCTTGCGGGACTATTTCAATCCGTAGGCCGTCATGGTGACGTTGTGGAACCTGGTGGCGGTGCTGGCGGGCAGATTGATGTTGTAGCCGGTAACCGTCTCAAAGTTCACGTCCATCACCAGCGGCCTGGCCGCGCCCCCCAGGATGAAGCCCTTGACCTTGGAGGTCTTGTCGCTCATGGGAAAGAGCGCCAGCACCAGGGAGCCCGCGTCCAGCGTCACCTCGTACTGGCTCAGGGGCCCCGCCGACTGATTTAAGGTAAAGGCCGCCTTCTCCCCCGCCTGGAAGGCGGTTTCGTGCATGTCGAAGAACCAGACGGCGCAGTCCCACTTGTTCCAGTTTGTCACGGCCAGGGAGCCGGCGGCGTAGCGCTGGCCCTCGCTGGCGGAGACGCTGCGGGAGGTGATGAGCTGAAAGCGGCCGCATTTTCCCTCCAGGCTTGTACGGAGGCCGGAGATGCCGGCCTGGAATCCCGCCAGGGCGGCTTCCAGCTTGGCGTTGTCGGCGTTGAAGTCCTCCATCCGCACCCGGTCGGACAGCTCCCATTGGCTGAGCTTGTATTGTTCTGTCTGCTGCATAAAACATCCTCCTTCTGTATTGGTTCTATGTACGGCTTCCTTTTCCGCCCGGGTTGCACGGCCGGGTGCAACCCGGCGAACTCCCCCCTTGACGGGAGAGCCGGAACGTGGTATACTGCCCCCTGAACAAACCGGAAGGGGTGGAAAAGTGAGACTGAGTTCCTGCTGAACGCCAATTGACGTCTATTGGCTTCCGGCGCCGCGCAGGCGGGGCCGGGGCGGTGTTGCGCCGCCAAGCGGGAAAGTGTTCTCACCTCCGGCCCCCTTTGTCATATGCCGTCATGCCGCCCGCCCTGGGGCGGCTTGCGCCGTGCTGCAACGGGCCGCGGGAGCTTTCCCGCGGCTCTTATTCTATTTACGGCAAGGAGATGACGCGTATGTCCATGATTCAGGCGGAGGGCCTGACCTTTTCCTATCCCGGCAGCCCGGACCCTGTGTTCCAGGACGCCGCCTTTCAGATTGACACCCGCTGGAGGCTGGGCCTCATCGGCCGGAACGGCCGGGGGAAGACCACCCTTCTGCGGCTTTTGATGGGGGAGTTCCCCCACGGGGGGAGCCTGGTCTCCCCGTCCGCCTTCAACTTCTTTCCCAGCCCCGTCCGTTCCCCGGACAGGCTGACTGTGGAGGTGCTGGAGGAGCTCTGCCCGGAGGCGGAGGGATGGCGCTTTCCCAAAGAGCTGTCCCTTCTCGGAGTGGCGGAGGAGGCCCTCTGGCGGCCCTTTTCCACCCTCTCGGGCGGGGAGCGGACCAAGGTCCTCCTGGCGGCCCTGTTTCTCCGGGAGGGCCGCTTCCCCCTCATCGACGAGCCCACCAACCACCTGGACGCCCAGGGCCGGGAGCTGGCCGCCGCCTACCTCCGGCGGCAGCGGGGCTTCATCCTGGTGTCCCACGACCGCCGCTTTCTGGACGGCTGCGTGGACCACATTCTGGCCCTGAACCGCTCGGACATCCAGGTCCAGGCGGGAAACTACAGCTCCTGGAAGGAGAACTTCGACCGCCTCCAGCAGTTTGAGGAGGCGAAAAACGAACGGCTCCAGAAGGACGTCCGCCGCCTTCAGAAAGCGGCCCGGCGGACCTCCGTCTGGTCCGACCGGGTGGAGGCGTCCAAGATCGGGGCCTATGACAAGGGCTTCGTGGGCCACAAGTCCGCCAAGATGATGAAGCGGGCCAAGGCCCTGGAGGCCCGGCAGGAGAAAGCCCTGGAGGAAAAGCGGGAGCTCCTCCAGAACCGGGAGGCGGCGGAGGCGCTGAAGCTCTCCCCCCTGGCCCACCACGCCCGGCGGCTGGTTTCCTGCTCAGATTTGACGCTGTGGTACGGGGAGCGGAAGGTCTGCGGGCCCCTGCGCTTTTCCCTGGAGCAGGGGGAGCGGATCGCCCTGGAGGGCCCCAACGGCAGCGGGAAAAGCAGCCTTTTGAAGCTTCTCATGGGACAGGACGTCCGGTATGAAGGAAGCCTCTCCCTGGCCCCGGGGCTGAAAATCTCCTATGTGCCCCAGGATACCTCCTTTCTCCGGGGCTCCCTGGGGGACTTCATCCTGGAGCGGGGAATTGACGAGAGCCTGTTCAAGGCCATTTTGCGGAAGCTGGGCTTTTCCCGGGAGCAGTTCGGGCGGAGCCTGGAGGACTGCTCCGGCGGGCAGAGGAAAAAGGTCCTCATCGCCGCCAGCCTCTGCGAGAGCGCCCATCTCTATGTATGGGACGAGCCGCTGAACTTCATCGACATCGGCTCCCGCCTCCAGATTGAGGAGCTGCTGGGGAAATTCGCCCCCACGATGGTCTTCGTGGAGCACGATCGGGCCTTTCAGGAGGCCGCAGCGACACGGGTGGTTCCGCTGTAAGGCGCGGACGCAGAAAGGAAACCCTGGAAGCCCTCCCGCCGGAGGCCCTTCCAGGGTTTCCTTCTCAAATCAGCGCCACCACCAGCCACAAAAGGCCGATGGCCGCCGCGCCCATGAGGGTGTAGACCGCCGGGCTCAGGTCCCGCCAGGCCCGGCTGAACTTCCCGTGGTCCCCCCCGGCGTAGTTCCGGGCCACCCGGCGCGCCTCCTCCACCAGCTCCCGGGAGGTGACTCCCTCCCCGGCGGCGTCGTTGCGCACAATGAAAATCGCCTGCTCAAAAAACCGCTGGTCCGGGGAGTCCACCACGACCACCCGTCTGGAAATGCCTTTCACCATCTTGTGTGTATGCCTCCTGCAAATTGATACTTCCAGTTTTCCAGCGGCGGGGGAAAATTATACCTGAACCGGAAAAAGAGGCGGCCCTCCTCACGCTCCGCCAATCCCCATGTTCCAAAGATCGTCCACATACTGGTCCGTCCATTTGACGCCGTGGGCGAACCACTCCTGCTTTTTGTCCTCCGGGGCGGGCGGCATCAGGACCAGCCTGGCCGGGGGCGCCGCGTAGATATCGTTGAACAGCGCCATGTCCTCCGGATAGCGGAACCAGAGGGACAGGTCCGGTTCCGGATGCGCCCGCCGCCACAGGGCGAATTCGGGGAGGAAATTTTTATACTCCGGCATTTGAAGGGCCTGGAACTTCTCCTCCGGCAGCAGGAGCTGGGCCAGGCAGTAGAGCCCGTGGGCATAGGTGCAGAAGGGCCGGACGCCCAGCACGGGCCTTTTGTCCTTGGGATAGCCCTTGCACACCGCCAGAAGGTCCTCGCTGCCCTTGTCCATGCCGCCGTTTACCAGGTCCAGCAGGAAAGAGACCATCGCTTTTTGCAGCAGGTTGGGCCTTTTCCCCTCCAGGAACCGCTCGGCCCCGGGGACGGCCCGCTCCAGCACGGCCTTGTCCTTGTACCACAGGCCAATCAGCACATGGGCGGCGGCGGGGAAAAAGGGGTCGCAGCAGTTATTCACCCGGGCAAGCTCCGGGGGCAGAATGCGCTCCACAGCCTGGATGTTCCCGCAGAGGATGCACTCCAGCGCGCAGTGGACGTTCTTCTCATAGGCGTACCCGCCGTATATGACGGGCATCATGGCGCTCTTGCCCCGCTGGCTGATTACCCGGCACAGCCCGGGCCAGTCCGCGTTTTGGACACACTCCTCCGTCCAGGCGTTCCAGTCCTCCGGCCCGGGGGCCAGGGAGGAGACAAAGGCCGTCTGGTTATGGAACAAGTGCCGCAGCCGCTCCTTCCCCTCCGGCTCCCTGCCCTGAAAGGCGAATTTCGCCATAATTTTCTGATATCTTCCCCGCAGGGCCTCCACATCGGTCCGCATCTCCATTTGGTTTCCCTCCCGGCATATTCAAAATGCTCCAAAGAGCCCGAGAGGCGGTTTTCAAAACCGCCTCTCCTCTGCTCCGTCATTTCATCAGCTCGTACATAACGGCCTTGATGGTGTGCATCCGGTTCTCCGCCTCGTCGAAGACAATGGACTGCGGGGACTCGAAGACCTCGTCCGCCACCTCCATGGCCTCCCGGCCGAAGCGCTCGCCCATCTCGCGGCCCACCTTGGTCCTGTGGTCGTGGTAGGCGGGAAGGCAGTGCATGAAGCGGCACTGGGGACCCGCCGCGTCCATAAGGGCCTTGCTGACCTGATAGGGGCCCAGGGCGGCGATGCGCTCCGCCCAGACCTCCGCCGGCTCGCCCATGGAGACCCACACGTCGGTATAGAGCACGTCCGCGCCCTTCACCGCTTCCATGGGGTCCTCAATGAATTCCAGAACCGCGCCGGTCTCCCCGGCAATGGCCCGGCACGCCTCCACAAGGATCCCGTCCGGCATATACGCCTTGGGGGCGCAGGCCGTGAAGCGCATGCCCATCTTGGCGCAGCCAACCATGAGGGAATTGCCCATGTTGAACCGGGCGTCCCCCAGGTAGACCAGCTTCACGCCCCGGAGCTTTCCGAAGTGCTCCCGGATGGTCAGGAAGTCCGCCAGAATCTGGGTGGGGTGGAACTCGTCGGTGAGGCCGTTGAATACAGGGACCCCCGCGCAAGCCGCCAGCTCCTCTACAATCTCCTGGCCGAAGCCCCGGTACTCGATGCCGTCGTACATCCGCCCCAGCACCCGGGCGGTGTCGGCGATGGACTCCTTCACGCCGATTTGGGAGCCCGTGGGCCCCAGGTAGGTGCTGCCCATGCCCAAATCCCGGGCGGCCACCTCAAAGGCGCAGCGGGTCCGGGTGGAGGTCTTCTCAAAAATCAGGGCCACGTTCTTCCCCTCCAGGTATCTGTGGGGAACGCCCGCCTTCTTCTTGGCCTTCAAGTCCGCAGCCGTGTCCAAAAACCGCTGAATCTCCTCCGGGGTAAAGTCCAGCAGCTTCAAAAAGTGCCTGTTCATAGCGTTCTCTCCTTCTCTCAGCCCAGGGCCTTTTTCATAACCGCCAGCCCCTTGTCCATCTCCTCCTTCGTGATGACCAGGGGCGGCAGCAGCCGCATTCCCGGCCCGGCGGTGAGGACCAGCAGGCCGTTTTCAATCAGCGTATTGGCAATGTCCTTGTTGGTCCAGCCCTCCCGGACCTCGACGCCGATCATCAGCCCCAGGCCCCGGGTCTTCCCGAAGCAGGGCAGGTCCAGCGCCTCGACGCCCTTGCGGAGGTAGTCCCCCTTCTCCCGGACCTCCTGCAAAAATTCGTCGCTGAGTATCTCCTGCACCACCAGCCCCGCGGCGGCGCAGACGGGGTTCGCGCCGAAGGTGGTGGCGTGGGTCCCCGGGCCCAGCACGTCCCGGCACTTTTCGTTGGCCAGGATGCCGCTCATGGGCAGGCCCCCGGCGATGCCCTTGGCAAAGCTCACCGCGTCGGGGAGAATGCCGTACTGCTGGAAGGCGAACAGCGTGCCCGTCCGGCCCACGCCGGTCTGGACCTCGTCCGCCAGAAACAGCCAGTCCTTCTCCGCGCAGAGGGCCTCCACAGCCTTGACGTAGTCCCTGTCAAGCGGCAGCACGCCGCCCTCCCCCTGGACCAGCTCCACCATGACGGCGCACACGTCCCCCTGGTCCTGGGCCCGCAGCGCCTCCAGGTCGTTGGCGGGGACATAGCGGAAGCCCTCGGTGAAGGGGAAGAAGTAGTTGTGAAACACGTCCTGGCCCGTGGCCTTCAGGGTGGTGATGGTCCGGCCGTGGAAGGAGTTTTTCAGAGTGAGGATGGTGCTCCGGCCCTGGCCGTACCTGTCGAAGCTGTATTTTCTCGCCAGCTTGATCATGCCCTCGTTGGCCTCGCCGCCGCCGTTGGCGAAGAAGACGGCGCTCTCCCCGGTGCGGCGGCAGAGGATTTCCGCCAGCCGGGCGGGGGGCTCGGTGTAAAAGAGGTTGGACACGTGGCCCAGCTTCTCCGCCTGCTCCGCGGCGGCCCTTGCCCAGGGCTTATTGCCATAGCCCAGGGCGGTCACGCCGATGCCGCTGGTGAAATCAATGTAGGCCCGGCCCTCCGGGTCGTAGAGGGTCGCCCCCTCGCCGTGGTCCAGCGCCACGGGAAAGCGGCCGTAGGTGTTCATGACATACCGCCGCGTCAGGTCCTTGATGGCCTCGGAAGTCATAGGGTCTCCTCCTTTTTCATCATGGTGCCGATGCCCTCGTCGGAGAGCAGCTCAATAAGGATGGAATGGGGAATGCGCCCGTCCAGAATGTGGACCCGCTCCACGCCGCCGCGAATCGCGTCCACGCAGCACTGCATCTTGGGAATCATGCCCCCGGAGACGATCCCCTCCTCCACCAGGGCCGGGACCTCCCCGGTGCGGACCACGTGAATAAGGGAGCTCTCGTCCCCCGGGTTCCGGAGGAGCCCCCGCACGTCGGTGAGCAGAATCAGCTTTTCCGCCCCCAGGGCCTCCGCCAGCCTGGCGGCGGCGGTGTCGGCGTTGATGTTGTAGGCGGTGTCCGCGTCCACCCCCTGGGCCACGGTGGACACGATGGGGATATAGCCGTGCTCCAGGGCGTTTTTCACCGGCTCGGGATTCACGCCGGTAATCCGGCCCACCAGGCCGTACTTTTCGTCCATCTGCACCGCCTGGAACAGCTGCCCGTCCATGCCGCACAATCCCACGGCCCGCCCCCCCAGGCGGTTGAGCTGGGACACCAGGTCCTTGTTCACCTTGCCGCAGAGGACGGCCTGGACGATATCCATGGTGGTCACGTCGGTATAGCGCAGGCCGTCCACAAATTTGGACTCGTGGCCGATCATTTTCAGCATGGCGGAAATCTCCGGCCCGCCTCCGTGGACGGCCACCACCCGGATGCCCACCAGGTTCAGCAGAATCACGTCGCTCATGACGGCCCGGCGCAGCTCGTCGGAAATCATGGCGTTGCCGCCGTATTTGACCACAATGGTCTTGCCCGTAAACTTTTGTATGTACGGCAGGGCCTCGATCAAAGTCTGGGCCTGCTGTTCATGAGAGGACACAAAATCCGCCCCCTTTTTCAAATTATAAACCCGTATTTACAGCCAGGGAATGTCCGGTTAAGTCCGGTAGTCCCCGTTAATCTTGATATAATCGTAGGTGATGTCGCAGCCCCAGCAGGTGCACTCCCCGGCTCCCTCGCCCATGGCGATGCGGATTTCCACATCGTGCTCCGTCAGCACCTTCTTGGCAAGCTCCTCGTCAAAGTCCAGCCCCCGGCCCTTGTCGCAGACCTGGACCTCCCCGGCGGCGCTGGCGAAGTGAACGCTCACCTTGTCCGGGTCAAAGCTCTCCCCGGAGTAGCCCATGGCGCACAGCACCCGGCCCCAGTTGGCGTCCGCGCCGAAAATGGCCGCCTTGGTCAGGGTGGAGGACACCACGGATTTGGCCACCGTCTCGGCGCTCTTTTCGGACTTCGCTCCGCCGACGGAGCAGGTAATCAGGTGCCGGGCCCCCTCCCCGTCGGAGGCCATTTTTTTGGCAAGCTCCACGCACAGGGCCTTCAGCGCCGCCAGAAACGCGTCGTAGTCCGCCCCCTTGGCGGCGATAGGCTCGTTTCCCGCCAGGCCGTTGGCCAGGACCAGGCAGGTATCGTTGGTGGAGGTGTCCCCGTCCACGCTGATGCGGTTGAAGCTCGCCGCCGCCGCCTCCAGCAGGGCCGCCTTAATCATCTCCGGGGAGATGGCGCAGTCGGTGGTGAGGAAGCAGAGCATGGTCCCCATGTTGGGGTGAATCATGCCGCTGCCCTTGGCGACGCCGCCCAGGCGGACGGTCCTGCCCCCCACCACGGTCTCCACCGCCGCCTCTTTTTTCACGGTGTCGGTGGTCATGATGGCGTGGCCCGCCGCGTCGCTGGCCTCCTCCGACCGCTCCAGGGCGGCGCAGAGGGCCGGGACGGCGGCCTCAATGGCCTCCACGTTGATTCGCTGCCCAATCACGCCGGTGGAGCTCACCAGCACGTCCTCCGCCCGGCAGCCCAGGGCCCCGGCAGCGGCGGCGCACATGCGCTCCGCGTTCTCCTCCCCCTGGGGGGCGCAGGCGTTGGCGTTTCCGCTGTTGGCGATAATGGCCCGGGCCTTTCCGTCCGCCAGGTGCCGGAGATCCACATGGATGGGGGCGGCCTTGACTACGTTTTTCGTGAACACCGCCGCCGCCGCGCAGTCCGTGTCGGACACAATCAGGGCCACGTCCTTCTTCCATTCCGCGTGGGTCTTGACCCCCGCGTGGACTCCCGCCGCCCGGAAGCCCTGGGCGGCGCAGACGCCGCCGCCGATAAAGTTCAGCATATCCGTTCCTCGCACTTTCTCAAAGGGCCAGGCCCTTGGTTTCCTCAAAGCCAAGCATCAGGTTCATGTTCTGCACCGCCGCGCCGGACGCGCCCTTGCCCAGGTTGTCAAAGAGGGCGGTGACGGTGAAGCGCTCGGAGTTTCCGGCGAGAACGATAGACAGGCAGTCCTTACCGCTGAATACGTTGCCGTACAGCTCGGCCGCAACGTCTAAATCCCCGCAGAGCGGATCCTCCCTTGTCCGAATCACCGGCTGGTCCCCGTAGTATTCCCGGAAAGCGCCGCACAGGGCCCGGAGTGTGGCTCCCGCCTTCAACTGGCTGAGGTGGAAGGGAACCGCAGCCGCCATTCCCTTGTAATAGTCGTCCACAATGGGAGTGAAGACCGGCGGATGATCCAATCCGCACAGGGTCCGCATCTCCGGCAGATGTTTGTGGCGCTGGAGCAGGGAATAAAGGCAGGGGCTGTCCAGATGGGGATTTCGGTCCGGGTCCTCGTACTTGGCGATCATCTTCTTCCCGCCGCCGGAGTACCCGGTGAGGGAGAAGCAGGACAGCAGGGCGTCCCGCCCCAGAAGACCCAGGTCCACGAGGGGACGGACGATGGAGATGAAGCCCGTGGCGTGGCAGCCGGGATTCGCCACCCGCTTGGCAGCGGCGATCTTCTCCCGCTGGCCGTGGAGCTCCGGGAAGCCGTACGCCCAGCCCTCCGCCGTCCGGTGGGCAGTGGAGCAGTCGATCACCCGGGTATTCCCGTTTTCAATGAGGCTAACCGCCTCCACCGCCGCCGCGTCCGGAAGGCAGAGGAAGACCAGATCGGCCTCGTTGAGGAGCTTCCTCCGTTCCGCCGCGTCCTTGCGCTTATCCCCGGCAATCTGGAGCAGCTCAATGTCCTCCCGCTCCGCCAGGCGGTCGTAAATCTGGAGGCCGGTGGTGCCCTCCCTGCCGTCGATAAATACCTTTGGTTTCATGGGAAGCCTCCCTTTTCTCAGCCCCTCCGGGCCTGGATAAACGCCTCAATCTCCTGAATCTGCCGTGTGGTCTCCGCAATGGCCGGGCCGCCGAAGCTCTGCCGGAGCGCCATGCAGTTTTCCAGCTTCAGCGCCTCGTACACGTCCTCCCCGAACAGGGGGGACACGGCCTGCAGCTCCTCCAGGGTCAGCTCCTCCAGGGTCTTTCCCCGGGCGGCGCAGGCGGCCACCAGCCGCCCCGCGGCGGTGTAGGCGTCCCGGAAGGGCATGCCCTTTTTCGTCAGGTAGTCGGCGCAGTCCGTGGCGTTGATGAAGCCCCGGCCCGCCGCGGCGCGCATGTTCTCCGGCAGGACCCGCATGGTGTCCACCATCCCCGTGAACACCGGCAGGCACAGCTCCACCGTGTCCAGCGCGTCGAAGACCGGCTCCTTGTCCTCCTGCATATCCTTGTTATACGCCAGGGGCAGGCCCTTCATCACCGTCAGAAGGCCCATCAAATCGCCGTAGACCCGGCCCGTCTTTCCCCGGACCAGCTCCGCCATATCCGGGTTCTTCTTCTGGGGCATGATGCTGGAGCCGGTGGAATACGCCTCGTCCAGCTCCACGAACTTGAACTCCCAGCTGCACCAGAGGATGACCTCCTCGGCGAAGCGGCTCAGGTGCATCATGAGGATGGACAGCGCGCCCAGCAGCTCCAGGGCGTAGTCCCGGTCGCTGACGCCGTCCATGGAGTTGCCGCAGGGGCGGTCGAAGCCCAGGGCCCCGGCGGTCCGCCAGCGGTCAATGGGATAGGTAGTCCCCGCCAGGGCCCCGGAGCCCAGGGGGCACTCGTTCAGCCGCTTCCGGCAGTCCTCCAGCCGGGTCACGTCCCGGGAGAACTGGGCGGCGTAGGCCAGCAGGTGCTGGGCGAAGGACACGGGCTGGGCCCGCTGCAAGTGGGTGTAGCCCGGCATCACGGCCCCCTGGTGCTCCTTCGCCCTCCGGCAGAGGACGGCCTCCAGGTCCAGAAGCTGCCCCGCCACGGTTCCGATTTCCTTCCGCACGTACATGCGGAAGTCCAGGGCCACCTGGTCGTTCCGGGACCGGGCGGTGTGGAGGCGCTTCCCCGCCTCGCCGATGCGCGCCGTCAGCAGGGCCTCGATATTCATATGGATATCCTCGTTGTCCGGGGAGAATTCCACCTTCCCCGCCTCGATATCCTCCAGGATGCCCTGCAGGCCGCGGATGATGGCCGCCGCGTCCTCCAGGGAAATCACGCCGCACTGCATCAGCATCTCCGCGTGGGCCATGCTGCCGCCGATATCCTCCCGGTAAAGCCGCTGGTCGAAGTGGATGGAGGACTGGAAATCGTTGGCCAGGGAATCCGTCTCCTTGCTGAACCGCCCGCCCCAAAGTTTCATGAGATGTCCGCCTTTCCAAGAAATGAAATCATGTTTGCCCCGGCTGCGCGTCACAAAAATTCCTTGGCTCGCGCACCTTGGGCGCGCTCGCCAGTCCGCAGACCGGCGGGGGGAATCGAAAGGGGGGACGAAGTCCCCTCCTTCTTACAGCTTCCCCTGCTCCCGCAGCGCGAGAACGGTATCGGGAAGCCCCCACAGGTTGATAAAGCCCGTGGCGTTGGTCTGGTCGTAGGCGCTCTCGTTGAAGGTCACCAGCTCCTCAGAGTACAGGCTCTCGGGAGAGGTGACGGAGGCCGTAATCATGTTGCCCTTGTAGAGCTTCAGCTTCACGGAGCCCGTCACGTGCTCCTGGGTCTTGTCGGCGAAGGCGCTGAGGGCCTCCCGCAGGGGGGTGAACCACTTGCCGTTGTAGACCAGGTCCGCGAAGTCCACCGCCAGCTTGCTCTTCATGTGGGCGGTGTCCTTGTCTATCGTAATCATTTCCAGGCACTGGTGGGCCCTATACAAAATCGTGCCGCCCGGGGTCTCGTACACGCCCCGGTCCTTCATGCCCACCAGCCGGTTTTCCACGATGTCCAGAAGGCCGATGCCGTTTTCGCCGCCTAAGCGGTTGAGCCTGCGGATGATGTCGCTGGCCTTCATCTTCTCGCCGTCCACGGCCACGGGCACGCCCTTTTCAAAATCAATGGTCACGTAGGCGGGCGCGTCCGGCGCGGCGATGGGGCTCACGCCCATCTCCAAAAAGCCCTCCTTCTCATACTGGGGCTCGTTGGCGGGGTCCTCCAGATCCAGGCCCTCGTGGCTCAGGTGCCAGAGGTTCTTGTCCTTGGAATAGTTGGTCTCCCGGCTGATTTTCAGGGGGACCTTGTGGGCCTCGGCGTAATCGATCTCCTCGTCCCGGCCCTTGATGTCCCACTCCCGCCAGGGGGCGATGATGGTCATTTCCGGGGCGAAGCGCTTGATGGCCAGCTCAAACCGGACCTGGTCGTTGCCCTTGCCGGTGCAGCCGTGGGCGATGGCGTCCGCCCCCTCGGCCTTGGCGATTTCCACCAGCTTCCGGGCGATGATGGGCCGGGCGAAGGCCGTGCCCAGCAGGTACTGCTCGTAGCTGGCCCCCATCTTCAGGGAGGGGATGATCACCTCGTCCACCATCTCGTCGGTGAGGTCCGCGATGTACAGCTTGCTGGCCCCGGTTTTGAGGGCCTTCTCCTCCAGGCCGTCCAGCTCCTGCTCCTGGCCCACGTCCCCGGCCACGGCGATGATCTCCACGTCGCCGTAGTTCTCCTTCAGCCAGGGGATGATGATGGATGTATCCAGCCCGCCGGAATAGGCGAGGACGACTTTTTTGATGTTCTTTTTCATAACAGCGCCTCCATTGGTTTTAATGATGTACGAATTATACAACTACTATGAATATTTATTCAATTGGCGGATTGCACAAGAATGCCGCCGGGCGGGAGGGAAATTTTGCCGCCCGCCGCCTTTCCCGGGGGAAGGATGAAAAATTTACGGCTATCCCCTTGACATTCCCCCTGGTGGAAGGTGTATCCTGAAGGCACAGTCCAGAAAAGCGCCCCGGCGAAGGCCGGAGCGGGAAAGGAAACCGAACATGAAACAAAGAATCAAATCCCTTGGCGCGCTGCTGCTGGCCCTGGCGCTGAGCCTCAGCCTCGCCCTCCCCGCCTCGGCGGCGGAGAGCGGCAAACTGTCCCTGGACCAGGCCGCCCGGGAGGCGGCGGCCGCCGCCATGACCTACGGCCAGGCCGTCCAAGCCTCCTGGGCCGTGTGGCAGGACGGGGACATCATCGCCAGCGGACGGGAGGGAGAGCCCCGGGAGGACCCCGGCGCCGGGCACCTGCTGGCCCTGGCGGCCGCCTCTCAGGCGGCCGACCTTTACGGCGCGGGCTCCGTCAGCAAGATTTACACCGCCGCCGCCGTCATGCAGCTGGCGGAGGACGGAAAGCTGGACCTGGACCAGCCGGTGGTGAAGTACCTGCCGGAGTTCACGATGGCGGACGAGCGCTATCGGGACATCACCGTCCGGATGCTGCTGAACCACTCCTCGGGCCTCATGGGCTCCTCCATGGGCAGCGCCCTCCTGTTTGAGGACGCCAGCGCCCTTGCCACGGACCAGCTTTTGGAGCGTCTTTCCACCCAGCGCCTCAAGGCGGACCCCGGCGCGTACAGCACCTACTGCAACGACGGCTTCACCCTGGCCCAGCTGGTGGTGGAGCGGGTGGCGGACATGAATTTCCAGGACTATCTCCACACCCATATCCTCGCCCCCGCCGGACTGGAGGAGACCTACTTCCCCGACGAGCTCGTAAACGGCCCTGAGCGCGGCCGGGTGGTCCCCGCTTATCAGGGGGAGGACCCCCGCCCCCTGCCCATGGACTGCCTGGGCGTGGTGGGCACGGGCGGCATCTACGCCACAGCGGAGGACCTGGCGGCCTTCGGCGGGGCCCTTACCGACGGGACCCTGCTGAAAGCGGCCTCCCTGAAGGCCATGGCCGCCCCGGAATACGCCAGGGGCCTCTGGCCGGAGGAGGGGCCCGACGCGCTGTCCTTCGGCCTGGGCTGGGACAGCGTGGAGTGGTATCCCTTCTCCCAAAACAACATCACCGCCCTGGTGAAGGGCGGCGACACCCAGTATTACCACGCCGGGCTGGTAATCCTGCCGGAGTATAAGCTGGCGGCGGCGGTCCTCAGCTCCGGCGGCTTGTCCACCTATAACGAGATGGCGGCCTCCCAGATGCTCGCCGCCGCGCTGAAGGAGCAGCGCGTGCTGGTGGACGAAAGCCCCCTGGCGCTGCCGGAATCCAAGCGGGCCCCCATGCCCAGGGAACTGCTGGACAGCGCGGGTTACTACGGCTCCCTGATGGTTTACAAGGTGGATATCTCCGCGGACGGCACGCTGTCCATGAGCTATCCCGCCATGCCCCAGGTCCCCGCCCAAAGCTTCTATTACCACGCCGACGGGACCTTCCGGGACGAAAACGGCGCTTCCGCCCTGCGCCTTGCGGAGGTGGAAAACGGCCGGACCTACCTCTATCAGTGGGCCTTTACAAGCCTCCCCGGCCTGGGGGGCCTCCCCACCTCCAACTACGCCGCCATGAAGCTGCCGGAGAACCCGGTGGATCCGGCTCTCCAGGAGAAGTGGGACTCCATCATGGGCGGCGCGGTCCTGCCCATGAACGAGCGGTACAGCTCCCAGGTGTACGCCTCCATGGGGGCCCTGATCCAGGCGGCGGACGCCGGCGCCGTCCAAAGCGCCCCCGGCTACGCCGGCACGCTGCGGATTGAGGACGGGACCCACCTCCGTTACGCGGTCCAGGTCCCCGGCACCGCCGGGCGGGACGGCAGCGACATGGAGGTCCGCCGGGACGGGGCGGGCACGCTCTGGTTCTTCCAGTCCAACGGCAGCGTCTACATGGACTTGAACGCCGCCCCCGTCCTCTCCGCCGGGAAGGACGGCAAAGCCTCCTGCGCCATTCAGCCCGACGGCTATGCCCGCTGGTACAAAATCGGGGACGGCGCCGCCGGGAAGACCATGACGGTCCAATTGCCGGAGGACGCGGGCTTCTGGGCCTATAACTCTGACGGGACCATCGCCGCCTCCTCCGTCCTGTGGGGAAGCGATACCGTCAAGCTGGAGGAGGGCGGCCTCGTCGTCTTTGCCGGAGAGCCCGGCGCGGAATTCCAGCTCTCCTTCCGGTAAAGCCGCGCAGGCGCGCATAATTTTCAAAAAAGCCCTCCGCCGTGGTATCCGCGGCGGAGGGCTTCCAATTATTTCCCTTATTCCCGGACCAGGTACAGGTTCAGCCAATGGCACAGCTCCTCCAGGGGCAGGTAGGTGGTGCCGCCCTCCTTGACGCAGGGGGCGAAGATGGTCGTCTCCCCTCTCTCCGGGGTCCAGACGACGTTGTCGCCGGGGTAGACATAAAAGACCACGTCCACATTCTCGTCATACACCACCGCGCCCCGGTTCTTGTCCCAGGACACGCTGTATCCGGCGGCCTCGGCAATGGCCCGGATGGGGGCCATCACGCCCGCCTCCGTCTGCTTGCAGAAGATTTCGGGAACGTCCTTGTCCGGCTCCGGCTGAAAGCCGCTGTTGACCGCGGCGTGCACGCCGTCCCCGCCGGACCGGACGCTGACATAGCCCCGGTAGGCGCAGGGGAACACCAGGACCTTCTCCGCCGCGCCCTCCGCGTTTTTCCAGACCAGCGCCCGTGTTCCGGGGGTCAGGTCCTCCATCCGCACAATCTGGCGGGTCAGCCAGGGGGTATAGGCGGTCTTGTCCGTCACCTCCAGGGTTCCGCCGCCGCTCAGGGGGAACCGGAACCCATTCCCTCCGGCGGAGGCCCGCCCGGCAATCTCACAGTATTCCGGCGCCCGGAAACCGGCGGGGATGTTCCCCACGATGATCTCGGCGGCCATCTGGGGCGGCAGGCTCAGGGTTATGGCGGGGCCCGCCCAGGCGTACAGGGCGTCCCCCTCCTTGACGGATTTCAGGTCCAGGGGCAGCCCCGTCACCGCGTCCACCACCGGGGCCTCCCCCGGGTGGATAACCACCTCGCTCAGAGGGTCGTCCTGGTTGTCGTTTTTCAGGAACAAACCGTCCCTGTCCCAGGAGGAGACTCTGCCCCAGACCCGGACAAAGGCGGGGGCTTCGGCGGGAGCCTCCGCCGCCTCCTCCGCGGCGGCGGGGACGCACAATGCGGCGGACAGGGCCGCCAGGGTCAAAAGCGAGCTCAACAATTTTTTCATAAGTCACTCCTCCATTTTGCAGGCATTTGATATATGACAGGGTCAGTATACCACAGATTTAAAAAACAGGCAAGGGCCTCAGCCCAAAGGCTCCGGGTAGGTCACGTCCGGCCTGGGGCATCCCAGGGCGGCGATGTTTTCCTCCGTCAGGGGCTGGAAGTCGGGCTTGATTTCCTCCGCCCCGTCCAGGAGGCTGTCCCGCCACGCCTCATAGGCCGCCCCGTCCACCGGGGGGACAGTCCAGGTCTCATAGGCGCCGCCTTCCGGGACCGAGATCCTTCCCCAGTTCCGGTTTTCCGAGAGGAGGAAGTAGACCAGCCCGTCTCCGTCCGCGTCCGCGTCCTTCGGGAACGCGCCGGGGTTCCGGCGGCTGTCCCAGGCGTCCACGGCCCCCGCCTCCGCGTACGTCCCCGCCTCCGGTTCATAGCGGTAGAGGGTATGGGGCCAGAAGTCCATGGCCCAGCCCTGGTTGTGGGACCAGTCCGCCCGGAGCGCGCCGTTATTGTAGAAGGTCAGAGCCGGGAATTCGGACAGCTCCAACCGAAGCTCCCTGTCCGTATAGCCGTAAACCAGCCCCCGCATCCCGGCCACGCAGGCTGTGGTCCAGTAAACAACCAGCTCCTCCGCCCCGTCGCCGTTCACGTCGGCAATGGCGAATTGGTTCCCCTCCTGAGGGCCCAGGTCCGTGGTGCGCTCCAGCTCCTCTCCGCCGGGGAGGAGGCCCAGCTGGTACATATCCCACAGCGCCCTCCCGTAGGCCAGCCGCCGGGCCTCGTCCTCCGGGACGGGCGGGACTTCCTCCGGCGGGGGAGCCTCCTCCAGGGCTGTTTCCGTGGCGGAGGACCGCTCCCCCCTGGCGGCAAACGTCTCCGGGCGCCGCTCCGCGCCGCAGGCGCTCAGCGCCCCCAGCAGCAGCCCGGAAACAAAAATCCCGCAGAGCAGCCAGATAAACTGCTTCATAGCGTCCCTTCTTTCTGATGGAATCTTCTGCCTCCGCTATTATAGACGCTCGGACGGAGGCTTTTGTTACGAAATTTTTACAAAATTTTCTCTCCGTATGCCCGGCCCTCCCTTCACATATACTATACGAAGCAATCAGCATGAAAGGAGAGCCCCATGGAATCACATTATCCCTTCACCCTCCCGCCCCTGCCCTACGGCTACGACGCGCTGCTGCCGGAAATCGGGGAGCGGACGCTGCATTTTCACCATGACAAGCACTTTGCCGCGTATATCGAAAACCTGAACAAGCTCCTGGAGAAGCACCCGGACGTTCAAAGCTGGCCTCTGGAGCGGCTGGTCCAGGAGTGGCCCCGCCTGCCGGAGGACATCCGCCAGGGCGTGCGGAACAACGCCGGGGGCGTGTACAACCACGACCTCTACTTCAAGACCATGGCCCCCGGCCCGGCCTCCTCCCCCTCCGGCCCCCTGGCGGACGCCGTCGTCCGGGACTTCGGGGACCTGGAGGGCCTGAAAACCGCCATGAAGAACGCCGCCCTGGGGCAGTTCGGCTCCGGCTGGGCCTGGCTGGTCAGCGACAGCGAGGGGCGGCTCTCCGTGGTGAAGACCCCCAACCAGGACGTTCCCCTGCCCCTGGTCCCCCTGCTTTTGTGCGACGTGTGGGAGCACGCCTATTACCTGGACTTCCAGAACCGCCGGGGGGACTATTTCGAGAGCTGGTGGCGGCGGGCGGACTGGCCGGTGGTCTCCAAGACCTACGACGCACTGCTGGGGAACCGGCCCCGCCGGGCGGAGTAAAAACTCCCTATTGACAAACCGGGCCGTTTTGCGTATGATAAGCCTTGCAGGTGTCAAGACACCTGCAAGGCTTATTCCCCATCCGGCGGGCTCCCCGGCGGATACATAAAAATTACTACGAAAGAAACAGGTGCTTCCCATGGAAAACGTCAAGGCGTTCCTGAAACGCAAAAACATCGTGATTTCCGCCCGCCGCTACGGCATCGACGCTCTGGGCGCCATGGCCCAGGGCCTCTTCTGCTCCCTGCTCATCGGCACGATTCTCAACACCCTGGGCTCCCAGTTCCACATCGGCTTCCTGACCGCGGAGATCATCACCATCAATAAAGTGGGCTATACCATCGGCGGCATGGCCTCCTTCATGAGCGGCGCGGCCATGGCGGCGGCCATCGGCTACGCTCTCCAGGCCCCGCCCATGGTCCTCTTTTCCCTGGCGACAGTGGGCTACGCCTGCAATGCCCTGGGCGGCGCGGGGGGGCCGCTGGCGGTGCTGTTTGTCGCCATCATTGCCGCCGAGTGCGGCAAGGCCGTCAGCAAGGAGACGAAAATCGACATCCTGGTAACCCCCATCGTCACCACCCTGGCGGGCATTGGAACGGCCTGGGTCATCGCGCCCCCCATCGCCAGCGCCGCCAGCGCCTTCGGCCGGCTCATTATGCGCGCCACGGAGCTCCAGCCCTTCCTCATGGGCGTTCTGGTTTCCGTGCTGGTGGGCGTGGCCCTGACCCTGCCCATCTCCTCCGCCGCCATCTGCTCCGTCCTGGGGCTGACGGGCCTGGCGGGCGGGGCCGCCGTGGCGGGCTGCTGCGCCCAGATGGTGGGCTTCGCCGTCATGAGCTTTAAGGAGAACGGCTGGGGCGGCCTGGTGAGCCAGGGCCTGGGCACCTCCATGCTGCAAATGCCCAACATTGTGCGAAACCCCAAAATCTGGATCGCCCCCACGGTGACCTCCGCCATCACCGGGCCAATTGCCACCTGCCTGTTCCGCCTGGAGATGAACGGCGCGGCCATCAACTCCGGCATGGGCACCTGCGGCCTCTGCGGCCAGCTGGGGGTCTGGACCGGCTGGCTGGCCCCCAGCGAGGCGGCCCTGGCCAACGGGGCGGCGGCCATTGCCCCCGGGGCCATGGACTGGGCGGGTCTGCTTCTGATCTCCTTTATCCTCCCCGCCATCCTCTGCCCGCTGGTGAACGGGCTCTGCCGGAAGGCGGGCTGGGTGAAGGACGGAGATTTGACCCTGGCGGGCTGAGCGGCGCGGACAGAAGCGGGAGGCTTCCTTATGAAAGGGAATGACTTTTTAAAAGTGCACTTAAACAAGGTGCAAGCCGGCTACAAGGCGGCTAACACGCTGGAACAGTCCGCAGGACAACGGGCATGAAGAAAGGCGGGAGGCTATAGCCTCTCGCCTAAACTTGTTTATAAACTGTAATACAAATTTCTAACCATGTGGCGTTCCGGGCCGCTCCCGGTCGGGGTGCCGACAGCTACACAGCCGCCGAAAACGCAATGCTACACTTTCAAATCGTAAAGCTGTAAAAAGTCCTTGCACAATCTTCCTGTATAGGATATAATGAACTTGCGAGACAGCAGAAGCATATAAAAGGCAGGCCAAGGAGGGCGGCAACCCTCCAAGGCCCTATGCAGGAGAAGCGACCTCCCACACAGCAGATTACTGCGCCGTCCCCATTCTACCAAATATCCATAGGTTTATCAAGCATGAAATGGGAATGTGTGTTTAGCTTTCGGCGGTGTAGGGAATAAAACACCCTGCGCCGCTTTTGTTGTCTTGATGGGAAAGCCCAACGGGGGCCAGGAGCGTCCCCGCCCCCACGGGCAAGTACCGTTGAGACTGAGGAAAATCTTATAAAAAGGAGCGGACAACATGAGAAAGAAAATGCTATCCCTTGCGCTGGTGCTGGTGATGTGTTTGTCGCTGGTGCCGAGTGCGTTCGCTGCTGAGACCCCCGCCGCTGATAAGCCCGCTGAGGTTGCGGCTACGGAGGATATCTTTGCAAGGTTCATCCTTGATGACCCTGAGCTGATTTCTTCCTTCAAGTACACTGACATGGAGGCTTGGGAGAGCAACATCCGCTATATGCTCAAGCATGGGCTGTCTGAGCTTGAGTTGACCATTGATTTCACTGGTGCGTCTAATGACTGGCAAGTTTGGACAGTTCCGAGTGATGTCACGAGAAAGTATGCTTACTTGTGCTATGGCACAAAGCTCTCAGACCCTGTTACTGGTAGGCCGAGTATTCAAAGTAGAACGCTTACTATCAAACGAGCAATGGATGATTGGTCTGTGGTTGCGCTGACAAAAGCCATCGAGGTTCATGATTCTTTATGGGCTTCTGGAAAGATTACCAGTGCGATGACTCAAAAGGAAAAGGCCCGTGTGTATTATGACTGGCTTATCAGTCATTGTGAGTATGGCGAGTATGAGTATGATTTGTCTGAGTATGAGGACGGTTATGCTTGCTTTGCAGGCTATGCGAGTTCTGCTTACCCTGTGTTCGTGAGCGGTAAGGGTGTTTGTGGAAATTATGCTACGACTTACAGTCTGTTTCTGAGGTTGGAAGGGATTGACTGTGCTGATGTCACTTCCACGCTTGGCAGTCATGAGTGGACTTCGGCCACTTTGGACGGCGTTCTGTATCATATTGATGCTACCTGGGGAGACACGACTGGTCAGCCCGATAAGTACTTCTGTATGACAGAGGATGCGGCCTGGGCAAGATTCGGTGGCTATGAGAAGGAACAGAAGTTCCTCCAATCTATCAAGGATATGTGGAAAGACCTTGGCTTTGATGAGCTTGGTTTTGACTGGTAGTAAGTAACCAGTAGTTTCTAAAGCGGAGGGGTTCAGGCGAGTAATCTGAGGCCCTCCGCCTTTGTGTCTATGTAGTTCCGCCTGTCAGCATCTAACTATTGAGCTACTGTACTTTTTATGTCCGTTGTGTTTTGGTGCTCTGCTGGTTCGGTGGCCTGATAAAATGGTTTTGAAAGTGGCATTGCTGGGGTGTCGGCGGCTGGGAGCAAGGCGGGGAATAAGGTGGGTACGCTCCATGCAATCCCCCGCCGATAGGCTGACAAGCCCTGATAGCTGGCCCCCGTGGGGATTGCGTCGCTCTGATGCGGCCCGCTGACGCTCTCGCATTTCCTTGCGGGGCGTTCTGCGGACTATCGGGAACATGAAAAAACAGGGGGCCGGGTTTCGGCTCCCTGTCTCTTTGTCTTTGTGGCTATGTTCTCCGGGCTGGTGTTAGAAAGTATCCTGTGGGGGGCTGTTCCTGTTTCAATATCTTTAAGTAAGGGAAAGCCCCGTCTCCCATTTCGAAACGGCCCGGTCCGTAATGTTCAGCCGCTCCGCCAGCTGGGCCTGGGTCAGCCCCTTCCCCTTCCGGCGCTCCATGATAAAGGTTCCGATTTTGCCCTGGTCCATATTCCGCATCCCCTTTCCTCCCGTATCCTACCGCCGCCGTCCCGGTTTTTCCACGAACCGCCGGTGGATTTTCCGGACTCAACCGCCGGTTGGGAGGCGTTTTTCCCATTTTACCACAGGCCCCCGGCGGTTTCCATCCCCGGTTTCCGCCGGGAAAGGCTCCGTCCCACCTTTCCCGACGGATTTTTCCCCGCCCCGGCGCTACAATGGGGGAACAACATCCTTTGAGGAGGGACAGGCTGTGGCATACGGGCAACTGACATTGGAACGGGAGCGGGCCGGACGGCTGATGAACCTGGGAATCCGCTTCTTCCTCTCGGCGGCGCTGACCGCCGGGCAGACCGCCGGAGGGTCCGCCCCCTTCGCCCTGGGCTGGGTGGCGGCGGCGGGACCGGGTCTGGAGGGGGGCGCGGCCCTGGCGGGGGCCTTCGCCGGAGCCGCGCTGTTCCTCCCCTTCGCCAAGGCCCTGCCCTTCCTGGCGGCGGCGGTGCTGATTACCGCCGCCGCCACGGCCCTGGGGGGCGTCTGGATTCCCTCCCGGCCCCGGCCCATGGCCCTGACCGCGGCGGGCCTCTTTGTCACCGTGGAGGGCATTTACATTCTCCAGTCCCTTTCCCCCCTGGAGCGGCTGGCGGACTGCCTGGCGGCGGCGGCGCTGCTGGGAGCCTCGGCGCGGCTGTTTTTCCCCCTCCTCCGGGGCGGGGAGGGCCGGGAGGTGGTAGACGGCCTCGTCTTCCTGGCGGGAGCACTGGTGACGGCGGTGGAGGACCTGGAGCTTTTGGGCTTTTCCCCCGCCCGGGCCCTGCTGTGCTTCCTGGCAGCCCTGACGGCCTATGACCGGGGCCCCGCCGGGGGAGCGGCCTTCGGCCTGGGCCTGGGGCTGACGGCGGAGCTGTGCGGAAGCCGCCTGCCCCTCACCGCCGCCCTGGGGCTGGCGGGCCTGGCCGCGGGAAGCCGCCAGGGATGGCGCAGGACCGGGGCGGCCCTGGCCTTCCTGGCCTCCGCCGGGGCCGCCGCCCTGGCGGAGGGACAGCCCCTGCCCCTGCTCCCGGAGGCGGCGGCGGGAACGGCGCTGTTCCTGGCCCTGCCGGGGCGGTTCGTGGCCGGGAAGCGGGTGCGTCCCGCCATCCCCCCCGCCCGGGAAGCGGCGGAAAAGGCGGAAGCCGCCCCCTGGCGGCGGCGGCTGGACCGGGCGGCGGCGGCCCTCCGGGACCTTTACGACAGCATCGGCCGCTCCGCGCCCCCGGCGGCGGACGAAAACCCCGCCATTGTCTTCGACCGCTCCGCCGAGAAGGTCTGCCGAGACTGCGCCCTCTGTGAGCTCTGCTGGCAGAAGGACTACACCGGCACCTTCAACGCCATGAACGACGCCACCCCCTACCTCCTGGAGCGGGGCCGGGCCCTGGCCAAGGACTTTCCGGAGTACTTCACCGGGCGGTGCGTCCACCTGCCGGACCTTCTGGCGGCCATCAACGCCGAGCTCTCCGCCTTTCTCCTCCGCCGCCAGTACCGCCGCCAGCTGGAGGAAACCCGCCGCAGCGCCCGGGGCCAGTACGCCCAGCTCTCGGAGCTTCTGACGGCCACCGCCGCCGGGCTGGAGGCCGCCGCCCCCGCCATGGCGGCGGGGGCTCCCTGCCGGGTGGGGGCCGCCCTCCGGCCCAAGGAGGGGGAGACGGTCTGCGGGGACACCGTGGCCTCCTTTCAGACGGACCGGGGGCTCTGGTGCCTCCTCCTGGCGGACGGCATGGGCAGCGGCGAGCCCGCCCGGAAGGAGTCCGCCCTGGTCTGCCGCCTGCTCCAGCAGTTTCTGGAGGCGGGAGTGGCCCCGGAGGCGGCGCTGAAAACCCTGAACTCCGCCATGGGCCTCCGTGGGGCGGAATCCGGGGTCTTCGCCACCGTGGACCTCTGCGTTTACGACCCCGGGGCGGGGGAGGCCGCCTTCTACAAGTGCGGCGCGGCCCCCAGCTACCTGAAGCGGGGCGGCGTGGTCCGGCGGATTACCGGGGCCAGCCTTCCTGTGGGCCTCCAGGGCCCGCCGCCGGACGTGACCCGGGCCCCCCTGGCCCCCGGCGGCTTCGCCGTCATGGTCAGCGACGGCGTGGCGGACCCGGCGGAGGACGAGTGGCTTTTGAACCTTCTGGCGGGCTGGACGGGGGACGACCCCCAAAACCTGGCGGGGCTGATTCTGGCGGAGAGCGTCCGCCGGGAGCATCTCCGGGACGACTGCGGGATACAGGTGCTGTACTGCCCGGAAAACGGGGCGGGGGAGGTTTGACCTCCCCCGCCCTTTTTATCAAAAGCCGCCCCCCGAAATCAGGAATCTTCCGTTATTTTTACTCCGGTCAGGGTTCCGTATCCGAGAGAATTCGGATGCGCGAAGTCCCGGACGGTCTCCACGCGGACAGTACCCCTCTCGCCGGGAAACGTCCGCATGACGCCGCGGAACCCCCCGCCGCTCAGGCTCTCCCCGTTGGAGATCAGAACGTCCCGGAAAAAGCACACCGCCTCTCCGTTGTAGTACCACTGGTCCTCCCCGGCGTCATAGGTGACGCCGAAGGGCGCGTATTCCTCCGCCATGGCCTTCCGCTCCTCCGCCGTCAGCTCCTCGCCTCCGGCCACGGCGGTAGGAGGCGCGGGATTTCGAATCGCCTCCACGTCCCGGGCGGCAAACGCCTCCTCCGAAAATGCCTCCACGCCCGCCAGCGTCCCGCTGGGGTCATAGGAGCCGTCGGCGCGGCGGGCAAGCCCGCTCCGGTCCCGGACGGCGTACACGTCCACCGTGCCGTTTTCGTTGAAGAAGTCCGTCCCCGCCTGCGCGCCGTCCTCCGATAACGGGTAGTAGTCCTCAAACCACCGCACCAGCCCGCCGTCAAACCACAGCTCGTTTTTTTCCGCGTCGTACAGCAGGCCGAAGGGCTCGTAGGGCCGAAACCGCTCCGCGGGATCGGCCTCCCGCTCCTCCTCTCCGGCAAACGCCGTGAGGGAGGCGGCCGCGCCCTCCGGAAGGCCCGCCGCCGTCAGGGCGGGGCCGCCGTCTCTTGTCTCGGCCGAGGGGCCGCACCCGGCCAGGCACCCCGCCAGCAGCGCGCCGCACAGGGCCGCCGCAAGCCGCTTTGCCCCCGTCCATGTTATATCCATGTCTGCGTTCCTCCTTTCCATGCCTCCGTCACTCCTCCTCCACGGGGAATGTGACCGCCGCCGTAAACAAATCCGCCACCGTCTCCACCCGGAAGCTGCCGCCGCAGGCCTCCGTAAAGGACCTGGCGATACTCAGGCCCAGGCCGCTGCCGCCGTCGGTGCGGCTGGCGTCCCCCCGGACGAACCGGGCGGTGAAGTCCACCCCCCTGGGCAGCTCGCTGCGGGAGGTGTTTCGGATGCTGGCCTCCGCCGTTCCCTCCGCCGCCTTCAGGCTCAGGTACACCCGGCTGCCCTCCAGGGCGTAGCGCAGGGCGTTGTCAATGAGGTTTTGAAAGACCCGGTACAGCCGCCTGCCGTCCGCCGTAATCATCACCGGCTCCTCCGGCAGCTCCGTCTTGAAGGTCAGGGCGCTTGCCCGGATGGGCCCGTCCATGTCCGCCAGGGTCTGGCGGAGGAGCTTGGCAAGGTCCAGCCGCTCCAAATGGACGGGGAGCTGGTCCGCCGCGGCCTTGCTGATGTCGAACACGTCCTCCACCATGGTCTTGAGCCGCCGGGCCTTCTCGTCGATGATCCGGGCGTAGTCCGCAGCCGCCGGGGGCAGCTCCTCCTGCCGCAGAAGCTCCGCGTAGGAGAGGACGGAGGTCAGGGGGGTCTTCAAATCGTGGGAGACGTTGCTTACCAGCTCCACCTTCATCCGCTCGCTGCGGGTCTGCTCCTCCAGAGCCGCCTTCATCCCGGCCTGGATGTCGTTGAGGCGCTCCGCCGTCTGCCGCAGGTCGGCGTCCTCCGGGAGTTTCAGGGGCTTCGACAGGTCCCCGGCCCGGACGGCCTCCACCTGGTCCGCCAGGGCGGCGATGTCCTTCGCCAGCCTCATGCTCCGCCAGACGCTGTAGATGGCAAGCACCAGCAGAACCTCCGCCAGGCATCCCAAAAGGAACAGCAGCCATCCCCAAAGGCTCCAATGAATCATCAGGAATTTCAGAAAGGCGGCGGCCGCGAACAGGGACAGGGCAAAGCCCAATAGCAGCACCAGCAGTACAAGGCCGCTCCTCCGGGCCAGCCGCTTTTCCACGGGCCGTTTCAGTTCCCTTGCCCGGAGGGAGCGAAAAAGAGCGCGGAGGAGGGACCTCCGGGCCTCCCTGGGGTTGTATTTGTGGTCGTTGCGGATGAGCCAGAACAGCCAGAACAGGACCAGCAGGGCCGGGAGGTTCATGGTGGCAAGCCGGAGGACCGACAGTCCCCAGCCGGCGAAGGAATACCCGCCGTCCCAGCCGTAGGAATAGCTGTAAAGAATCTCATAGACAAGGCCCAGGTTGAACACCCCCGGCAGGAAGGCCCACAGGAGACACCCCAGCGCCAGCAGGAACCGTGCCTCCGTCCAGATATGGGCGGTCCAGGAGGCGATTTTCCGGCTTACCGGCTCCGTGGATTTGCGCAGGAGGAACCACACCGCCAGGCACAGCGCGCCCGCGCCGGACAGGACCGCCTGGGTCCGGTAGAAATCCCGGGCTTCCTTTACCTGCCGGGCAATGTAGTACATACTGCTGGTGTTGTAGGAGCTTCCGCTTTTGTAGTCTACATAGTGATAGCGGACGGGGGTCTCCCGGACGGCCATCACCACCTTGACCCCCTCCAGCTGCTCGCTGGCAGGGAAGTTGTCGTAGCCGGGGACGAACCACTGGGAATCCATCATAGTATCCATCTCCGTATACGTCCAGGGTTTGGCCGTCCTTGAAGATGGAGACCTTGCCGTCCACAAACTGGAGATAGAAGTTGTACCCCTCCACGGACCGGGCCAGCAGCTTGTCCAGGCCGGCGTCCATATTGCTGTAGACCTTTCCGCCCTTTATTTCTCCGTTCCGGATATAATAGAGGACGTTCTTGTCCGCCTGATAGGCCGCGTCCGGCTCCCGCTCGTGTTCGGGCTCTCCCTCCGCCGGAGGGGAGGCGGAGAAATCAAGCTCCTGCTCCTGGATGCCCCAGTCCGCCGCTATGGCCTCCGCGGCTTTCCCGAAGCCCCACCAGGAGCGGACGGCCTCCTCCTGCACCACGGCGGTGCCTTCGACGGAGTCCAGCCAATAATCATAGCTGTAAATATCCAGCTTCCCTCCGGCCCCGAGGGTCAGGAAGTCCTTGAGGATGGAGGCGGTTTCCATCCGGAAGTCCTCCGTCTCCTGCCAGTCCGTCTCCCACCGGGGAGAGGGGTCCCGCTCCCCGGCGATCCGGTTCCCCACGGCCCCCAGGCTGGAGAGGGCCAGCGTCGCCCCCAGGAAGAAGGCCAGAAAGCCCGCCAGGGCCTTAGTGCTGTTCCATTTTGTATCCAATGCCCCACACCACCTTAATATAATCTGGCTCCTTGGGATTCAGCTCGATTTTCTCCCGAATGCGGCGGATGTGGACCATCACCGTGTTCTCACAGAGATAAGCGTCCTCGTTCCACACCCGCCGGTAAATCTCCTCGGCAGGGAAAACCTGCCCGGGATGGCGGATGAGGAGGTCCAGGATTTTCGTCTCCGTGGGGGTGAGCTTCACCTCGTCCCCGTCGGCCCGGAGAATCCGCCCGGCGGGGTCGTAGCTGAGCCGCCCGTTGACGATCAAGCCCCGCCGCCCCTCGGCGTTCACGTCGCCAAGCGACGTGTACCGCCGCAGCTGACTCCGCACCCGGGCGGTAAGCTCCTGGGGGTTGTAGGGCTTGGTCACGTAATCGTCGGCCCCCATGGAGAGCCCCAGGATCTTGTCCGTGTCCTCGCTTTTGGCGGAAAGGACAATCACCGGCAGGTTCCGCCGCTCCCGGATGCGGAGCAGGGCGGAGAGCCCGTCCAGCCTGGGCATCATCACGTCGATGAGGATCAGCTTCACGGCGGGGTCCAGGCACGCCTCCACCGCCTGGAGGCCGTCATAGGCCCTGCGCACCTGCCAGCCCTCCCGTTCCAGGGTGATGGCGATGGCGTTTACGATTTCGGGGTCGTCGTCCACAACTAAAATACATTCGCTGCATTCGTTCATACCGGGCTTCCTCCCTTGAGCTGATTACAGGATAACAGGCAAATCTTACGGGCGGCTTGACAAAATTCTTAAGATTTTCTTACAATTGCGCGGACGGCAGGGAAAAGGCGGGGGATTTTCCCCCCCCGCCCTATTTTTTCAGCGGCATCGTGAACAAAAACCGCGTCCCCTCCCCGCCGCTCTCGGCCCGGAGGGTCCCCTTGTGCTCCTGGGCGGCGGCGGCGGCGATGCTCAGCCCCAGGCCGAAGCCGCTTTTCTCCCCCCGGGACGCGTCCGCCCGGTAAAACCGCTCAAACAGCCGCCCCAGCTGCTCCGGCGGGATGGGCTCCCCGGGGTTGGAAACCGTCAGCCGGGCCTGCCGCTCCGTCTTCTCCAGAGTCAGGGCAATGGTTCCGCCCTCCGCCCCGTACTTCACGGCGTTGTCCAGCAGGATGGAGACCAGCCGCCGCAGCTTGTCCCCGTCCCCCAGGACCAGGACGTTCTCCGCCACCCGGTACTCCAGGGGCTTCCCCGCCTCAAAGGCCACCGGCTCGAAGGCCAGGGCGCAGTCCTCCGCCAGGTCGGACAGGGAAACCTCCGTCAAAAGGGCGGGCTGGGCCATGTTGTCCGCCCGGGCCAGGGTCAGCATCTCCTCCACCAGGCGCTTCATCTGCCGGGACTCGGAGAGGATGTTGTCCGTCCACCGGGCAGGCCGCTCCTCCAGGGGCAGGGCGGAGAGCAGCTCCGCGTTGGACAAAATCACCGTCAGGGGCGTTTTCAGCTCGTGGGACGCGTCGGAGAGGAACTGCCGCTGCTGGCGCCAGGCCCGCTCCACAGGCCCCGTCGCCCACCGGGCCAGCACCGCCGACACGCCCAGCAGCAGCGCAAACGCCGCCAGGGCGATGCGCAGGTAGGAGCCCATCATCTCCCGGAGCATGGCCCGCTCCATGGACATGTCCACAAAGGCCAGCCGCTGGTACAGCCCGTTGTCCCGCCGGAGGTAGCGGAGGCTGTAGCTCTGGACCACGCCCTCCGGCCCCTCCCGGCCCAGGCACTCCTCCAAAATGGCGGCCAGCTCCGCCGTGTCCTCCAGCCCGGCGTAGGTGCCGCCGGTGACGTAGGCGGCGTAGGCTCCCCCGCCGCCGGGCCAGACGCTGACGGTGAAATAGGGCAGCAGCAGCTTGTCCCCGCCGATTTCCACGCCAATCTCCGGCTTCCGCCCGCCGGGGAGGGGCTCCTCCTGAATCACCCGGTGGAGCACCTCCCGGCTCAAATCCTCCACATTCCCCTTCAGGGCGGCGAAAATGGCGCCGCACACCGCCGCCAGCACGGCGGTGACCATGGCCATGCAGACCAACACGAATTTCAGCCGCAGCTTTCGAATCATGCCCCCGATACCCCTTGTGCAAAACTTTGTGGAAATTGTGTAAAACCGCCAGACGGCGGTGGAGAAGATAGGCGGAACTCACAGTTGACGAAACGCCCGTTTCAGCGGTCCTCCTCCAGGCAGTAGCCCGCCATGCGGATGGTGCGGATGCGGACCCCGGCGTGGATGTGGGACAGCTTTTTGCGGAGGAAGGAGATATAAACCTCCACGTTGTTGTCCTCCGCGTCGGACTCATAGCCCCAGATTTTCAGCAGCAGGGATTCCTTGGCCAGCACCAGGTTCCGGTTCAGCATCAAAAGCTCCATCATGTCAAATTCCTTCCGGCTGAGGCGGACGGACCGCCCGCCGCAGGAGAGGGTGAAGCTGCTTTTGTCCAGCCGCACCCCGCCGAACTCCAGCAAATCCGGGTTCCGCAGCTCCGGCTGCCGCCGGGTCAGGGCCCGGACGCAGGCCAGCAGCTCCTTGGGGTCGAAGGGCTTGGTCAGATAGTAGTCCGCCCCCCGGTCCAGGCCCTCCACCTTGTCGGCCGTTTCCGACCGGGCGGTGAGCATCAGCACCGGCGAGGCGTTCCCCGCCTCACGGAGGCGGCGCAGGACGGTGAACCCGTCCAGCTTGGGCAGCATCACGTCCAGCAGTATCACGTCGTAAATGCCCGTCAGCGCGTCGTCCAGGCCGGACTCGCCGTCGTGGCGCACGTCGGCGGTGTACCCGTTCAGCTCCAGCAGGTCCTGGAGCGTGGCGGCCAGCCGGACCTCGTCCTCGATTACCAATACCCGCATGGGCGCTCCTCCTTATTCCGCCCCCTGGCTCTCCGGCGCGGCGCCGTCCTGGGCCGCGCCCCGGATTCCGCCGGAGGAAATCATCATCAGCGCGTCCGCGCCGTCGTTGGACAGGGCGTAGATGGCCCCGTCCTCCTCCAGCCGGACATAGCGGCCGGACTCGTCGGGCATCCGGGCCCCCACGGTGAGGATGAAGGTCTCGTCCACGCCATTTACGGAATACTCCGCCTTCAGAATGGCGGAGGCGCTGGCAAAGCCGCAGATTTCCGCCGCCTCCCGGCTGGGGAAATAGTCCACGCATTTCGCCATGGACATGGTCTCCAGGTCATGCAGCAGCTCCTGGAGCAGCGGGGCGGCGGTGACGTTGTCGCTGCCCTCAAACCACAAAGCCGGCTGGTCCTCCCCGTTGGAGCGCCGGGCGTTCAGGGTGACGGTGGGCCGCTCCGGCGCCTCCGGCGTCTCGCCGGAGCCATTCCCCGCGGGCTCCGCCGCGGGGACGGCGCCCTGGATGGTGATGGCCCGCAGGTTCCGCTCGCTGAGGTCCGGCAGCTCCGGCAGGGCGCACATGTCGTAAATGGGCATCTGCATCAGCTTCACCAGGGTGTCGGCCACGATGTACACCGTGGCCTCGTCCCCATCCATCATCATATAATAGCTGTCCCCGTCGGTGGTGGCTTTGCCGAAGGCCAGATTCCGCTCCCCGCCGTCCGCGGCGGAGGCGGAAAGGGTGGCCGAGGGAGCGTCCAGGCCGTACTCCGACAGGCTCTCCCCGGCGGGAAGGACCTGCTGGAATTTCAGGGAAGCCAGCTCCTCCAGAATGGAAACCACCGTCTCGTCCCTCAGCGGAAAATCCGGGCCGTCGGACCAGACCCATTCCCCGCCCTCGGACAGGGCGAAGGAGAGGGTAACGGAGCCGTTGTAATAGCGCAGGGCGCGGTACTCCCCGGGGTCCGCCGCCGCGCCGCCGCCGGAAAGGCCGGCGGCTCCGCCGCTCCCCGCCAGGGCCTCCTCCCGCCCCTCCCGGTAAATCATGCCGAAAACAACCAGCAGCGCCAGGAACAGCACTCCGGCGACACTCAGCAGCATGGTGACGGTCCGTCTTTCTTTCCAGGTCATGTAAGGTCCTCCTGTTTTGAGCCGGCGGCGGGACCGCCGGGAAATTTCCCCCCGATTATATCCCATAGGACCCGGTTTTGTCAATTTTACGGCCCCAAGCTGAAAGCCTTCTGAAAGGCTCCGCCTGAAAGGTTCACAAATTATTTATAAAAAATCCAGATTCATTTCAAATTTCCCGGGTATCCTAATACCATCCTCCAGGTCGGAGACACGATTTCCTCTCTTTCTGTTTCTTTTCCCTCTTTGCTGCCGGCGGCGGGCCTTGCCCGTCCGCCGGATTTTTTTGTCCTCCCCCGGCAGAGTTCGCTTTTTCCTCATTTAACCGATTGCCTGCCAGCAAGAACCTCTTGCAATGTGACGGGGGGTCCGCTATAATAGGCTTGAAGCGAATTGGTTTATTATTTCACAAAGAACAGGCGCGCCGCCTGGAAAATAGGAGGAGACTGCTATGAGAGGTGTACACAGCGCGGTCGACGACATCCGCCGAACCGTATTTAAAGAGGTGGCCAAGCTGGCCCTGGAGGGCGGGGACCCCCGCCTTCTGGACCAGATTCCCCTGAAGATGATCCAGGGGGACGTGGCCAAGCACCGCCACGACGTCTTCCTGGAGCGGGCCGTCGTCCAGGAGCGGGTCCGGCTGGCCCTGGGGCTGAACATCCGCTTCGCCGGGGAGACCACGCCCGTCAGCGAGGACCTCCAGTGGGCGGAGAAGTCCCAGAAGCACTTCCAAAACCCCCTGGTGAACATCATCCCCTTCGCCTGCAACGCCTGTCCTCCCAAGCAGCTCCGCATCACCGACAACTGCCAGGGCTGCATCTCCCACCCCTGCATGAACGTCTGCCCCAAGGACGCCGTCTACATGGACAAGGACAAGCACTGCCACATCGACCAGGACAAGTGCATCAAGTGCGGCAAGTGCTTCAACCAGTGCCCCTACCGGGCCATCAGCAAGATTGAGCGGCCCTGCGCCGCCGCCTGCGGCATGGACGCCATCAAGTCCGACGAGCTGGGCCGGGCGAAAATCGACTATGACAAGTGCGTCTCCTGCGGCATGTGCCTGGTGAACTGCCCCTTCGGGGCCATCGCCGACAAGAGCCAGATTTACCAGGTCTGCCAGGCCCTCCGGACGGGGGAGAAGGTGGTGGCCTGCGTGGCCCCGGCCTTCGTGGGCCAGTTCGGCAAGGAAGCCACCCCCGCCAAGCTCCACGCCGCCATGAAGGTGCTGGGCTTTTACGACGTGGTGGAGGTCGCCATCGGCGCGGACCTGTGCACCGTGGAGGAGGCCCACGACTTTTTGGAGGAGGTCCCCGCCAAGCAGCCTTGGATGGGTACTTCCTGCTGCCCCGCCTGGAGCGTCATGGCGAAGAAGCTCTACCCCGAGTTCGCCGACTACATCTCCATGGCCCTGACCCCCATGGTCATCACCGCCCGGATGGTGAAGAAGGACCACCCGGACGCGAAAACCGTCTTCATCGGCCCCTGCTCCGCCAAGAAGCTGGAGGCCAACCGCCGGACCATCCGCTCCGACGTGGACTTCGTCCTCACCTTCGAGGAGATGCTGGGCATCTTCGACGCGGCGGACATTGACTTTTCCAAGCTCCGGGCCAACCCGGAGGACGAAATGGACGAGGGCACCGGCATGGGCCGGGGCTTCGCCGTGGGCGGGGGCGTGGCCGCCGCCGTGGTGGAGGCCGTCAAGCGCATCGACCCGGAGAGGAAGATTCCGATTGAGTACGGCGACGGCCTGAAAAACTGCCGGAAGATGCTGGCCATGGCCAAGGCGGGCAAGCGGGACGGCTACCTGCTGGAGGGCATGGGCTGTCCCGGCGGCTGCGTCGCCGGCGCGGGCACCATCGCCCCGGTGCGGGAGAGCATGATGACCGTGGAGAAGTTCAAGAACGAGGCTCCCTCCATGAGCTGCACCGAGAGCCCCTACCTGGACCGGCTGGAGGAAGTGGAGCAGAAATACGAAATCACCCCCCACGACTGATTTTCCCGGCTGGCGGGCAAAATTTTGACGGGCTCCGGCCCGTCAAAATTTTTTTGGCAAAGCTGTAACAAACGGCCCGCCCGGAGGATATATAAGCAGAACAGGCGGGAAGGAGGCAAAGCCATGGAGGACATGCGGGAGGTCTATCAGCGGCACGCCCGGACAGTCTATAAGTTCCTCCTGGCCCAGTGCCGCGACCCGGACCTTGCCGAGGAGCTGACCCAGGAGACCTTTTACCAGGCGGTGAAGTCCGTGGACCGCTTCGACGGCGGCTGCAAGGTCTCCGTCTGGCTCTGCCAGATTGCCAAGCACCTGTGGTACCAGCATCTGCGGAAGGGAAAGCGGGAGGCTCCCCTCCCGCCGGAGGATCTGCCGGAGGCCCCCGGCCCCTCGGCGGAGGAGGGGCTTTTGGAGAAGGAGGGCCGGATGGACCTTCTCCGGCTGGTCCACCGCCTGCCGGAGCCGGCGCGGGAGGTGGTGTACCTCCGAGCCTTCGGGGGGCTGAGCTTCCGGGAGATTGGGGACGTGTGCGGAAAGACGGAGACCTGGGCCCGGGTGACCTTTTACCGGAGCAAGGAAAAACTCAGGAATGGAGGCGCGAGGGATGAAGAATGATTTGACCTGCGGCGTGGTGCGGGACCTGCTTCCCAGCTATGTGGAAAACCTTCTGGGGGAGGAGTCCCGGGCGGCGGTGGAGCGGCACCTGGCGGGCTGCCCGGAATGCACCGCGCAAAAGGAGGCCATGGCCTCTCCGGCGGAGGCGGCGGAGGCCGGGGAGACGGCGAAGGAGGTGGACTACCTCAAGGGGGTGAAAAAGAGGACGGCCAGGAAAATCGCCCTGGCGGTGGTGTGCACGGCGCTGGTGCTGGCGGGGGGCTTTTTGCCGAAGGAGTTCGTCATAGGCCGGACCCCGGACCCGGAGCATATCCACATCGAGCTTGCCCAGGTGGACGGGGACAACAACCTCACCCTGCTGGCGGACACCTATTGGGGGGCCTATGAGCTTCGGGGACTGAACGCCAGCACAAAGGACGGGGTCCTCGCCTACACGGCCCGGGAGGTCCGGGTCAACCTCTTCCAGGCCCTGTTTATGCAGGAAGAAACCGGCGGCATGACGGGCTACAGGAAGCAGATTCCCCTGTCCATTCCCCTGGACGGCCTGACGGAGGTCTGGATCTGCGGGCGGCTGGTGTGGCAGGACGGCGTGGTGATTTCCAAGGAGTGCCTGGACCTGCTGAGCGCCAAAACCCCCTACTGCGGCGACGCGGCGGCCCTGGGACGAATCGCGAATATCCTGCAAATCGGGAACCTGGGGACCTATACCACGGAATTGCAGACCTCCAGGGAGCCCTACCGCTGGACGCTGAATTTTTCCGAGCAGATGAGCCAGCCGGAAGAAGCGTTGATGGGGCGCAACATGTATGCAATCTTAGCCCTGGTGGACAACCTGGGAGAGGTGCGGTATACGCTGCCGGATATCGAGCATATTCAGGTAGCCCAGTGGAGTGCGGGGGGTGACATGAGAAGGGAAAGGACCGGCAGGGGAATCCATTCCCTTACAGAAAAATACAACGCCGCCCACAACACAACCCTGGAGGCAAAGGAAGACATCCGGGATTACACCCAATCTCCGGCGGAGTTCCAGCAGTTTATAGACGTTCTGGACTGGTATTTCCGGGAGTACGGGCAATAGGACCATTTGCCGAAGAAGAAGGACCGCCCGGAAGGGAGAGGCAACGCAGTGACGTTGCCTCTCCCTTATTATTCGTAAGCAGCCGAATGTAATGGGAAATATTTCTTTCTCCGCGGTTTGATATGGGATATCGAGGCGTGAAAAATACAAAACCGCTTGCCTAATGCGGCCTGAACCGTTATAATGATAATGGGTTTTTATGTGAAGTCAGTTTAGGTAAGGGAAGTGGGCGGCATGGCTAAGAATAAGTTAGTTTCCCCGGTTGTGAAATGGGTGGGAGGAAAACGTCAGCTTTTAGGTGAAATTACACCGTTGCTGCCCAAACAGATTTCTACATATTGCGAGCCTTTTTTGGGTGGGGGCGCAGTTCTTTTTGCCAGACAGCCTAAAAATGCCATTATCAATGATCTTAATGGTGATTTAATGTTAGTGTATGAGGTTATCCGAGATGAGGTTGAATCGTTGATCGATTCTCTGCAAAAACATGAAAATACATCGGAGCATTTCTATCAGGTGCGGGACCTGGACAGAGATAAAGAAGCTTACAAGTCGCTATCCAAGATTGAAAAAGCATCCAGAATCATATATTTGAATAAAACTTGTTATAATGGGTTGTTTCGGGTAAATGCGTCTGGTGAATTTAACTCACCGTTTGGCCACTACAAAAAACCCAACATTGTAAACGAGCCTGTGCTGCGAGCTGTAAGCAAATACCTGTCGTCCCCTAATATCCAGTTATTTAGTGAAGACTTTGCCGCCACGCTTCAGCGTGTTCCCAGGGGAGGGTTTGTTTACCTCGATCCTCCATATGACCCGGTTTCCGATACTGCAAGTTTTACAGGCTATAACAAGGGCGGCTTTGACAAAACCGGGCAAATCCGGCTGAAAGAATGCTGCGATGCTCTGACCCGGCGGGGAGTCAAGTTCCTGCTCTCTAATTCAGCCACTGCTTTTATCCGTGAACTGTATGCGGAATACACCGTCAAAACAGTGTATGCAAAACGCGCAATCAACTCAGATGCAGATAAACGCGGCGCTGTTCAGGAGGTGCTGATCCGAAATTATGGGCTTAAATGACAGAGCATGGGAGCGCCTGTTTGATAAATATCATATCTTGGACGAAATATCCAGCAATGGGTCGTTCAAAATATCCGCAGAGCAGATCAAAGAATTTCGCGAGCCGCGTCTGATGACCAAGTTTGACCACAAAGTTAACCTGCCAAAAATCTTTGCCGACAACGGTTTGGCGATTCTCCCTGTTACTCGAGGCGACTATGTGATTTCTTCTTTCAGTGCATACAAAGAATTTGAAGCTCCATCCGGGGAGGTTCAGAGGGTTTCCATTCCGGCATATATTCAAAGCCTGATGCCGCAATTCCTCGTAAGTGAAGCAATATCTTTGAATTGCGCTTATGCCTGCGGAATACTGAATGATTTCCTCGAAGACGAATATATTATTTCCACCGTCAGCGGACGCATGGGATCTGGCGGCTTTGAATTCGATATAAACACTTCCTTTGGGAGGGAACGGTTATCGGTCAGCAATTCTCAAATTGAAATAGATGCCGCTTATGAGGGGATTCATTATCTTTCACTGTTCGAAGCAAAAAGAGACTTATCGGATGATTTTTTGGTTCGGCAGCTGTACTATCCCTTTCGAGTTTGGAGCGGCAGGGTGACAAAACCTGTTAAGCCTATATTTTTAATCTTCTCCAACGGAATATTTTATCTATATCAATACCAATTTGAAATTCCGGAAAACTATAACTCTTTGCGTCTAGTCAAGCAGAAAAACTATATTATTGAGACGGAAATATCTCTATCTGATATTGAAAATCTTCTATATACCGTTTGCCTGATTCAAGAACCTGCCATACCGTTTCCACAGGCAAACAGTATGGCGAGAATTATTAACTTGATTGAATTGCTCAATGCAAGGCCGATGACAAAAGATGATATTACTTCAGAGTATGCTTTTGACAGCCGGCAGACCAATTACTACACTGACGCAGGCCGCTATCTTGGCCTCATAGATAAAAAGCGGGACAATGAGAGAAATATTGTCTTTCAGCTTTCGCCGCTGGGGCGGCATATCATGAAGCTGCCTTATAAAGACAGGCAGCTCGCTATTGCCGCCCAAATTCTCCAGCATCGAGCATTCAAGGATACGTTAAAGCTCCATCTGCAATGCGGAGAGATGCCGGATGCAAGCGCCATTGTTCAGATTATGAAGTCGGCGGAATTATATCATGTTGATGCTGACAGCACATATTACCGCCGTTCTTCCACAATTATCGGCTGGATCAACTGGATTTTGGGGTTAATTGAGGAAATCTAAAGGAACCGCAGAACTTCCAATCAGAGGCGGCTTCCATCCGGAAGCCGGGGTTTTCCAGAACGCGGAAGCCGGGCCATGCGGCAGCGCAAAGAAAAAGACAGCGCAGCCGAAGCTGCGCCGCCCCCATAGGCAGCCTGTCATCTGCACCCCCTCCATTGGGGCGGCTTCCTTGCGGAAGCTGTCCCAATGGAGGCTTTTTTGTAATATTTTATCATAAATATTACAATCAGTATTCAATTTCTCCCGTATACACCAGCTTCGCGTCCCCCGTCAGGGTGACTCCCTCGTCGGTGTAGTGGACGATCAGTTCCCCGCCCTTTACCCGGACGGTGACGTCCCGGCCCTTCTCGCAAAGGCCTCCCGCGACTGCCGCCGCCACGGCGGCGCAGGCCCCGGTGCCGCAGGCCATGGTCTCCCCGCTGCCCCGCTCCCAGACCCGCATTTTGATGGTGCTGGGATTCACCACCCGGATGAACTCCGTGTTGACGCGCTCCGGGAAATAGGGCGCGTGCTCGAACCGGGGGCCGATGAAGCCGATGTCCACCGCGTCCACCCGCTCGCAGAACACCACGCAGTGGGGGTTCCCCATGTCCACGCAGGTGATGCGGTAGGGCCTCCCGGCGATGCGGACGGGGTAGTCCACCACCCGGTTTTCCGCGACGGCGAATTTCAGCGCGGAGGCGTCCAGCACGGCCTTTCCCATGTCCACGCTGGCGGAGGTAACCTTCCCGTTGGTGGTGTAAAGGGTGACGCTCCGCACGCCGCTGGCCGTCTCCACCGCCAGCTTCTCCTTGTCCGTGAAGCCGTTGTCGTAAAGGTACTTGCCCACGCAGCGCAGGGCGTTGCCCGCCATTCTGCCCTCGCTTCCGTCGGCGTTGAACATGCGCATTTTCGCGTCGGCGGTTTCGGAGCGCTCCAGCAGGATGATGCCGTCGGCCCCCACGCCGTAGTGGCGGTCGCAGAAGGTGACGCAGAGGGACTCCGGGCAGGTAATCCGCCCGTCGAAGTTCTCCAGGAAGATATAGTCGTTGCCGCAGGTCTGCATCTTGGTAAAGCGCAGCTTCTCCCGGCGCTCCCGGAGGTGGCAGATGTCCACCAGCTCCGTGTTCCCCTGGTTGTAGCGGGACTCCAGTATGTCCGCCAGGGCCCCGGCGGTGTCCAGGGAGGTCAGGCACGGAATGCCCAGCTGGACGCAGCGGTGGTTCAGGCGGATGAAGTCCCGGATGTACTCCGGCTCCGTGGACCCGGTGAGAATCACATAGTCGATTTTCCCGTCCTCCAGCAGCTGGAAGACCCGGTTGTCCCGGCCCAGCTTGCCCACGACCTCCACGCTGGCGCCCAGCCGCTCAATCTCATGGGCGGTGCCGTCGGTGGCGTAGAGCTTGAAGCCCAGCTCGTCCAGCTTCCGGGCGGTATCCAGGATTTCCGGCTGGTCCCGGCGGTTGACGGAGATCAGCACGCCGCCCTTCTCCTGCTGTTCGACCTTGTATCCGGCGGAGACCAGGCCCTTGAACAGCGCCTCCTGCATGTTCTTGCCCAGGCCCAGCACCTCCCCGGTGGACTTCATCTCCGGGGAGAGGGCGGCGTTGGCGTCGGTGAGCTTTTCAAAGGAGAAGACGGGGACCTTCACGGCCACGTAGGGCGGCTGCCTGTAAAGCCCCGTCCCGCAGCCCAGGGAGCGGAGGGGCTTCCCCACCATGACCCGGGCGGCCAGATCCACCATGGGCACGCCGGTGACCTTGGAGATATAGGGCACCGTTCGGCTGGCCCGGGGATTCACCTCAATCACGTAAAGCTCGCCCTGGTAAATAAGGTACTGTATGTTGATAAGCCCCCTGGTCCCAAGGGACAGCGCCAGCTTCCCGGAGCAGTCCACAATGGTTTTCAGCATCCTGTCCCCGATGGAGAAGGGGGGATAGACGGCGATGGAGTCCCCGGAGTGGACCCCGGTGCGCTCGATGTGCTGCATGACCCCGGGAATCAGCACGTCCGTGCCGTCGGAAATCACGTCCACCTCCAGCTCCTTCCCCATGAGGTACTGGTCCACCAGCACGGGGTTTTCCACCTTCCCGGAGAGAATGACGTTCATATAGGTCCTTACGTCCTCGTCGTTGTGGGCGATCACCATGTTCTGCCCGCCGATGACGTAGCTGGGCCGGAGGAGGACGGGATAGCCCAGCTCATTGGCCGCCGCCAGGGCCTCCTCCATGCCCAGGACTCCCCGCCCCTGGGGGCGCTTGATATGGAAGCGCTCCAAAAGCTCGTCGAACCGCTCCCGGTCCTCCGCCATGTCGATGGACTCGGCGGAGGTGCCCAGGATGGGCACGCCCTTCCCGTCCAGGAATTTCGTCAGCTTGATGGCCGTCTGCCCGCCGAAGGCCACCACCACCCCCACGGGCTTCTCCACCTCGATGATGTGCATCACGTCCTCGGGGCACAGGGGCTCGAAGTAAAGGCGGTCGGCGGTGTCGTAGTCCGTGGAGACGGTCTCCGGGTTGTTGTTGACGATGACCACGTCGTAGCCCAGCTCCTTCAGGGTCCAGACGCAGTGGACGGAGGAGTAGTCAAACTCGATCCCCTGGCCGATGCGGATGGGGCCGGAGCCCAGGACCATGACGACGGGCCGGCCGGACCGGGGGAAGGTCCGGGACTCGCAGACGCGGTCAAAGCTGGAGTAGAAGTAGGGAGTCTCCGCGTCGAACTCCGCGCCGCAGGTGTCCACCATCTTGTAGACGGCGCTCCGGGCCTCCCCAGGCAGGGCCGCCGCCCCGGAGAGGCGGAGGAGGGTCCCGTCCGGGTAGCCCAGGCGCTTTCCGGTTTCGTAATGCTCCGCCGTCAGGCCGTCCTTTTCCAGGGTCCTTTCAAACTCCGCCATTCCCCGGAGCTTCCAGAGGAACCAGCGGTCAATGCGGGTAACGCCGAAAACCTCGTCCACGGACACGCCGGATTTCAGCGCCTCAAAGACGGTAAAGAGCCTCCGGTCGTCCACCCGCCGGAGCCGCTCCCAAATGGGCGCGCCGTCCGCGTCCTTCCGGTTCAGGCTGTCCTGCCCGGTCTCCGCCCCCCGGACGGCCTTCATCAGGGCCATCTCAAAGCTGGGGGCGATGGACATGACCTCCCCGGTGGCCTTCATCTGGGTGCCCAGGGTCCGGGACGCGTCGGCGAACTTGTCGAAGGGCCACTTGGGCATCTTCACCACGACGTAGTCCAGGGCGGGCTCGAAGCAGGCGCAGGTCTTCCCGGTGATGTCGTTTTTGATCTCGTCCAGGCGAAAGCCCAGGGCGATTTTCGCCGTGATTTTGGCGATGGGGTAGCCCGTGGCCTTGGAGGCCAAGGCGGAGGAGCGGGAGACCCGGGGGTTCACCTCAATGACGGCGTATTCGAAGCTGCCGGGGTTCAACGCCAGCTGGACGTTGCACCCGCCCACGATGCCAAGATGCGTGATGATGTCCAGGGACGCGGAGCGGAGCATCTGGAACTCCCGGTCCGCCAGGGTCTGGGTGGGGGCCACGACGATGGAGTCCCCGGTGTGAACGCCCACGGGGTCCAGGTTCTCCATGGAGCACACGGCAATCACGTTCCCCGCGCCGTCCCGCATGGTCTCAAATTCGATTTCCTTCCAGCCGAAGATGGCCTTTTCAATCAGCACCTGGGTGATGGGGGACGCGTCCAGACCCGTCTGGGCAATGATTCGGAGCTCGTCCGGCGTTTGGGCCGCGCCGCCTCCCGCGCCGCCCAGGGTAAAGGCCGGGCGGACAATGACGGGGTAGCCGATGCGCCCCGCCGCTTCCAGCGCGCCCTCCACCGTCTCCGCGGTTTCAGAGGCGATGACAGGCTGCCCGATTTCCGCCATAGCCTCCTTGAAAAGCTCCCGGTCCTCCGCCCGGGAGATGGCGGCGGCGTCCGTGCCCAGGAGCCGGACGTTCTGCTCCTTCAAAAAGCCCTCCCGGTCCAGCTGCATGGCCAGGGTCAGGCCCGTCTGGCCCCCCAGGCCCGCCAGGATGGAGTCGGGCTTCTCCCTGCGGATGATGCGCTTCATGGTCTCCGCCGTCAGGGGCTCCAGGTAAATCTCGTCCGCCATGGCCTGGTCCGTCATGATGGTGGCGGGGTTGGAATTGCACAGGACCACGTTCACCCCGGCCTCCTTCAGCACCCGGCAGGCCTGGGCCCCGGCGTAGTCGAACTCGGCGGCCTGGCCGATGACAATGGGGCCGGATCCAATGACCAGGACCTTTTGAATGCTCTTGTCCAAAGGCATTACCGTTCTCCTCCCTTCATCAGCTCCACAAAGCGGTCAAACAAAAACGCGGTGTCGTGAGGGCCGCCCCGGGCCTCGGGGTGGAACTGGACGGTGAAGGCCCCAAGATCGGGGTAGTCCATTCCCTCGCAGGTCCCGTCGTTGGCGTTGGCGAAGGAGACCCGGCCGCATTTCACGGAGTCCCCGTCCACGGCGTAGCCGTGGTTCTGGCTGGTGATATAGGTCCGGAGCCCGTTCAAGTCCCGGACGGGCTGGTTCACCCCCCGGTGGCCGTATTTCAGCTTGTAAGTCCGGCCCCCCGCCGCCAGGGCGGTGAGCTGGTGGCCCAGGCAGATGCCGAACAGGGGGACCTTCCCCAGGAGCTTTTGAATCTGCGCGATTTGAAAGGCGTTTTCCGCCGGGTCCCCGGGGCCGTTGGAGAGCATGACTCCATCCGGCTCCATGCCCAGCACCGTCTCCGCCGGAGCGTCCGCCGGGAGGACCGTCACGGCGCAGCCCCGCTTTTGAAGCTCCCGGATGATGTTGCGTTTCGCGCCGTAGTCCAGCAGGGCCACCCGAAAGCGGGTCCCGCCCTCGGCCCCGTAAACGAAGGGGGCCTTCCGGGTGACGGCCTCCACCGCGCCGGTGACGGCGTAGTCCCGGAGGGCGGCCAGGTCCGACGGGACCTCGCCGCAGATGCAGGCGTTCATCACGCCGGACTCCCGGATAACGCGGGTGAGCTGCCGGGTGTCCACGCCGCAGAGGCCGGGGACGCCCCGCTCCTTCAAAAAGCCCTCCAAATCCCCGCCGCAGCGGAAGTTGGAGGGGTGGGCGCACTGCTCCCGGACCACGTAGCCCTTCACGTGGCAGCCTCCCTCGAAGTCCTCCGGGATGATTCCATAGTTGCCGATGAGGGGATAGGTCTGCATGACGATCTGACCCGCGTAGCTGGGATCCGTCAGGGTCTCCACGTAGCCGCACATGCCGGTGGTGAAGACCAGCTCGCCCACGGCGGCGGTCTCCGCGCCGAACCGGAACCCCTGAAACACCTGGCCGTCCGCCAGTACCAAATAGCCTTTTTTCATGGATGCCTCCCTCGGTGTCGTTGACGCGTTATTTTCTTTATTATGAGGGTTTTCGCCCTCAGCGTCAATGACGGATTGCCCCGCGGGCGGCGAAGTTTGGCCCCGAAAGGTATTACTTTTTGTGAAAAATGTGGAGAACCGGGCCAAATGAAGGACCGTCCCCCGCAAAAGGCGGAGGACGGTCCCGGAATTTCACGTGTTGTCCCGGCTGATGGGCTCCCGCATCAGAAGCCGCCAGAGGGCCTTGCCGTTGAAGGGGACGAGGGGATAGAGATAGCCCCGGCCCACCAGGGGCTTGGTGGTGGCAAGCAGAACCACGATGCCCAGAATTCCCAGGCAGTAGCCCCACACGTCGAAGACCGCCGTTAAAAGCAGCAGCGCCACCCGCAGAAGCTTGAAGGCGTAGCCCATCTCATAGCTGGGCTGGGCGAAGCTGGCCACGGACACAAAGGCCATATACACCAGCACCTCCGGCCCCAGCCAGCCCGCCTGGACGGCGAAGTCGCCCAAAATCAGGGCCCCCAGCATGGAGAAGGAGTTGGACAGGGAATCCGGCGTGTTCAGCGACGCCAGCTTGAGAACGTCCACCAAAAACTCCACCACCAGAAGCTGCCACAAAAGCCCCAGGGCCGCGGGCTCCGGAGAGGACAGGAACTCCAGCCACTCCGGCAGCCGCCCGGACTCCTTCACCATCAGATACCAGGTGGGGGTGATAAGCAGGGAGATTAAAAAGACGATAATCCGCAGAAGGCGGAGGTAGGAGCCCACCAGCGGCGGGAAGTAAAACTCATTGGCCTCCTGGGTGAAGTCGAAGAAGGTGGTGGGCAGGATCATCACCGAGGGGGAGTTGTCCACCATCAGCACCACGTTGCCCTCCATGACGCTGGCGGCGGCGCTGTCGGGCCGCTCCGTGTAGCGGACCTTGGGGAAGGGGTTGTACCACTGCCTGGGCCGGATGGCCTCGGCCACGCTCTCCTGGGCCATGGAGAGGGAGTTCACGTCGATGGCGTTCAGCTTCTCCCGGATGGCGGAGAGAAGGGCCGGGTCCGCCTTGTCGTCCAGGTAGCAGAGCACCGCGTCGGTGTGGGAGCGTTTTCCCAGCTTCAGGCCCTCCATGGTGAGGCGGGGGTCCCGGATGCGGCGGCGGAGCAGGGCCATGTTGGGCACCACCGCCTCCACGAAGCCGTCGTGGGAGCCCCGGAGGACCTTGCCGTCCGGGGGCTCGCCCACGCCCCGGCCGGGGTAATCCTTGGCGTCAATCTGGGCTCCGCCCGGGAGGCCCTCCACCAGAAGGAGGGACTTTCCCATGAGGACGGAGGTGACAAGCTCGTCCGTGTCAAAGCCCACGTCCACCTCGGAGAAGGTGATGAAGCGGTCCGCGAAATCCTGCATATCCGCCAGGCCCGCCAGGGCCTCCGGCGGCTGGGAGAGCCAGAAGGCTCCCATGCGCTCCAGGGTCTCGTCCTTGCCGTAGCCGTCCACCACCCAGATGCGGGCCCGCCGGCCGGCGATGCGGTAGTCCCGGCTTACCATGTCCACGCTGCGGCCCACGCCCAGGGCCCCGTCAAACAGGCGGACGTTTTCCATGTAGTCGTCAGATAATGTTCCCATGCGCACCTCCTGAAACTGGAGGTAGTATGCGCGGAAGGGGAAAAATTATCCGGAGAGAATGCCTCCGGCGGGGCTTCCGCCTCCCGCAGGACGCGGCCCCTTAATATTGATACCGTTTCCGGTGCTTCACAAACATCCGCGCGGACAGGGCCAGGGCCATAAGCTCCGCCGCCGGAGCAGCCAGCCAGATACCATTTACCCCTAAAAGCGCGGGCAGGGTTAGCATGGTAATCAGCATAAATACGAAGGAACGGGAGAAGGCGAGGATCGCGGAGACGACGCCGTTGGACAATGCGGTAAACATCCCGCTGGCAAAGATATTAAAGCCGATAAAGAACAGCGCCAGGGTACAGATCCGATTTCCTGTGACGGCCAAATCATAAACCGGATTATCCGGCCGGGCAAAAACGGATACCAGGGGTCTTGTCGCGGCAAAGGACGCCGCCGCCGTTACAAGGGAAATGAAGGCAATCACCTTCAGGCTGGCGGAAACCAGCTTTTTCAGCTTTTCGGAATTCTTCTCGCCGCAGCAGTAACTGAGCATAGGAGGCGTAGGTATCACCACTTACCGCCAGCTTCGTCATCGTCCTTTGACATTGGACACCAAGGGGTTAATTCCCCAATACGTTTAAGTGGATGATGAATGGAGCGAGAAAGAAGCCGAAGGCAGCTTCGGCAATTTCTCATGCCATGATGTAAGCATCATCCAGAAAAATTAGATACTCAATTTCAAGCAGAAAGATGATATAGGGTATAAAAAATTAAAGAGAGGGGGGCGAGGAAAAATACCTTGCCTCCCCTTGGAAACTCTGATAAAATTGGATTATAAATAGGAGGTCGGTAATATGGCAGGTAGATTCATGAAAACCAAGAGGATTATCATCCCTTTCATGACTCTGGCAGTCATGACCAGTCAATTAGCAGGCTGTGCCACCATGACAAGTGACGAGATGTTAAAAACAATGCAAGAATCACCAGAAGTCAGCATAGAGTATGCGGTTCCGGATACAGGCCAGCAAAGTTTAGATGCTTCTCAAGTTATCGGTACAGGTGACCAGCAACATATGGCTGATAGTGATTTCGACATAGGTTTGATTGAAGATCAGAATAATCAAAAATTAGAAGAAATTAGTCATGATGAATTGTTAGTGGTGTTTGGTCAGCAGTACGAAATATCTAAGGAGATTAACAATTCAGATTCAGCGGAAACAATTCAAAATGAGTTAGAAATGATTAGAATAACGGTAGAGTGTATGGAGAAGTCACTCCCGTCTGACTATGAAGCCCAGTACAGAGAATGGCGTCCCTCGGTTGTTCAGCAGGACACCCAAACAACAGAAACAACACAACAGACCCAACAAAGTCAAGGCCAACAGAGTCAAAGCAGTAAGCCCCAAGGTAATCAAAACAAAGGAGGCAGCCAAACTCAGCAGCCGCAGCAGAAAGAAGATACATCAGTCGACAGAGGCACCGTCGGAGGTCCTCCTTCTTTTGGTGAAGTAATTACAGACAAAAGTCAAATCGCAACAGGCATCGATGATCCCTATGCTGACCCGGCTGGAGTTCAGTATGGTGGCAACTAAACCAAATATTACACTCAGTAAAGCCAGTCAGTTTATCTGACTGGCTTTCTTTATACTTACTAGCCCATTTTTATCAAATCCGTCAACATCCCAACAGCCCTTGTGCATTTCGACGAACTGGCAATCATTAGAAGCGATTTGTAGGCGTTATCAACACGGAGGGTAAAAGCGCGGTTTTTAATCAACCACTTCGGAAAGCAAAAAACGCCGCCTCTGGCCGGAGAAGGTCCGGGCCGGCGGCGGCGCTTTATCCAAAAATGTTCAGAACCTGTTTGCTTCCAACGCTTCAGGCAAAAAGCAGGGGCCATTGCCTCAATACGCATTGTACCAAAGCAACCGCCCTTACATGGTGCGCGAGGCGGGACTTGAACCCGCACGTCCGTAAAGGACACTAGAACCTGAATCTAGCGAGTCTGCCAATTCCACCACTCGCGCGCATCGGTATGAACTTGTCCGCCCTCCGGGCAAAAACGGAAGGAGGGCCCGCCCCGGATGAGGCGGGGCCTCTTTCGTCTGGTGCGCGAGGCGGGACTTGAACCCGCACGTCCGTAAAGGACACTAGAACCTGAATCTAGCGAGTCTGCCAATTCCACCACTCGCGCGTGGCGCGGGCCTCTCAAAGGGGAAGCCGTGGTGCGGCTGACGGGACTTGAACCCACACGTCGATACGACACCAGCACCTCAAGCTGGCCTGTCTACCAGTTCCAGCACAGCCGCGTAATTTCCGCGTCCCCTAAAAAAGACTGCTTGATTATTATAGCCAGAACCGCCCCCGTTGTCAACACCCATTTTCCGTTTTCTCCGATTTTTTTCCTTTCGCCCGGAGGCTCCCTCCCCGTCCGCTTCCGGGCAGAAGAATCCCCCGCCCGGTCCTGGGGCGGGGGAGCCGCTTATTCGTAAAGTTCCTCGTCGGCGTAGTCGTCGTATTCGGAGCCGAATCTCTGCGTCAGGCGCTTTTTCATGCCGCAGTACCCGACGCTCAGGTCGTGCCAGCCGCCGATCAGCAGGCAGACAAAAGCGGCGAACGCCAGGCTTGCGCCGATGATCTTCATGACCATGCTCGCGGTTTTGCTCATAGCAGCTTCCTCCTAATGTCTCAGTATCGGGTTTATCATACACCATCTCTCCCCATTTTACAAGAGGGATTTTGCGCCCCGCGCCCCGAAAAAGGCGGACGCCGGAGGAGCTTTCCCCGCCCGGGGAGCGGGCCGCAGCGCCGGACTGGGCCCGCGATATTTTCTTGACAAGGTAATCGTTTGCCGATATAATATGAGGCGCGCGAAGCTCCGGGAGGCCGCCGGGACGGCGGGAATCCCGAAAAAATACAAAAAGGAAAGGATTGGACGACTATGATCTATTCCACCGAAGTGCAGAACATGTGCCCCGTCGCTAAGGGCGCATACCACGGTCCCGCCCCCATCCCTGAGGAGGGCAGGTGGGTCCAGGCCAAGGAGATCAAGGACATCTCCGGCCTCACCCACGGCGTGGGCTGGTGCGCTCCCCAGCAGGGCGCGTGCAAGCTGACCCTCAACGTCAAGGACGGCGTGATTGAGGAGGCGCTGGTGGAGACCCTGGGCTGCTCCGGCATGACCCATTCCGCCGCCATGGCCTCTGAAATCCTCATCGGCAAGACCCTGCTGGAGGCCTTGAACACCGACCTGGTGTGCGATGCCATCAACACCGCCATGCGGGAGCTGTTCCTCCAGATTGTCTACGGCCGGACCCAGACCGCGTTCTCCGAGGGCGGACTGCCCGTGGGCGCGTCCCTGGAGGACCTGGGCAAGGGCCTTCGCAGCCAGGTGGGCACCATGTTCGGCACCAAGGCCAAGGGCCCCCGGTATCTTGAAATGGCGGAGGGCTACGTCACCCGCATCGCCCTGAACAAGGACGACGAGATCATCGGCTATGAGTTCGTAAACCTGGGCAAGATGATGGACGCCGTCAAAAAGGGAACCGACGCCAACGAGGCCCTGGAAAAGGCCAAGGGCCATTACGGCCAGTTCGACGGGGCCGCCAAGTATATCGACCCCCGTCACGAGTAAGAAAAGGAGGAATTGAGAAATGGCTCTGTTTGAAAGCTACGAGAGAAGAATCGACAAGATCAATTCCGTCCTGTCTCAGTACGGAATCAAGACCGTGGAGGAGTGCCGGGACATCTGCAAGGCCGCCGGCTTCGACCCCTACGAGATCGTCAAGGGCATTCAGCCCATCTGCTTTGAAAACGCATGCTGGGCCTACTGCGTGGGCGCGGCCATCGCGCTGAAGAAGAACGTCGCCACCGCCGCCGAGGCCGCCGAGGCCATCGGAGAGGGCCTCCAGGCCTTCTGCATCGCCGGCTCCGTGGCCGAGGACCGGAAGGTCGGCCTGGGCCACGGCAACCTTGGCGCGATGCTCCTCCGGGATGAGACGAAGTGCTTCGCCTTCCTGGCGGGCCACGAGTCCTTCGCCGCCGCCGAGGGCGCCATCGGCATCGTCCGCAACGCCAACAAGGCCCGCAAGGAGCCCCTGCGGGTTATCCTCAACGGCCTGGGCAAGGACGCCGCCCAGATCATCAGCCGCATCAACGGCTTCACCTACGTCCAAACCCAGTTTGACTACGGCACCGGCGAGGTGAAGGTGGTCAAGGAGACCCGCTACAGCGAGGGCGAGCGGGCGGGCGTCCGCTGCTACGGCGCGGACGACGTCCGGGAGGGCGTGGCCATCATGCACCTGGAGGGCGTGGACGTGTCCATCACCGGCAACTCCACCAACCCCACCCGGTTCCAGCATCCCGTGGCGGGCACCTATAAGAAGGAGTGCGTAGAGCTGGGGAAGAAATACTTCTCCGTGGCCTCCGGCGGCGGCACCGGCCGGACCCTGCACCCCGACAACATGGCCGCCGGCCCCGCTTCCTACGGCATGACCGACACCATGGGCCGGATGCACTCCGACGCCCAGTTCGCCGGCAGCTCCTCCGTCCCCGCCCACGTGGAGATGATGGGCTTCCTGGGCATGGGCAACAACCCCATGGTGGGCGCCACCGTGGCGGTCGCGGTTGCCGTGGCCGAGAGCAAGAAGTAAAAAGCCGCCTCACGCGGCCGCGCAGAACCGCCCGCTCCCCGGGGAGCGGGCGGTTTCATTTTCTTTCCCGCCGGAGCGGAGCGCTCAATTTCCCCGGCGCGCCTGTCAGCGGGAATCTTCCGGCTCCTTGAGAAAGACGTCCCTGTCCCCCGTTGACAGCTCCGGCCGGAAGCGGCGGCCCAGCTGGTCAAAGGCCCGGATATCCGCCCGGCCTGTGATATGGTTCTCCGCCAGCCAGCGCACCATCTGTCCCCGGGCCATTTTACACTTGGTACCCTTTTCAACGACCTTGAGGGACATGCTTTGCAAGACGGCTTTCAGCCGCTCCGCCCGCTCCAGGAACGGAGGCAGTCTCTCCACGGCAAAGCTGTCCTTGTCCACGGTCATTTTCTTGGCCGGGGCGATGATGACGCGCATAGGAGCACTCCCTTCTTCACCGGCAAAGCGGGGACAAAAACGAAGAAATTCCCGCCATGGCGCAATTTTCGGCAAAGCCGGAAACAAGCGGTGGCGGGAATTTCTGAGCTGGTGGACTCGAAGAGGATCGAACCCTCGACCTCTCGGATGCGAAAAGATTTTGTAAACTTTTTTGGCTTGTTTTCGTTCCTTTTGGCCGTTTCCGCTGGATTTAACTTTATCTGTAAGCCTCTTTAACGGGCTGTCCTCCGTATGTTCCGGCGGCGTCTGTGGCAGGTTCTGTGGTCAGAAACGCTTCCCGCCTCTGACCGTCGGTTTTCCACCGGCGCTGAGCGGGAAGCGTTTCCTGCTTTATGCCGTCTGCATTGTAACTCTGACGGGAAGGTTTTGCAACGGTTTTCTGTCAGGGCAGGCCCTCAAATTCTACGGGGCTATAGTCAAAGATAAGGCAGAATAAAAACTCAAGGCATAGTGCGGAATGTCAAAATCGTGTATCGGCAATCAGTCTGCTGAGGAGTACTCAAAGCTGGCATTGGAATCCGTATGCTGAAATAGGAGGCTGTCCCCGTGCCAGAAGCGGTAGCGCACCTCCGCACAAAGGCTTTCGTGAATGGTGCGCTCCATGCAGCCCTCCACTGGGGCCCGAAGGGGCTGCCGCTGTTCGCTCAGCAGCTCCACCTCCAGACGGTACTTCCCCTGGCGGATTACCGCGCCGTTGGAGGACCACGTCTCAATCCTGACGCCCCGGTAGGTTGCCAGACGGTACTCCTGACCGCCATATAAAAGGGAGCAGATACAGCCGATGAAGCCGCCCACAGGTAGAGGAATCATTGCAATGGCAAGCATCAGACTGCCCCGCTCCAGCCCATCCCAGACACACTGCGTCCAGAGATACTTGCTGGGAAAAGAGCGGCCCCGGTCTGTTTCGATATAGCCGGTTCTGCCGGAGAAATCCAGGCGCTCGCCGTTCAGTTCAAGCGTTCCGCTCAGAGAATGCCCCATGCTGATGATGCCATGAGAACACTGCATCTCGGCGAAGAATCGGAACGGCCCCATGATGTCGGATCGGAGGACGGTAAAGGGGCCGTAGCGCAGGGTGCCCTGAAGGGAGAGGCCGTCCCGCTGGATATGGAGGTCGATCCCCTGCCCGCCGAAACTGGACTGCCCGATCTGCACCTGAAAGGGTCGCCGGGAGATTTGAAGCTGTGACGCCGGGTACTCCAGCCACCACGCCTGATCTTTTGAAATGATCTGAAGAGAGGCGGTATGGTGTCCTTCTCTGTCGATATGGAATGCGGGAATCAGCGCCAGCGTCTGTCCCTGCGGATTTTGGTGCTTGAAGTACCAGCCCTCAAAATAGGGGGCCGTCGTGTTTGTGCCATGGAAAAAACGTGTCACGCTTATCACCCCGGATTCAGTTTTCCCTGAATCTGGGGATTTTATATGAGATGTTTCTCAATGATGGAGGCTGCCTCGGCCCTCACGCCACAATAAATTTTACGGATACAAACCGCAAAACTTTTGATATAAAGCAAATATTGCGGTTATAACCATATACTTTAGCAATATACAGACATCCATATATATCAGCGAACAGATAGACAAAATTATCAGGGGATCAAAACGATGCGCGTTGCGGATTTCCTGCTGAGCACGGAATATTGAGCCGCTCCTGGACAGGAAGCGGCTCAATTCTTGCGGGACTGTATCCAAAGAAATACCGTGTGGTTCCGCACCGAAATGGAACGGCAGAATTGATATCCCAGTTGGTCAAAAGCCCGGAGATCCTCCGGACTTTTAATTTGGTTTTCCGCCAGCCAGCGCACCATCTGCCCGCGGGCCATCTTGCATTTGGTACCCTTTTCAACAACCTTGCCGTCTTTCAGTTCTCCGAAGGCACAGGTGACAAACCGGACGGTTTTGGGCAGATAAGCCTCCACCGCTCTGCTGTATTCCTTGGAGGCCAGATTCAGCACCACATCCGTCTCCGAGGCCAGCTGCCGGGCCAGGCGGCTGCCCCAGAACTGATACAAATCCCGGCAGCCGTCCACCGCCAGCTTTGCCTGCATCTCAAGCCGGTAGGGGGTCACACCGTCGAAGGGCCGCAGCAGACCGTAGAAGCCGGAGAGGATGTGCAGATGCTCCCGGAGGTAGTCCAGGTGAGCTGTTTCCATCACGCCGGGGGCCATATAGCGATACTGGATGCCCTCGTAGGAGAGAATCGCCGGAGTGAGATTGCGGCGCAGATCCATCTGCTCCAGCCGCTCCACATTCAACTTGGCAATGGCGTGATTGCACTTCCAAAGGGCCTGCAAATCCTTGGGGAACATACCCTGGAGAACCGTTTTCAGCCGCTCTGTCCGCTCCAGAAACTGTGGCAGGCCGTCCACAGAAAAGCTGTCCGTGTCCACTACCATTTTCTTCGCTGGAGCGATGATGATGCGCATAGAGGCCCCTCCTTTCAGATGCAGGAAAGCATATCCGCCAGCCGTTCCGCCGCCATGCCCAAGCCTTCAGCGCCCACACAGCGGCTGGGTTTGGCGTTGACGATCTGCTCCAGCAGGGGCTGGCTTTGGCTGCTCTCATCCAGGGCCAGCTCCGCTGCGATCACATCCTCCCAGGCGCGGTTCAAAAAGGCCACCTCCCGGCGGCCATGAGTCCTGGTGAACAGAGGCGGTTCTGAACCGCACAGTTTCTCCAATGTTTCTTCGGGAAAACCGGCGGCGGACAAGCTGAGCCGCAGACCATCCAGAAAAACGTCAGACAGGCGTTCCCATTCCAGGTGGTTGAGATTATACAGTACAACTGTGTATCGCGCATGGCAGTGAACCGCCAGCAGACTGGGCCTGCCCCGCAGAGGAATGATGTGAAGATCCCAGCAGAAACGGCGGTCCGGTTCTTGAGGATCAGGGAGCGCTTTAAGGTGCAATTGCCGCTGGAGGGGAATAGTCAGACCCAGTTCTATCGCATTATTTCTTTTCATGGGGAATGATTACTTTCTCAACCTGAAAATGCCCTCCGTCAACGGCCATAACAGCAAAGGTAATCTCCTGGTCAAAGCGCCGCCGTCCACAGCTTCCAGGATTCAGCCACAGAACGCCATTCCGCTCCTCATAGGCGTACTTGTGGGAGTGGCCGTAAACCGCTACATCCGTATCGGACAAATCTGGAGGAACATCCCTCTTATTGTGAATCAGGAAGAAACGGACGCCCTCGATGGAAAATGTGAGGCTTTGCGGCAGCGCCTCCGCCCACTCCTTGTCGTTGTTCCCCCGGACAATATAGAGCGGGGCGTACTCCCGGAGCTTGTCCACAATAGCCTGGGTGTTGATATCGCCGCCGTGGATGATAATGTCAGCCTGGGACAGGTATTCCAACACCTCCGGCCGCAACAGGCCGTGGGTGTCGGATAAGACGATGACACGTTTCATGCACAGGCCTCCCGGTTCAAATCAGAATTCCCTCGCAGTGGTCAATCTCGTGCTGGATGATTTGTGCCGTCCAGCTGGTGAAGGTCTTGAAGCGAATTTGAAATTGCTCGTTCTGATACTGCACTTTGATTGACTGCCAGCGTTTGGCCTTCCGGGTGCCGGTGAGGGAGAGACAGCCCTCCTCCGCCTCGTAGAGGCCGGATTTTTTGATGATCTCCGGGTTCAACATCACCATGTATGTGCCCTCGTTGTCAAAAACGATGATCCGCTTGCAGACACCGATCATATTGGCCGCCATGCCCACACAGCCGTCCTTGTGGGCGGTCAGAGTGTCCAGCAAATCCTGGGCGACAGGCAAGTCCTCCAGGGTGGCTGGTTCGGCCTTTTGGGAGAGGAACGCTTCGTCTCGCATAATCTCTCGTATCATATACTGTGCCTCCATAACGCACTTCCCCCAAGGGGAAATTTGTGGTATACTCATAATAAAATAGCACAAGCAGGGGAAAAAGGCAAATTGAGGGCGGTGGATGGTATGGAGAAAAAGCGACAGAGGTTGTAGCGGCGCTGATCTGGGATGGAGACAGGTTTTTGATCTGCCAGCGTCCGGCTCATAAGGCACGGGGATTGTTGTGGGAATTTGTGGGCGGAAAGGTGGAACCGGGGGAAACTAAGGAGCAGGCCCTGGTGCGGGAATGCTGGGAGGAGCTGGCTGTCACTATTTCGGTGGGCGAAGTGTTCATGGAGATTAACCACGATTACCCCGACTTGAATGTGCATCTAACACTGTTCAATGCGGCAATCATTGAGGGAACGCCCCAGATGCTGGAGCATAACGACATCCGCTGGATTACTCCAGAGAAGATACCACAGTATGAATTTTGCCCGGCGGATGAGGAGAATTTGGGAAGGCTGTGCTGATCTTTTCGAGCATAATTCCATATTTTCAGTAAACAAAACTGTTATTGTGTATCAGATAACATATTTATGAGATGATTTACTGTTGAATGTGCTCTAAATTATATATTTTGGAGGTTGTTTAATGAAACTGCTTTATTCAAATATTCTTCCGCTTGGAACTGAGGACGGCCAGGAAACTGTAAATGGCCGCCTTCTTGAAGAAATCTCTTCGGCTGATGCCATTGAAATCGCTGTGGGATATGTTTCCAAAGCGGCTCTGCAAGAATTGGAGCAGATTGTGGACAAATATGAGATTCGGCATATTGTGCTGACCATCGGCATGTACTATTTCGAAGGAATGCCTGAAAGTATCTATCACACAGCAGTTGCTTTAAATCATAAATGGGTTGATAAAGGCATCGGTGAAATTCGAATAGTCAGAGCATTCAAATACCATGGTAAAATCTATGCCTTTTACAAAAATGAACGGGCAAAATCTGCTGTTATCGGTTCTGCAAATCTTGGTGTTATCAAAATGGAGGCCAACAATCGCAGACAGTATGAAGTGTCAGCAGTGACCGAGGATAGTGCCGAATGCAATGAAATAGCGAATCTGATTCGGAAAATAGCCGGCCCAGTATCTTCGGTCAGAATTGATGAAGCTGCTAATATGCCTCTTATCCGCGAAGTCAATACTTCCTTGACCGGCATTGACACTGTTGAGCAGATTCCTCAAACAGAGGTGGAAATATTTAACCGGCATAAGACTGATTTTTCTTTTGTCCTGCCTATTAAAGTACCTGCCTATGCAGAACGTCATATGGATGACGGCAGGCACTATACAAAGTCTAATCTGAACGTCAGTTATGCAGCACCAAGAAGTGCCAGAAAGTCTCGTGATTGGTATGAAACTCAGTTTACTGTCAGCAAGCAAATTACTTGTCTTGAGGGATATCCTGAAAAAAACGCAGTTTTTGTTGTTGTAACTGATGACGGCTATACATTTAAGGCTCATACCACGAGTGATGGGAATAAACAGTTCAGTGCTGTTGGCGATGAATTGATTTTGGGACGCTGGATTAAAGGCCGTCTTGCCGCGGCTGGCCTGGTCACCCCTGTAAACGATACGCAAGCCGATAAGGACCGAATAGGCATGATAACAAAGGAAATGCTGGCCGCCTATGGATGCGACAGGCTTGTGCTTACGAAAACTGACCAAAAAACAGAGGATAAAGATGGCAATATGCTGGATGTCTGGATTTTGTCTTTCGAAGCGGCATCAGAGGCCGAAGACGGAGGTGGAGAATGATGCATTATCTGAAAACATACCTCAAAACAATTACAGATCGTGGAAATCCTAAATTGGCAGAATCTATTTTCAAGACGGCAGAGGAAGTTGGTAATCAATATATTAAGAATTTTTCTTTCTGCTCTCACGAAATAGGCCTGTTGTTTGGAAATGTCCAATCCGGAAAAACCGGCCAGATGTTTGGTATCATATGCAAATCTGCAGATCTAGGATTTCCTGTTTTTGTCCTGCTTACTACTGACAATGTAGTATTGCAGCAACAAACCCTTGACCGCGTCAAAGATGACTTGACTGGATTCTGTGTCTGCGGTGAAAATGACTCTGGTTTGTTTATCCAGAGCAGCTTAAAGGAACCTGTCATCATTGTGCTAAAGAAAAACTACCGTGTTCTTCGACTCTGGGCCAATGTGTTTGCTTCTACAGGCTTTATGAAAGGAAATCCTTTGTTTATTATTGATGACGAGGCTGATGCTGCTTCCTTGAATACGCTGGTAAACAAAGGACAGCAGTCCTCCATCAACAAATATCTGGATGCTATTAAAAATGGTGCCTCCAGCAGCATTTATTTACAGGTGACCGGCACCCCTCAGGCTATTTTTCTGCAGACGATGGCCTCTGGCTGGCATCCTTATTTTTCCTATTATTTTGAACCTGGTAATGCCTATTTAGGGGGCGACTTCTTTTTTCCGAAGAATAAAACCGCTGATTGTATCAATTTCTTAGAAAAGACTTCCAGACCGGAACGTCAGGTCGTTCTGCATCATCTTGCCGTTTCTGGTCAGGTTCTTGCTTCCGGCGGAAAGGTCTGTAACTGTCTGCTCCACCCCAGCGTCAGACAAGCTGTTCATAGCAAATATGCCAAGTCCATATCTACCGAACTCGCGTGGTGCCTGAAACATCTGAACGAGGAATTTAGAGATGCATTGAAGGAAGAATACGATACATTGAATCCACAGAAATCTTCAAAAGTTACCTTCGATATTCTTTTTGCTGTTGTCAAAAACCTCCTCGAGACTAATGGGGTAAATATCATCATAATGAATGGCAGAAATGATGTTAACAGCGGTGAATATTCCTCGGGGTCAAATATTGTTGTCGGTGGAAATACTTTGGGGCGTGGAGTCACCTTTCCTGGACTGCATACCATCTACTATACCAGAACCAGCAAAAAACCCCAGGCTGACACTATGTGGCAGCACAGCCGCATGTTTGGATATGATCGTGATCCCGGCATGATGAGAGTATTCATCGACGAAACGCTCTATAAATTGTTTGCTGATATCAATGCAACTAACAACTCTATTATTGCACAGCTTGAAAATGGCACTAAAGATATCAAAATCTATTATCATAGGGGATTGAATCCTACACGTCCAAATGTGCTGGACAATCACAATGTTTTTATGCTTTCTGGTGGCACAAACTACTATCCTTTTGATCCTGATAATAATTCCATTGAAGACTTGGATAAGCTGCTGGCTCCTTTTGATGACAAAGAAGCATGCTATCAGATTAGTCTTCGACTCATGAAAGAAATTTTTGGTCATATTATATCCGCAGATGATTTTGCTGTGTCCAGTTTTATATCTATTCTGGATACCATGCTTTCCGAGAAGCCTGCTGCCCAAGGCGTTCTGATTGTTCGAAGAAATAGAGATGTTGCCAAGGGCACTGGTGCCTTGCTTTCTCCCAATGATTGGAGTTTAGGAAGTTCGTTCTCTGACCACATTGTGCTTACTATGTACAAGGTGACAGGTCGTAAAGGCTGGAGCGGCAGAGAATTATGGGTGCCTAACATTAAGCTTCCTAACAATATGGTTTATTATGATGTGAGAGAATTCAATAAAAACGATGCCGAGTGATAGGAAGTGCAATATGGATGATTTAACTCCTGAGCAGCGCAGAAAAAACATGCAGGCAATTAAGAGCAAAGATACGTCTATTGAGCTTGCCCTTAGACACGCTTTGTGGCACTGTGGAATCCGGTATCGTAAGAATTATAAAGGCCTGCCGGGCAAACCTGATATTGTCATTACTAAGTACCGTATAGCAATATTCTGTGATTCAGATTATTGGCATGGCTATGATTGGGAAAATCGTCATAAGAGGATCAAGTCAAATCGAGAATATTGGATACCAAAAATCGAGCGTAATATGCAGAGAGATAAAGAGGTAACAGCACAACTCCAAGAAGCTGGCTGGACGGTTCTTCGTTTCTGGGAGTGGCAGATCAAAAAACATTTGGACGAGTGTGTTGATGTAGTGATTAAAACAATAAATACAGCCTCTGAACAAAACAAGAATAGGGAGAAAAAGCTGTGATAATTAGAGATATTGCAAAAGCGGTGCTGTTTGATCCGTTGCTGCTTGACGCAAATGAGCTGTATATTGTATCTGGTTACGCTACACCTACAATGCTTTCCTGGTATATCAAGAATCTGTATCACAAAACGAAGACGCCAATAAAAATATTTTTACTGGTTGGCATGGTGCCTTTTGATGGCATCAGCGTGTCTGTACACGAAGGCTTCATCCAGATCATTCGAAGTGAGCATCCGCAAGAAATTGCAAAGCTGGAATGCAGCTACATATATGATGCCCCAGCTGTTCATGGCAACCTTTTTATCTGGGCTAAAGATGGCGCTCCAGTGTGTGCATTTTCGGGATCTTCCAATTTTGTGCAGAGTTCTTTTGTCGGCAGACACCGCCAAGAAATCATGAATGAGTGTAATCCACAGGAATCCCTGGAGTATTATCAATCACTGATTGACCGAAGCATCTATGTTCACCATGCCGAGGTGGAGGAATATGTGATTATCCATCCTACACACGCTGTTTTGGATTTGGAAAATACGCTCATTGATGGTTTTGATTTTATGGCTCAGGACAGATATCAGATGGTTACACTCAGCCTAATCACCAGAAACGGAGAGCCCGGAAAACGATCCGGCCTTAACTGGGGACATAGGCCGGGGCGCAATCCCAATGAAGCATATATCCCATTGCCGAGCAAGATTGCTAAGAGTGGTTTTTTCCCGTTGGAAAAGCGGCATTTTACCGCAATAACAGACGACCGCCATCAGCTTATTCTTCGTGTTGAACAGCAGAATGACAAGGCAATTACTACTCCAGCGAGAAACAGTGACTTGGGGGAATATTTTAGAAATAGGCTTGGCCTTGCCAACGGCGCACTTGTTACCAGATCCGACCTTGACAAATATGACAGAACTGATATAATCTTTTTGAAGTTAGATGAGGAGACCTACTACTTGGATTTTTCAAGCCTAAAATGAAGGCCCTCGGATATAAGAAGCAATAATCTAAAAAGCCAAAGTATGCTGAGATATTTTTTATGGGTTTGAAAGAGGATGTGACATATGGCAAATGCAGGTGACACTTATACAGTTACATTAAAAGCTCCCCATTTAGCTTGGGGCGAAATAAGGTACACAAATAGCCGAGGGACAGTATATGGAGAGGGGTATATACCAATTCCGGCAGGGGATGCATATAGATTGGGATTATTTAATCAAAACGGAACAGGATATAGAGATATTTTGGGAAAGAATTTATTTAACTGTGCTTCTGTAGACGGAGGATTTAGAGGTATTGTACGAGCACAGGGGAATCAAGCAGATGATTGCTATGCAAAACAATTTGCTGGAGACAAGAATCTTAAAGCGCTTGGTGACTGGTTTTATAGCATTGGTGCGGGTATAGGAGATCAAGTAAGAGTAACTTGGCTGAATTCTACAGATATAGTCATTGAACTTATATAATAAATTAATGGAGCGTTGTAGGACTTATGCTACGACGCTCCATTTGTCGTGATTAATTTTATTCTTCAATATTTGCAGTCATAAATTCATATGGAATACCCGCAAATGTTTTCAAAATAGCTTCAAAAATAATCTTGGCACCTTCGCAAGGCACTGCCATGCCAATCTGCTTGCGAACGCTTTCTTTGCTTCCCTCAAACACAAAATCATCCCGAAAAGTTTGTAGTCGGGCCCTCTCTCGGTTGGTCAATGCGCGGGGTTCAGACCAGTGATAGATATGAGTTCCGCCGCCGCCGCTTCCAGTAACAGTATATGCAGGTTTATCTGGATCAAGGCGTTTATAAATCTGACTAATCTTTGCACCAGAAACATTCAGCTTTAAGCGATCAGGAAGTTCGGCTGTAAAGGCATTTTGGCCAGGTTTAATGTATCCAAGGCGCTCAATCACTGTTGCCGATTGTTTGGTAAGATCGTTATTGGGAGCATCAGGGGCAATAGGAGGAACTTCAATTGCTGTCTTACAAGTGTTATCCACTTTTGCATAAGGGGCGCTGGAAGGAATCTTAAATTCAACATTAATATTATCTCGAATGCCAACAATAATAATTCTGTGCCGCGCCTGGGGGATTCCATAAGTCTCAAATTTATATAGATTGGGATAAAGTTTATACCCTGCCGCTTTCATTTCGTCAAGTATCTTAGTAAAAGCCTTGCCATCGTTTGCATTTCTCAAACCACCAACATTTTCAGCTAAAAACCACTGAGGTCTGTATAGTTTGAGTACCTTGATGCCATAAGAATACAAAGGCCCGTAAACACCATCCATGCCTTTTTGTTCACCGACGACACTGTAGTCGTTGCATGGAAAACCAAATGCAAAGGCATCAATTGGACTCAGCTGGGTTAAATCAAATTTCCGCACATCAGCATGGTATACAGTGCCAGGCTGATCAGGACAGATATTGCGCCGATATGTTTGACATGTATTTTCATCATAGTCATTTGCCCAAGCGTGGATAATTTTGAAATTCGGATCTCCAATATCCGCATGAGTTGCTCCCCATGCCAGGCCGCCTGGGCCGCAAAAGAGTTCTCCAAGCCTAAAAATCATGCTTCGTTCTTCCTTTCGTGAACAAATCAATCTGCGCTTGAATGAGGTTCCTTTCATCTTCGGTAAGCAGATCTGCATTTTGAAAGACCTGCTCATAGGAAGAGAGCGCCTCTTTATCCAGGTAACCTGCAATGCAGTACAGCTCAATGAGATTAATATGATACAATTTAGACAGAACCAGCAGAATATCTGGTGCTGGGTTTGAAGCATTTGTACCATTTTCAATTCGGCTGAGTTTTGAATCGCTGATGCCGGTTTCTTTGTAGACATCTTTCAGGCTGAGTTTTTGGTGGATCCGATTTTTTTTCAAATATTCGCCTAAAGTGACCATATTACCACCTCTGTTTTACTATAACACAAATGCTGCGAAATTGCAACAATTATTATTTACTGCTGCAATTTCGCAGCAGTAAGCATGTAGCAACCAAGAAGCTAAAATACCTTGGTTCTGCTATTAAATTTCTCTACTTCTGTTTATGCTTTCTACTAGACTTCCTTCCCTTCATTCGGTATTGTGTTGGTTGCCAAGAGCACAAAGAAATACTGAATACAGGAGGAAAAAGTATGACCAGCATGAAAAAACACATTGCCGCCATATTGACGGCGACCATCCTTGCAACCGCACTCACCGTCCCTGCCGCAACAGTGGAAATTCCGGCCATCCGTGTGAGCAGCTACAAGGGCAGCACCTTGGAAGTGGGAGAGCGAAGCGGCCTCATCATCGGCCGCAGTGATACGGAGTACACCGTTACCACCAGCGACCCGGAAACGGTAGCGGTGGAACAGGTACTGACCTTCTGGGTTGCCGTCGCCAAGGCTGAGGGGAGCGCGGAGATCACCGCCTCCAACAGCGCCGGGGAGTGTGGAAGTATAACGCTGACGGTCAACTCCACCATACCCACTCCCTCAAAAGTCTCCTCCGATGAGGACAGCACCTGCCTGATGGACAACTTGGAGATACGCCAAGAGATGATCCGCCTGATTAACCAGACCCGCAAGGCCAATGGAGTCCCAGAGCTACCTATCAACGAGGCCCTGATGAACGCCGCCCAAATTTGCTCCAACCGGCGTTACACCTGGCATCACTCTCCAGAGGAGAGCAAAGCCGCTGTCGATGCCGGATACCCCTATGGCTTCGGTGATAACCTGACTGTGTTCACCGGCACAGTCAACGCCGCCCAGCGCGCCGTCGACAACTGGATCAACTCTCCCGGTCACTTCCAGACCATGATCGATCCACGCTGTGACTGCATCGGGGTGGGCGTGACCCAGTACGACGGGATCACATACTGTTACATGTTTGTCGGAATACCCGACAGCGTCAACTTCTATGCGTGACAGGACAGCCAGACAAAGGAACAGAACCAAAATCAAGAGCAGGCCGAAAACGGTCTGCTCTTGGCTTTCAGATATTGCATCTCCATATACAAAGATAAAAAGGCGGCTACGAAAAACACACGGCGATCCCCTTGTGGTCAGACAGCAGCTTATTCTGATTCCATTCCACTTGATATCGTCGAGTTGCTTTGTCAAAGACTTCAGAAACGAGGGATGTCTGTTTCCGTATATGCCGATGATGGTTCCATAGACCAGCAGACGACCTTTTTCTGTTTCCAGTTCGACGCACAGCGCAGTATACTCGTCGCAGGTCTTATGCTGCCGGACACATTGGTAGTTTGTGTAAACAGAGACCCTGTTCTCGGTAGCGGTGTAAAATGTGGGCTGAATATCTGTCAGCAGCGGTGTATGGAAGCTGTACTGGTAATCCGGGCACACACGATGATCTGTCTCTGTAAGCACCAGGATATCCGCCTGAATCTGTTCACAGGCAAGCAAAATCTGCTCCGGCGATTTTTTGTGCTTCAACCGTTCGATGTTCCCAGTGGCAATTCTCAACTCGTATTCCCTCCTGTGCCCGGTTGCACAATGCGGTTCGTCTGTCAATATTTTATACGATTTCAAATGAACAATCAAGGCCACTCGTACAGTCAGACACAAAGAACTCGCTCCAGTGGACAGTGACTAAACTTTTTAGCATTCCCATTTCTCAAAATTTTTATACACACCCTCTTGACAAAAGCCGTCTGATCGAGTATCCTGTAAGCAGAACATATATTCGAGTGCAACAACTGAACAAACTGCCTCGCTCTACTTCCGACTTACATATCCGAGGCTGTGCAAGACCTCACGGTACAAAATGATGTACCGTTGTTTGTGTTTGCCAGCAGGGATGTGTAGGTCTTTTTATTTTCTCTGGTATGGCAAGAACAGCGTGGACGGCTATCACACTCTGTCCTGTGTTCCAGCGCAGAGAAAAAATCATCACAACTGGTAAGGAGAGCAAGTTCAGATGAAAGAATCAGTCTACAAAAGCTACGACGAGCTGCCGCTGTTTTTGAACGCGGAGACAGTGGCGAAGGTGTTGGGGGTCTCGCCGTCCAGCGGGTACGAACTCATGCACGAACCGGATTTCCCGGCACTGCGCATCGGCAGCCGCATCGTAATTCCCAAGGAGGCGTTCATCCGTTGGGTGGAGGAACACACAGGAGGTACAGCGTGAAAAGATACGATCTCTATTCCAAGCGAGACCCCGCCAAGAATTTTTCGCCCCTGCCCAATGAGGTCTTCTACCTGGGCCTGTCCTATGGCGCCATCGCGGTCTACGGCTACCTGATGCACATCGAGGACAGGAAGACCTTCCAGTCCTACGCCGGCTACAACACCATCGGCAGAGCGGTGAAGATGAGTGCCAACACCGTCCGTAAGTATGTGCTGGAGCTGGAGGACAAGTACCTCATCCGCACGGAGCCCACCACCGTCATCACCCGAGACGGACGCAAGCGCAACGGAACACTGCGCTACTACATCCGTCCTATTCAGGAGGCGGTGGATTACTACCACGAGCGGCAACTCAGTCAGTTGGAGTTGGATACCGAGCGGCAAAAAGTGCAGGCCCGATTGTCGCGGCTGTGTGCGGCGCAGGAACCATCCCCGACGGCAGGGCGGCCCATGACACCCCCAGCAGCAGAGCGCGGCATGTCGGGGCTGTGTGGCCCGGTGTGCGAAGTGGGTGGCCTCAGCGATTTGCCAAACGGCCAAGTGAACCGGGGGGTCGAAAAAAGTGCAGGATAAACGCGTGGCGCCTTGTGCCGCCACGCCGGGTCACACCGGCCCGCAATGCGGACCGGGAGACGGGAAACGCCGAAGCTTGGAACCGTTTGCGGTACATTTAGAGGGAAACTGTGCAAATCGTAGAATGGCATCATTTTTCCCGGCATGGCATTGGATATGGCATTGATAAGAGCACAAGCCCTACTGCCGCAAGGAAAATTCAGGCATTACAGGTGGCGAAAGCCCCAAAAAACACAATTTTGGAGGATAACATCATGGCAGAAGAAAAAGTGAGATTTCAGATGAGAATTGATCCGGACACAGACCGGAAGATCAAATCAGCAATGCAGTTAGCGAACTGCCGCAGTCAAAATGAGTTCGTGGAAACGGCTCTGCGGTTCTACTGCGACTACCTGACAGCGGGAGACTGCACAGCCGTAGCGCCTATGTACCTGTCCGCTATTCGCGGTACGGTGCAGGATACGGAGAACCGGATCTGCCGTCTGCTCTTCAAGCTGGCGGTGGAGCAGGACATGGTGATGAATGTGTTGGCGGCTGGGATGGAGATTCCCGATGAACAACTCAAGGCGCTGCGGGGCCGGTGCGTCCAGAATGTGAAAAAGACCGGCGGCAGTGTCACACTGGATGACGCGGTCCGCTATCAGAACGGTGGGCTGTAAAAAAGTAGTAGCTATTCCCGCCGAAGTGTGGTATGTGTTGGTGTTGCAAAGGAGGTAGCAGACATGAGAACGACTCTGGAGGATCTCTACTACGGCAACATCACACCCTGTGAGCAGCAGATGATACCTGGCTCAGAGATGAAGAAAGCGGTGGATCGTGTCGCTAAGTGCGAGGGACAGCTGATGGAACTCCTCAACGAGGAGGGGCAGCAGACCCTCACAAGGTTCATCCGCTCCCAGCATGAGATCAACAGCATCACAGCAACCGAGAATTTCATCCTGGGCTTCCGATTGGGCGTCAGGATTATGGCGGAGTGCATGGAAGACAACGACGGAGATATTCGGGTTGGAGGTGAGTAACAAATGGCAAAGCGCAGACCGTCCGGCGACGGCATGGTGCGCAGGCGGGAGGACGGACGCTGGGAGGGCCGCATCGTAGTGGGCCACAAGGAGAACGGCGACTCCATCTTCCGGTACGTCTCTGCCAAGAGTCAGAAAGCCCTGATGAAAAAACTGCACCGGAGCATCGAGGAGTACCGGGATGTGGATCTGAGTGAGGACAGCCGGATGCCGCTGGGGGACTGGCTGGACCGCTGGCTGGAGGAGTACGTCTCACCCACGGTGCGGGAGTCCACGCTGAGGGGCTACCGCCAGTATATCGAGTGCTACATCAAGCCCCGTCTGGGGGACAGGCCGGTGTGCAAGGTGACCGCCGCCGACGTGCAGGCCCTGTACCGGGAGGTGCAGAAGAATGGGCGCAAGACCGAGCACCCCGAGTACGGGTACGCACTCTCCGGCTCTACCATCCGCAGCCTCCACGGTGTATTCCACCAGGCCATGGACGCGGCGGTGCGGGAGCGGCTCACAGCGAGAAATCCCACCGAGGGCGTCACGCTCCCCAAAAAGAAAGCCTCTGCCAAGCAGATTCTCAACGATGAGCAGCTGGAGCGGTTTATGGCGGAGATCAAAAAGGACCCGGTCTGGCACGACTTCTTCTACACCGAGCTGACCACCGGGATGCGCCGGGGTGAGATCTGCGGCCTGATGTGGTCTGACTTCGATGAGAAGAAAGGGACGCTGACGGTGCGCCGGACGCTCCACCAGCGCAAGGGCGGCGGGCTGACCACCGGCGAGACCAAGACGGGAAAGGGTCGGCGCACCATCACCCTGCCGCCCAGCACGGCTCAGCTACTGCGGGAACGGAGGAAAGGCTCCTGCTCCCAGTGGATCTTCCCCAATCCTCTCTGCCCGGAGGAGCCGGTCAATCCCGGCAGGGCCTACAGCCGCCTGAAGACCCTGCTGAAAAGTGCCAGTCTGCCCGGCATCCGGTTCCACGACCTGCGCCACACCTTCGCCACTCACGCCCTGACCAGCGGTGTGGACGCCAAGACCCTCTCCGGTATCCTGGGTCACACCAGGGCGTCCTTCACCCTGGACACCTACACCCACGTCACTGGGGATATGCACCGCCGGGCGGCGGAGATCGTGGGCGGCTTTCTGGACGACATCATGGTGAGGGGGTGAGGGTATGGCAAAGAAGCGGAAGAAAGGCGAGGGCACTCTGCGGCAGAGGAAAGACGGCCGCTGGGAGGGCCGTGTGGTAGTCGGCTATGACAGCAACGGCAATCCCAAGACAAAAAATGTGCTGGCTAAAAGTAAAAAGGAGTGCGCCGAAAAGCTGGAACAGCTGAAGACAGCTCAGGGCGGTTCCGGGCCGGTGAAGGTCGGGGCAGAGATGCGTCTCGGGGACTGGCTGGACTTCTGGTATCAGAACTATTCCAAGCCGGCTCTGCGGCACACCACCCAGCTGAATTATGAGAACTGGATCTACCTCCACGCCATTCCGGGAGTGGGGGATATCCCCCTGAACAAGCTGTCCCAATCCGACCTCCAGCAGTTCTTCACCGAGATGAAAAAGGGCGGGCGGCTCAACAACGTGGAGCGCCACGGTGCGGGGATGGCAGACCGCTCGGTGCGCAGCTGTCACGCGGTGTGCCAGATGGCGCTGGACCGGGCGGTAAAGGAGGGCCTCATCCGAACCAACCCGGCCATCGGCTGTAAGCTGCCACCCCTGCGGGAGAAAGAGATGAGGATTCTGAGCCGGGAGGAGATCCAGCGGTTTCTGATCCAAGCCAAGGCGGAGAGAATGTACGAGCTGTTCCTCCTGGAGCTGACCACTGGGATGCGCCGGGGTGAACTGCTGGCCCTCCAATGGTCTGACTTGGACTTCAAGACCGGCAAACTGCGTATCAACAAGCAGGTGTATTCCGTCAACGGTAAGCTGGAGATCAACGAGCCGAAGACCAAGGCCGCTGTCCGCACCGTCATCCTGCCGCCCGCCATGGTGGAGCTACTGGCGGAGTACAGGGCGCAGATCTTCTCGGAGTGGATGTTCCCCTCCCGCATCAAGCCGGAGCAGCCCGTGGATCCCGGCTATGTCCGAAAGCGCCTGCAAGTCATTCTGGAGCGGGCGGGGTGCAAAAGAGTGAGGTTCCACGACCTGCGGCACACCTTCGCCACCATGTCCCTGGAGAACGGGATGGACGTGAAGACCCTGTCCGCCATCATCGGCCACGTCTCGTCGGCCACCACGCTGAACATCTACACCCACGTCACCGACGAGATGCAGAGGAATGCGGCCCGGAACATCGACCAAGGCATCGTCGGGGCGGAGGTGGAGGAAGAGCCGGAACGTGAGGAAGCCGCTCCGCCTGTAACCTTCACGCCGTACCGTCCCCCACACCGCAGGCCGGGGACAGGGTGCATCAGCCAGATCAATGACCACCTGTTTGAGGGCCGCTACTCGCCCAAGTGGATCGACGGCAAAAAACACGCCCGCAATATCTACGCTCACACCCGCGAGGAGTGTGAGGAAAAGCTGGCGGCGCTGATCGTCCAGATGAAGCGAGAACTGGCGGAGCTGAAAGCGGCGCAGGCGGTAGGGACACCCTCCAAATATTGAGGTGCCATATCCAATGAATAGGGTGGCAGGCCAAAGCAACAGCCTGCCGCCCCCAAATTTTCTGAAGGGCTGTGGTTCAAGCAAGTCGTTTGCTAAGTGAGAATAATTGACAAATATTTTTTACCTGCTATAATTAGTTCAACAAGTGCTCTTACATATTTTTAAGTGCAAACTTTTCATAGAACGAGAGTATGAAAATATGCCCTGGAAAAATCTTGAGCATTTGAAAAATGTAAATAGGGTAAACTTTGGAACTATCAGTCCCTACCAAATTCTCGTTAAGAGGTTGAGAAAGTAGTTGTGTTTGACTTATAGTAGTCCCCTATTGTTCCAATGCTTTACACCACAAATTCGAGCCAATGAAATTATCGTTGGTCTTGTTTTCGTGCGTGTAAAGCAATTAGGAGAAAGTGACTGCAACCACGCACAAGCAAGAGTGCGTGGTTTTATTTGGCTCAGAAAGGAGGAAAAATGAGGACTAAAAAAGTATCAGGCAAAACGCATACACAGGCGCAGCTGGATGATTGGGCCAATCAGCACAATCCAAATAATAAGGCATATAAAGCAAGAAGTGATAACCACGCAAAGCAGTTAAAATCCAAGAAGAAAACCCATAGCCAGATACACAATGCCCAGAGACGTCATAAGGCTCAAATTTGGCCAGACTGGGCACCGGACTATCCAGACTACGATGATTAAACAAAACACTCAAATTAACGGCAGGGAAATACTATCCTGCGATTGAGGTTTGAATCGCTGTCTGTGGTATTTATGTGGTCAAACAAAGAATCACCCCGGTTTTTACCGGGGTGATTCTCTATTTGGTGGACTCGAAGGGGATCGAACCCTCGACCTCTGCGATGCGAACGCAGCGCTCTCCCAGCTGAGCTACGAGCCCAAATCAGCACTTTTTATACAGAAAAAGTTACAGATTTTGGATTTCTGGAATATTCGATTTTCGGGGGAAAGTCCAACAAATCGGACAGGAATACAGGAGATGGAAAATCGGGTTGGATGTGACTCGCTATGGATGCGAACCGAACGCTCTCCCACACGGAACAGTTATATGCGACACAAATAGGGGGGTAAAAGTGTCAAAACCAGTCGTAAAAAATCAAAAATAGAAGAAAAACAGTGTGTGTCTTTGTAATATTAAGGGGTGTTCGTTGCTGAAAACTCAGCATATCGAACACCTCTTTTATTATGGCACCATCGTTTTGGGGATGTAACGCAGGCGGCAACCAAGCGAGTTACCTCCCCTAAATTACCCCCTCAAAATTGATAAACCAATAATGCCGTAATCTGACCCAAAAGGAGGCAGCAGCCATGCAGCAGTCTGAACTGCGGACGGGATAAGTCCATGAAGCTGCTGGCCGAGCTGGACACCGGCAAGGGCGTCGGCCTGATTGAGCGGAAGAAGCAGGGCCAGGGCAAGCCCACCCGGATATATGTCAAGCGTTTCACCACGCAGGAGCTGCCGCCCCAACCTGAGAATAAGCCGAAGCCTCCTGCGCCACCTCCAGCCGTCGATTATGACGACGTGCAGAAGTCGGATTTTACGACCCCAAGAGGTCGAGATTTTCAACGTGCAGAGGTCGAGGGAATCGACCCTAATCAAACTAAAAGAAATCAAATTGATTTTATCCAGCCTGATCCATCCATCTATCCCCCAGCCCCTGGCGGGCGGCAAATGGGGATTGATCGATATGAGCTGAGAGAAGAAATCAAAGAAAATATTGAGTACGAACATCTGCGGCAGGAGCTTCCATACGACGATGTAGAAAGCCTGTTGGAGCTGATTGTGGACGTGTTGAGCAGTACGGCCTCCACCATGCGGATCGGCGGTGAAGTCTTACCTGTGGATGCTGTCAGGCGGCGTTTCCGTCAGCTTGACAGCGAACATATTAAGTACATCATAGACTCCCTGCGGCAGACCACCACAAAAATCAATAACATCCGGGCCTATCTGTTGACGGCGCTCTACAACGCGCCGATCACGATAGGCCCTTACTATTCCGCCGCCGTGCGGCATGACTTTGGGTAATGCGTCTCACCGTGAGACGTATTTTGGGAGGAAAATCAATGCCCGAACACACGATCACGACCGATTGCGTCTGGAGAAACTGGCTGGGCGGGACGATAGACGGCCTACCCTTTGCCGCAAAAATCTGTGATGTCAATTCTCCATACAGCATCGACAACGGGCGCGTGGAGGGGACTTCGTAAGGAAGTCCCCTCCACAACTTTTGTGAAGTCAGCCGGGTATGATTGAATTGCAAGGAATTTCAACATATCGGAGGGCTACAATATGGAAAAGTCGATTTTTGAGCAAACGGGTGGAACTTATCGTCAGGAGGGTGACTACCTTTTACCGAATCTCACTGTCCCTGAAATTGGCTCTGTTGGCATATGGGGTCAGCGGCACTTGCGGTACATCAAGGAACACCGCAGGGCTTTCTACACCAGTTTGCAGTTGAGTGGCAAGCTGGACAGCTATCTGGCGGACATTGACCAACAGGCAGAAGCCATGTTCTCCCAATTGGTGGAGCAGATAGCCCAGTGTCAAGGCGTGACGGAACAGCTCAAGGCAAGCGACCAGATGGCATGGGTTGGCAGGATGAACAATATTCGAGCAGGCGCAATAGAGGTCATTAACGAAGAAATCGTTTGCACATGATAAAGCAGGGAGTAATCGTCAAACAATTTACATGTTTGGCAATTACTCCCTTAACTTTTAATCGAGAAGTTTAATCATGTCCTTGATTTTATCATACAAACATTGGCGGTGGAGTTCAGATGCGATAAAAGGATATTTGGCTTCTAAAAATTGCTTACTAATATCTCCACTTATATATGCCATTACGATTTCGCATCTTTGGTTTGCCTGGTCCTCGTCATTAAGGTGAAGAATTTGGATGGTGTTCTTTGCTTTGCCCTTTTCTGCGGGCGTCATGTCGCTCCGAGGTTTTATCAAGCATGAAGGAAAGTCAATGGTTAAATCTCCATTATGTATCATAAACGGATCAAGAACAATTTTATCGCCTTTGTAATTGTTCATTGTCTGCGTTGTTAATCTGTAGTTATCCCATTCATATGCTTGCTCTGGATGCATGCTTTTGGGATAAAAATGATCAACCGATACAACAGAAGTTGTCTTAGAAAACCACTGTCCGCAATAAGCACATATCCCTCCATAGGCTTGATAGAGTTCTACGCTACATCGGTTCCAGTAATTATGTTTGCTCCAGTCTTTGCTTTTGGGATTAGGGCATCTCTGCAAAAATAAGTTTCCGGGCTGCCTAACTCTGACATCAAACTCAGAAGGCTCCGGTTTTAAATCTACATGTATCATATAACCACCCCATGTTGCTCTGCAAAGTATATCCAGCGGGGCCAAAATGGATCATTTTGAGACAAATTTTGAAGTAATTCCTCGTGCGCTATTTTAACAGCTTCATTTGAAGGACTATCATCAAGCTGAAGCTCTTTGGCCCGACGTATGGCGGTTTCAGCCACAGTAGACCTGGCTTGTCCCAAATTGAAGATAGGTGATGTTAACCAAGAGTTAATCTGACCATATTTAATAAAGTTTTCTTCTGTCAAAATTGCATTTGCTGTGTCAATGTCCAGCTTTAATTGAAACAGTTTATCACTTTCGTTTTTAAAGATGGCCTCAGCAGATGCCATGACCAATGGAGAGTGGGTTGCAATCATGAATTGTACTTCCAATTGATCCGATAAATATTTCTGTACTTCAATTAGCGCTGGCAGAATAGTTCGTTGCCACTTTGGGTGTAAATGGGCTTCCAGTTCATCAACCATAATCACAATGCGTGAATCAGGTGAGATGCCCTTCAATCTACAATTTTCTTTATGCTCATTCCATGCCCAGACCATCAGGTAGGCCAATGTAATTATTCTTCCGACGCCAGCAGAAGAGTTTGTTATAGGAACAACGCCATATGGATATTGAATAGTTGGAATCTCTCGACTATCATTAGGAATACGGATAGGCTCACCAGGAAGTAATTTTCCCATATCAGGAGGCGACATTTCGCTTAAAACTTTCACAAAGACTTCAAATGGATATTTTTCAGGGCTATTTTGCCATTTAACCCAGTCACGAATTAACCCCTCAATGCTACTGCTCTCACCATCCCATATTTGTTTTTTGGAAAAAACACATGCTGTATCATCCGAGGAGGAACTTTTTGACGGATCCCATACTGCATATGATCCGTCAACGAGTGCATATACAATCAGACCGGGAATTGTGGCCGTATCTGCGGATCTCTTCCAATCAAATATTTTGTTGTCGTACAAAACTTTTTTGTCCTGTGCAATTTTTGATTTTCCAGCAATTGAATAACTGATAGAAGCTTTTTTGCTACCTTCTGCATATTTAGGCCGTGCATGATTTCCTGTCCACGTATTTGTCAATGCCCACCAAGCGCAGTCCATCAAAAAAGTCTTTCCTAAGCCGTTATCTCCTGTAATAATGTTAAGACGTGGCGAAAGTTGCAGTTCTGCATAATCGCAAGGCCCCACGTTGACAAGTTCTAATTTTGAGAGTGTACCTTCTTTATCTGGTTGTGCATCAGGAGGGGCAGATAAACTATTTGAAAGCTGATTCCACGAAATACATTCATTTTGAAATGCTGGTGTGCTGGGGAAATTCGCTTCATCTGTAAAAAACGCATCCAGTTCATTAAATGTAATATGATAATCTTGAATGAATCTTTTTACTACATCTTCAATAGTTGCAGTATCTTTCCATTTCGAATTTTTTAAAACCCAAATTGCCATGGAGGAAATAGGAATTTTCCTCCATTTCCCAGATATAGCAATTTCCGAAATTTTCTCAATATAATCGACGGTCCAGCACCACTTTTTTCCGTTTCTATCGTGGATAAAGGCACTGCTAAATGTTTGTGTATTTATCGCTTGTAGTCCAGAAGATGGATACTTTGAAGACAACCATTGTTTGTTACGAACGGTTTGATATGGCTGGAAATAATAATCAGACGACGGACATATTTTGTGAACGGAGGTCATAAATGTTTTGGTGTTTTTATCCATCAAAAAGTCTATAGGTGTTTCGATTGGGAGTTGTTCCTTCTTGCAAGTTAAAAATGTAATACCTAAAAATGGATGAACAGAAGACAATTGGCCAATAGCGGCCAGAACATATTCTGCAGAGAGGTAAATCATTTTTCTCCCTCCAAGCACTTTAAGATGTATTCGCAAAAGGTATGGCTAATATCTATGCCTATCGCAGAACGCCCTGTACTAAGCGCAACTGTCATAGTTGTTCCACTGCCGACGAATGGGTCCAGTACAATACCGCCTGAAGGACATCCAATCGAGAGACATCGTGATACCAATTCGTCGGGATAAGGGGCAGTGTCTATTTCGGTTCCTGATGGCCTTGGCGTAATCGTCCACACATCTTCATCAATTTGTTTATCTACTAATGGCTGTCTATCAAAATAGTATTTCCGGTCTTTTGCAAACATGAAAATATATTCATAACTTCGATGAGGGCGATCACCAACGGATTCTGGTAATGCTTTATCTCTGTGCCATATGATTGGAGACCGCAATACCCATTTTCTTGAAGTCATTTCAATGGCAACTCGCCAAGGAATACCTATAACAGATTTTCTCTCAATATTGGCACCTAATCCTCCACTTTTGTCCACAGGACGCAGACCAAAGCGCCGTTTATGGCTTTTAGAATCTTTGCCGTGAGAAGCACCTTTTCCAGAATAATATGTGTCACCGAGATTTAAAAATAGTAATCCGTCTTTACGAAGCACACGGTACAGACCGTCCATTACTTTGCAA
>CATLJA010000004.1 GCA_949959305.1 uncultured Oscillibacter sp.
TGACCCCCGTCCGGGCGACTTCTAAAATGTTGAAGGGCCGCATCATCTCCTCGAACACATCCACCCGGTCCGGGGTGTCGGATATCTCCAGGGTCATGGAGGTCGGCGAGATGTCCGCCGCCTTGGCCCCGCAGATATTGCAGATGGTCATGATATGCTCCCGGCTGTTTTTGTTGGCGCTGACTTTGATAATCATCAGCTCCCGGCCTATCATGCTTCCCTCGTCCAGGGTGCGGACCTTGATAACCTCCACCAGCTTGTTCAGCTGCTTTTCCACCTGCTCCACCACGCTGTTCCCGTTGTCCACAATAATGGTCATCCGGGAGAGGGAGGGGTCGTCCGTCACGCCCACCGCCAGGGAGTCGATGTTGAAGGCCCGGCGGGAGAACAGGCTGGCCACCCGGTTCAAAACGCCCGCCCGGTTCTCCACTAAAATGGAAATCGTCTGTTTCATCCTTCTCTCCTCCCGCTCAGTCCGTGGTTTTCCACTGGGGGCTCACCTCCGCGATGAGGAGGCAGGGCCCCTCCTTCGCCAAAAAGCGGTCCAGGGTCTCCTCCACCTTCCCCTCGTCCCGCAGCGTCAGGCTGGGCACGCCGTAGGCGGCGGCGACGGCGGCGAAATCCGGGTCCCCCTCCAGCCGCACGCCGAAGGGGCCGTGGTAGGGCTCCCGGCTCTGAATCTGGTTCACCAGGCCCAGGACCCCGTTGCGGATCAGCACGATTTTCAGATCAAAGCCCCCGGCCTTCACGGCGGCCAGCTCGTTCATGGACATCTGGAAGGAGCCGTCGCCGCAGACGGCCACCACCTGCCGCGACGGCTGGGCGGTCTTCACGCCCACGGCGCAGGGGATGGCGTAGCCCATGGTCCCCAGGCCCCCGCTGGTCAAAAACCTGGCTCCCCGCAGCCGCAGGTGCTTGCAGGCCCAAATCTGGTTCTGCCCCACGTCCACGCAGACGGCGGCGTCCTCCCGCAGCCGCTCCCCCAGGAGGCGCAGCAGCCGTCCGGGAAAGACACAGCCCGCCTTCTCGGGATAGCCCCGGCCCAGGTTCGCCCGGCGGAGCTGCTGGAGCTCCTCCCGCCACGCTCCGCAGTCCGCCCTGGCTCCCCGCTCCATCAGCTGCCCGAGGATGACCTTGGCGTTTCCAACCAGGGGGAGGGTGGACTGCATGTTTTTCCCAATCTCGGCGGGGTCCACGTCAATGTGGATGTTCGCCATGCGCTTTTGAATCTCGTCCGGGGAGACGATGGCCCGGTCCGCCACCCGGGTGCCGATCATAATGAGGAGGTCGGATTTTACCAGGGCCTTGTTGGCCGTGTTGTTCCCGTGGGCCCCGATCATGCCCATGTTCAGCGGGTGCTCCGTGGGCAGAAGGGAGAGGCCCATCATGGTGGTCACCACCGGGACGCCGGTGGACTCGGCGAACTGCCGGAGCTCCGCCTCCGCACGGGCCAGAAACACGCCGCCCCCGGCGCAGATCACCGGCCTTTTCGCCAGGCCGATGGCGGCGGCCACGTTGGCAATCTGCTTGTCGTTGCCCCGGACGCTGGGGTTGTAGCCCCGGATGCGGACCTCCTCCGGGAAGGCCGCGTCCGGCACCAGCTGCTCCTGCACGTCCACAGGGACGTCAATCAGCACCGGGCCGGGCCGGCCCGTGGAGGCGATGTGGAACGCCTCCTTCAAAACCACCGGGAGCCGGGCCGCGTCCTTCACTAGGTAGCAGTGCTTCGTGAAGGGGGTCACCGCCCCGGTGATGTCCACCTCCTGGAAGATGTCCCGCCCCAGGAGGTTGGAGGGCACCTGCCCCGTGACGGCCACCAGGGGAATGGAGTCCATATAGGCTGTGGCAATGCCGGTGATGAGGTTGGTGGCGCCCGGGCCGGAGGTGACGATGCACACCCCCGTCTTCCCCGTCACCCGGGCGTAGCCGGAGGCCATATGCCCGGCGTTCTGCTCCGTGCGGACCAGGGTATAGCCGATGTTCGGGTTTTCCCGCAGGGCGTCGGCAATGGGACAGATGGTGGCCCCGGCGTAGCCGAAGACCCGCTCCACGCCCTCCCGGGCCAGGCCCTCCATCAAAATCTGCGCGCCTGTCATTTCCATGCTTGACCGCTCCTTTCGCTGTGGCGTCAAAAACAAATAAAGCCCGTGTCCCTCGTCGGGTCACGGACTTGCAAGAGTTCCGGTTTTAGGGGGGCCGGCGGCTTGCGTCCCCGGGGGCCGCTTATCGCGCCCTTGTTTCGCGCATGACCAAACGCACTATTCTTTTTCGGTACCAAACCACCAGTACCAGAACCAGAATAATGTACAGGCCCAGGATGCTGTTCAGAGCAGTGTCCATCAACATGGGGCTTTCCTCCGCCGCTTGTCTTGATTCGTTATTATACCTGTCCTCCCCCCAAAGCGCAACAAAAAAATCAAACGCGCCCCGCTTTCCATATAGTTTCACGAATAAAGCGCCGTTTTTTGCGCCTTCTGTCGTAAAAAATGACGGAATTTTTTCCAAAATCCGCCGTTGGACGACACCTCCTTTTTGCAGACAACGCCCCCCTGCTTCTTTTTTCCTCTTGCGGTGCGGCGGAGTACGGATTATAATGGGAGAAACGGAAAAAGGAGAGACGACTATGAAAAAAATCCTGACCCTGCTTCTGACCCTGGCCCTGTGCGCCGGGCTCAGCGCGCCCGCCCTGGCGGCGCAGTTTACCGACGTGCCCGGAACCCACACGTTCTACGCCGCCATTTCGGACTGCGCCGCCAAGGGCATTGCCTCCGGCTACGCCGACGGCTCCTTCAAGCCCGCCGCCCAGGTCACCCGGGCCCAGTTCTGCGTCATGCTGTCCCGGGCCTTCTACGCCGATGAGGCGGCGGCGTACAACACGGAGGAGTTCACCTCCATCGCCTGGTTCGCGCCCTATGCGGAGGCGCTGTCCCGGGCCGGCGTTCTGGAAAACACCAGCTTCCAGGCGGACTGCCGCAGCGCCGCGGCCATGAACCGGCCCGTCAGCCGCTATGACATGGCCCAAATCATCGCCAACATTCTGGCCCAAAAGGGCGGCGAGACAGCCCAGGACGGCGGCGTGCAGGGCAGGATTGCGGATTACGCCTCCATTCCCCAGCAGTACCGGGAGGCCGTGAAGACCGTGTTCGCCCTGGGCGTGATCAACGGCTACGCCGACGGCTCCTTCGGCGGGGAAAAGGTGATGAACCGGGGACAGGGCTGCGTGGTGATTCACCGCATGTCCCAGTACATGGACTCCAATGCGCCCTCTGGGAAGCCGGAGGAAACGCCGGAAAAGACCCCGGACAAGGCCCCTGAGCAGGCGCCTGAAAAGGCCCCGGACAAAACCCCCGAACAGGCCCCGGAAAAGGCCCCCGATCCCCGGCCCTCCACAACCACGCCCGAGGCGGCCGCCGCAGAGCTGGTACGCCTTCTCAACGCCGAGCGGGCCAAGGCGGGGCTGCAGCCCCTGGAGCCCATGGACGGCCTGACCCAGGCGGCCCGGACCCGGGCCAGGGACCTCTCCGGCGGCTATGTCGAAATTCGGGCCGACGGCAGCGACTGGACTTCCGTACTGAAGCAGTCCGGCGTGAAGGCGGACTATGTGGACGAGAGCTTTGTGGTGGGCAAGGGCTATGACGACGCCGCCTCGGCCCTGGAAAAGGTGCTGTCCACGCCGGAGGCCAAGGCCGCCCTTCTGAACAGGGAATACACCCACCTGGGCGTGGGCTTTGTCCACGATGAAAACGGCTACCTCGGGCTCCAGGACTTCTGGTCCCTGATGTACATTGTCGAGTCCAGCGGCGAAACCCCCAGCGAAGCTCCCAGCGAATCCCCCGCGCCCGAGGCCCCCGCTCCCAGCGGCACGGACCTCCAGGCCATGCGCCAGGGCGTGCTGGACCTGGTCAACGCCGCCCGGGCCGAAAACGGCAAATCCGCCCTGACCCTGGACGAGGGCCTGTGCAACGTGGCCCAGCTCCGGGCGGAGGAGATTGTGGAGTCCTTCTCCCACACCCGGCCCAACGGGACCAGCTGCTTCACCGCCATTCAGGAGGCGGGCATCCGCGGCGGGGCCATGGGCGAGAACATCGCCGCCGGACAGGGCTCTCCCGCCGCCGTCATGAATTCCTGGATGAATTCCGACGGCCACCGGAAGAACATTCTCAGCGGGAACTTCTCCTCCATCGGCATCGGCTATGTGAAGTCCAGCTCCGGCTACGGCCACTACTGGGTGCAGATGTTCCTGGGCTGACCTCCTCCCCCGCGTTTACGCTTCAAAGCAAAAGGACCGCCCCTAGGGCGGTCCTTTTCCTCTTGTTTTCATTTACAGGGCAATCGTGGTTCCGGTCTCTCCGGCGATGCCGGCCTTGGCCTTCTCCAGCAAGGTGATAAGCGCCCGCCGTCCCGGCCGGGACTCGGCGAACTTTACCGCCGCCTGAACCTTTGGCAGCATGGAGCCGGGGGCGAACTGGCCCTCGTCCATGTACCGCCGGGCCTCCTCCGGGCTCAGGCTGTCCAGCCACTTCTGCTCCGGCTTTCCGAAGTTCACCGCCACCTTCTCCACGGCGGTGAGGATGATCAGCACGTCGGCGTTCAGCTCCTCCGCCAGCACCTCGCTGGCAAAGTCCTTGTCGATGACCGCCGCCGCGCCCTTGAGGTGGTGCCCCTCGGTCTTGAAGACCGGGATGCCGCCGCCGCCGCAGGCCACCACCACGTGCTCGCTCTCCACCAGCGCCTGGATGGTGTCCAGCTCGATGACGGACACGGGCCTGGGAGAGGCCACGACCCGGCGCCAGCCCCGCCCGGCGTCCTCCATCACGTCATAGCCCCGTTCCACCACCATGCGCTTGGCCTCCTCCTCAGTCATGAAGGCGCCGATGGGCTTGGTGGGGTTTTGAAAGGCGGGGTCCTTGGGGTCCACCTCCACCTGGGTGAGAACGGTGGCCACGCCCTTTTGGATGCCCCGGTCCAGCAGCTCCTCCCGCAGGGCGTTCTGGAGGTCGTAGCCGATGTAGCCCTGGCTCATGGCCACGCACACGGACAGGGGGCAGGGAATGTACTTTTCGGGATTGGAGCGGGTCAGCTCGGCCATGGCCTTTTGGATCATGCCCACCTGGGGGCCGTTGCCGTGGGCCACCACCACCTCGTTGCCGCCCTCAATCAGGTCCGCGATGGCCCGGGCGGTCTGCTTCACCGCCGCCATCTGCTCCGGCAGGTTATTGCCCAGGGCGTTGCCGCCGAGAGCCACTACAATGCGCTTTCCCATCAGAACATCTTCCTTTTATCCGCCGCGTCCAGAGCCATGAGGGCGGACACGGGGTCCTTCACCTTGCTCATCATAATCATGGCGGCGATGATATAGGGCTTATAGCTGGCCTCCTTATACAGGGGCACCAGATAGCGGTCGAAGACGGAGTTGTCCACCTCGCCCTCGGGGCAGCTCAATCCGGTGATGTCGGCGGGCAGGCAGTGGAGGTACAGGGCGGAGCCGTTCCGGGTGCGCTTCATCATCTCCTCGGAGCAGGTCCAGTCCTTGTGCTGGGCGTTCTGGGCCAGGAGCTTTTTCTCCAGCGCGTCGATGCCGTTCTTGTCCCCCGCCTGGTAGAGCTTCGTCCGCTCCTCCATGGCGGCGAAGGGGGCCCAGCTCTTGGGATACACAATGTCCGCGTCCTGGAACGCCTCCTCCATGGTGGCGACCTTCCTGTAGCTTCCGCCGGTGGCGGCGGCGTTCTTCTTGGCAATCTCCTCCACCTCGGGCATCACGTCATAGCCCTCGGGATGGGCCAGCACCACGTCCATGCCGAAGCGGGTCATCAGGCCGATAACGCCCTGGGGCACGGAGAGGGGCTTGCCGTAGCTGGGGGAGTAAGCCCAGGTCATGGCAATCTTCTTGCCCTTGAGGTTCTCCACGCCGCCGAACTGGTGGATGATGTGGAGCATGTCGGCCATGCACTGGGTGGGGTGGTCCACGTCGCACTGGAGGTTCACCAGGGTGGGCTGCTGCTCCAGGATGCCGTCCCGGTAGCCCTCCTTCACCGCGTCCATGAAGGTCTTCTGGTACTTGTGGCCCTCGCCGATGAACATGTCGTCCCGGATGCCGATGACGTCGGCCATAAAGGAGACCATGTTGGCGGTTTCCCGGACGGTCTCGCCGTGGGCGATCTGGGATTTCTTCTCGTCCAGGTCCTGGACGGTCAGGCCCAGCAGGTTGCAGGCGGAGGCAAAGGAGAAGCGGGTCCGGGTGGAGTTGTCCCGGAAGATGGAGATGCCGAGGCCGGAGTCGAAGATGCGGGTGGACTTGTTCCGCTCCCGCAGGTCCCGGAGTGCGTCGGCCACGGTGAAGATGGCGTCCAGCTCCTCGTCGGTCTTGTCCCAGGTCCAGTAGAAATCGGACTTGTACATATTGTTGATGTGCAGCTTCTCCAGGTGCTGCGCCAGCTCGATGGTCTTAGACATAACGGTTGTTCTCCTTTATTTTATTTTTTCAGCCCGGTCGCCGTATGCTTACTGAATGTCGTTGTCCGTCAGGCTCTGGCGGAACTCCGTCGCGTCGGCGGTCTTGTTCTCCGGCTTGTAGAGGCCGGGAACGGCGGCGTACAGCGCGGCGCAGGTCACCAGGTCCTGCTTCCAGGTAATCTCGTTGGGGGCGTGGGCCTGGCTCTCCGCGCCGGGACCGAAGCCCACGCAGGGGATGCCGTAGCGGCCCTGGATGGACACGCAGTTGGTGGAGAAGGTCCACTTGTCCGTCAGGGGGCGGCCGGCGCGCAGGTGCATGGCGTCCTTCTTCTCGTCCGCGTCGGCGTGGCCGATGCGCTCCTTGCCCCAGAGGGCCTCGTGGGCGTCCACCACCGCCTGGACATGGGCCGCGCCGGCCTTGTTGATCCAGGTGGGGAAGAAGCACTCGGTCTCATAGACCGTTCCGGTCCAGGCGGGACGGTCGTACATGTACATGGAGACCTTCACGTCGTCCCCGTACTTCTTCACGCTGGGCAGCTGGCGGATTTCCTCCAGGCAGGAGTCCCAGGTCTCCCCGGCGGTCATGCGGCGGTCGATGGAGATGGCGCAGCTGTCCGCCACGGCGCAGCGGCTGGGAGAGGTGTAGAAAATCTGGCTGGTGGTGCAGGTGCCCCGGCCCAGGAACTGGGCGTCCTCGTAATGCTCGGGGTTGAACTCGGGGTTCAGCATCTTCACCAGGCCCTTGACCTCGTTGGAGGGACCGTCGCCGTTTTCGTTGAGGGCCCGCACGTCCTGGAGGATGTCGGCCATCTTGTAGATGGCGTTGTCGCCCCGGTGGGGGGCGGAGCCGTGGCAGGAAACGCCCTTCACGTCCACCCGGATTTCCATGCGGCCCCGGTGGCCCCGGTAGATGCCGCCGTCGGTGGGCTCGGTGGAGATGACAAACTCAATCCTGCTCCGCGCGTCCTCGGGCCCGTTGAAGTACTTGTTGACAATGTACTGCCAGCACATGCCGTCGCAGTCCTCCTCCTGGACGGAGCCCACCACCATGATCTTGTAGCCCTCGGGAATCAGCCCCAGGTCCTTCATAATCCTTGCGCCGTACACGGCGGAGGCCATGCCGCCCTCCTGGTCGCTGCCGCCCCGGCCGAAGATGACGTCGTCCGTCTCATAGCCCTGGTAGGGGTCGGCCTCCCAGTTGTCGATGTTGCCCACGCCCACGGTGTCGATGTGGGAGTCGATGGCGATGATCTTCTCCCCCTGGCCCATCCAGCCGATGACGTTGCCCAGGCCGTCGATCTCCACCTTGTCAAAGCCCAGCTTTTCCATCTCGGCCTTGATGCACATGACCACGTCCTTCTCCTCGCAGCTCTCGCTGGGATGGGAGATCATGTCCCGCAGAAACCGGGACATTTCCGCCTTGTAGCCCTCCGCGGCCAACTTGATTTTCTCGAAATCCATGATGCAGACCTCCGTTTAAAAATTTTATATGGACGGCTCCGCGTTCCTGCCGCCTGTTCCTTACAGCCTTATCATACCACAAGATTTCCCGTTGTCAAACAAAATTTTTGAAAACCAAAAAATTTTTTTGAATTGCTGTTGATTTCTCCGAAAGTTCGTGGTATGATGTCAGCATGAATCAGTGTCTTTATCCAAAAAACAGCGCGAAAAGGGGGTATGACCCACGGAAAACAGCAAACTGGAGCTGCTGCGCCAGGTAGCCGCCGGCATCGCCGCCCAATTCGGCGGCAGCTGCGAGGTCGCCATCCACGATCTCAGCCGGGACCCGGACCGCTCCATCGTCTTCATCGCCAACGGCCACGTCTCCGGGCGGAAGGTGGGGGACGGCGCGTCCAACGTGGTGATGGAGCAGCTCCGCACCCAGGATCCGGAGCCCAAGGACCACCTCTGCTACCTCACCAAGACCCCGGACGGGAAGATTTTGAAATCCTCCACCGTCTACATCCGGGACCGGAAGGGAAAGGTCTCCGCCATCCTGGCCATCAACTACGACATCTCCCGCCTTATCCTGATGGAGGAGGCCCTCCGGGACCTGGTTTCCACCGGGGAGGAGGCCCCCTCCGAGCCGGAGCGGATTACCAATGTCAGCGATTTGCTGGACGAGCTGATCCAGCAGTCCGTGGCGTTGGTGGGCAAGCCCGCCGCCGTGATGAACAAGGAGGACAAGGTGAAGGCCATCCAGTTCCTCAGCCAGAACGGCGCGTTCCTCATCACCAAGTCCGGCGACAAGGTAGCCAAGTACTTCGGCATTTCCAAGTACACCCTGTATTCCTACATTGACATGAATAAACAGGAGGGCAATTGACATGATCGATCTGACCATCAACCGGCAGGGCCTGGAGCACAACCTGAAAAAAGCCCGGGAAAACAACATCCTCATTCCCACCATCGCCCAGATGCAAAACCCCGAACTCATCCCCGGCAAGGTCCGGGACAAGCTCCGGGACGTGGGCCTCTGGGACGTGAACCCCCTGAACCTGTTCCGGGTCACCTGGAAAAACGAGCCCAGGGAGTCCGGCGGCCTGTTCCAGGCCGTCCCCAACTACATCGAGCTCCCCCCGGAGCTCACCGGCGTGCCCTGCCGCATCGTCGCCATGGTGGGCAAGTGGTTCCCCACGGGCTGCCATAAGGTGGGGGCCTCCTTCGGGTGCCTGGCCCCCCGGCTGGTGACGGGGCAGTTCGACGTGGACAGGCACAAGGCCGTCTGGCCCTCCACCGGCAACTACTGCCGGGGCGGCGCCTTCAACTCCAAGCTGCTGGGGGCCCGGGGCGTGGCGATCCTCCCGGCGGAGATGAGCCAGGAGCGCTTTGACTGGCTCCACGAAATCGGCGCGGAGGTCATCGCCACCCCCGGCTGCGAGTCCAACGTCAAGGAGATTTTCGACAAGACCAACGAGCTCAAGCTGGACCCCCAGTATATGATTTTCAACCAGTTTGAGGAGATGGGGAATCCCCTCTGGCACTACAACGTCACCGGAACCGCCCTGGCGGACGTGTTCGAGGCCGTCAAGCGCCCCGGGGACCGCTTCGCCGCGGCCGCCTTCACCTCCGGCTCCGCCGGAACCATGAGCGCCGGGGACCTGCTGAAAGAGCGCTATCCCCGCCTGAAGCTGGGCGTGGGCGAGGCCCTCCAGTGCCCCACGATTCTGAACAACGGCTTCGGCGGGCACCGGATCGAGGGCATCGGGGACAAGCACATTCCCTGGATTCACAACGTGAAGAACACGGACATAGCCATCGCCATCGACGACGAGGACTCCCAGCGGCTCCTCCGCCTGTTCAACACCCCCGAGGGCCGGGACTACCTGCTGAACACCCTCAGGCTGGACCCCGCGCTGGTGGAGCGGCTGGCGTGGCTGGGCATCTCCGGCATCGCCAACGTGCTGTGCTGCATCAAGATGGCCAAGTACTACGAGTTCACGTCCCGGGACGTGGTGGGCACCGTCCTCACCGACTCCGCCGTCATGTACGGCAGCCGGATTCAGGAGCTGAACGACCAGTTCGGCGCGTACACCACGGAGGAGGCCCGGCTGGACCACCAGCTGCACATGCTGGGCCTCAAGACGGACAGCCTGCTGGAGCTGACCTACGCGGAGCGCAAGCGGGTCCACCACCTGAAATACTACACCTGGGTGGAGCAGCAGGGGAAGGACATGCAGGACCTGAACGCCCTGTGGTACGACACGGAGGGCACCTGGGACGCGGTCCACGCCCAGGCCAGGGACCTGGACGCGCTGATCGACGCCTTCAACGAGGAGAGCGGCGTGCTGAAGAACCTGTAAGCGATATTTGAAAGGAGGCCCGCACATGGGACCGACGGACAAGCAATTCAACGGATTCCTGCGCATGGTCATTCGGGACCTGAAAGAGGCCATCGCGGAAGAAGACCCGGCGAAGAAGCAGGCGCAGCTGGAGGCGCTCCTCCACGACCTGCAAACCACCCTGGAAGATTGATACGGAAAAAGGCGGAGCCGCTTGGCTCCGCCTCTTTTTCACTCCTCCGCCCTGTCCGCGTTCTTCTCCCATTCACCGGCCATGGCGTCTATTCTCTCGTCTTCCTCCCGCTCCGCCAGCTCCCTCTCGGCCTCCGTTTCTTCCGTCAGGATGCGAAGGAATATTTCGGCGTTCTCCCTGCTGGTCACTTCCCCTTTGTTCTCCGCAATGTACAGCTCCTCCGCCCAGCGCCGCCCTTCCTCCAGCACCTGCTTAGCCAAGCCGAAATTCATTTCATTTATCAGCGAAACCGCTTCCGTCACGGAATTGACAAGGCGAAGGTAACTGCGTGGATGTTTTCCCATTTTTATCACCTCAGCCCTATAATACTATATATTTCTTCCAATTGCAATAATTTTTATTGCAATTTACAACGCATATTTATTGCATGTATCCACAATACAATTGTGTTGCAAGTTGTCATGCAAATTGTATTGCGGGGTGTATTATGAAAAAGTTTAAAATTCCCAAGGTTCCCGTTTCCTCCACCAAATCCATCCGCTTCCCCAACGAGGTCATCCAGCAGGTGGAAGACGCAATCCGGGGCAAGGACTGCACCTTCACCGCCTTTGTGGTGGAGGCGGTCCGGGTGGCCCTGGCGAACCTGGCGGAGGACGGGGAGGACGAGGCGTAAAAAGAGCGGGAGGGGGCATCCCCTTCCCGCCCTTTTTTCTCATTTCAGGCAAACAGCGCCTCGAAGCTCTCCACGGCGGCTCCGGCGGCGTCGCCCACCGCCAGCATGACATAGTTCCCGCTGCTGACGATTTGGGACAGGTTCTTCCATCCCTCAATGGACGCGGGATACCAGGCTCCGCCGGGGTTCGCGTCGTCGCCCACCTGGTAGTCAATCCGGGCCTGGAAAATCTCCTTCACCTTTTCCACGTCCCCGGCGTTCTCCACCTCCACCAGGGCGATTTCGCCCACGGCGGCGGAGATGGCGGCGGTGTAGACCCCGCACTGCTTCATGGAGATCTCCGACAGGCCGGGGTAATAGGCGTCCAGCATCTCCTGCATGGTCTCGTCCTCCGTCAGGCTCATGAGGGCGGGCCACTCCTCCCCCTCCGTCAAAGAGGCGTAAAAGGCGGCGAGGTCGATTTCCTTTTGGCCCTCTTCCGGCGCGCCGGGCGCGGCGGAATCTTCCCCGCCGTCCCCGGCGGGATTGGACTCCCCGCCCTCGGGGGCGTTCACTTCGGGGGAACCGTCCGCGCCGTCCTGGGCGGGAGCGTCCTTGCCGCCGCAGGCGGCCAGGGAGAGGGCGAGGGCCAGCGCCAGAACCAGCGCGAAAAGCTTCTTTTTCATGTACATTCTCCTTGTGTTGAAATGGTCTTGTGGACTGCTTCCGATGGTTGGACGGAAGGGCGGCGAAAAAGGTTCCCGGTCCCGCGAAAAAATATAAAAAAAGAGGCGGCCCGCCGCCGCCTCCCGCCTGTCCGCCGGGCTCATCCCTCCTCCCGGAGCCGGAAGGCCGCCCGGACGAACAGGTCCACCTCCTCCATTTCGTCAAAGCAGGCGATGGCCACCTGATTCCCCATGGTCCCCGCCAGCGCGTCGGGCATGCGGGTGAAGAGCCGGGCCCGGCCGCCGCACCGGGCCTCCAGCTGGCCCAGGGAGATATCGTACCGGACCCCGTCCCGCCGCCCGGCGTAGACGCAGTAGCTCCGGGGGCCAATATAGCTGTGGCGCGGCTCGTCATAGGCCACCATGTCCGCCCAAATCTGGTACACGTCCGCGCTCTGGCTGAAATTCAGCATATCCGGCGTATAGCCCCCGGCGGGGCGCATGTTGACCTCCAGGGCCGCCAGGTCCCCCGCTTCTCCCAGGCCCGGCTTGGCCTCCGTCAGGCGGAAGAACTCCAGGTGGAAGAACCGGCTGGCCGCGCCGAAGGCGTTCAGCACGGCACGGCCCGCCGCCTCCACGTCGGCGGGGACCTCCTTTTCCACATAGTAGTAGGTGGGCACGTGCTTGTTCACCATATCCATGATGGAATTCCGGGTGACGTGGCTGGCGGCAAAGAGCACCTCTCCCTTGGAATTGCAGACGCCGTCATAGGTGACCACGGAGCCGGAGACGTATTCCTCCAGGAGATAGGGCCCCTCCGGCGGGTCCCGGAAGAAACGGCGCAGGTCCTCCTCGCTCTCCAGCTTCCAGGTGGCCACGGCCCCCACGCCGCTGTCGGGCTTGGCGACGATGGGGTATCCCGCCTCCCGGGCGAAGGCCAGCCCCGCCTCCAAATCCGCCGCCGGGGCGCAGCGGGCGCAGGGTATCCCAGCCTTCCTGTAGTATTCCTTCATGGCCAGCTTGCTCTTGTACTTCCTGATTTCATGGGCCTTGGGCCCGGTGGTGATGTTGAAGTCCGTCCGCAGCCGGGCGTCCAGCTCCAGCCAGTACTCGTTGTTGCTCTCCACCCAGTCGATTTTTCCGTATCGCCCGGTAAAGTGCCCCAGGGCCCGGAGGGCCTGGTCATAGTCCTCCAGGCTGTCCACCCGGTAGTATTCCGTCAGCGCCCATTTCAGCTCCGGGTGGAGGAAGTCGTAGGGCGCGTCTCCCACGCCCAGGACGTTGACGCCGTTTTCCCGGAGGCGGACGCAGAACCGGCGGTAAGCTTCCGGGAAGTTGGGGGAGATAAAGACGAAATTCATGGCAGGCCCTCCTTTGCGGCGGCGGTTTCACGGTTTTTTACGCTTTAAAGTATAGCACCCCCGCGGAAAAAACGCAAGGGAAACCGCGCAGGACCGGGAAGGCGCGGCCTCCCCGGTCCTTGTGCATGTTATCCGAATTCCGCCGTCAGGCTGCCCTTTTGCAGAATGTGCCCCTCCGCCGCCTTGAGGAAGTGCTTCTTCCTGGCGTTGGAGCTCAGGCCCAGCGCGCAGTCCAGGGAATAGACCGTCAGGCGGTAGCGGTGGCGGGCCCAAATGGGGGGCTTGGGCCCCGCATAGCGGTGCACGCCGTAGGCGATGCCCTGGGCCGCCCCGCACTCCAGCCGCTCGTACTTGGGAATGCCGCCGGGGATGACCGGCCGGGCGGGGAAGTTCCACATCACCCAGTGGGTGAAGCCCTTCATGGGGTGGGACATGTCCTCCAGCGTGACGGCCAGGGTTCTGGCCCTGGGGGACAGGTTCTCCAGAATGATTTCCGGGGAGAGGTCCTTCCCCCGTCCGGTGTTGTCCCGGGGGAAGCGCCCGCCGTCCTCCAGGCCGGGACAGCGAAAGTGAAGAATCTCGATTTCCATGGCACCCTACGCTCTTTCTCTCAGTGTTTTTCCTTCGGCAGAATCAGGTTCAGCAGCACCGCCATCAGCGTGGCGATAACCACCGGGGACTTGCCGAAAATCATGGTAAAGCCGTCGGGGAACTGGCTGAGGGCCCCGCCGGCCTGGCTGACGCCCACGCCCAGGGCGGCGGACAGGCCCACGATGGTGGTGTTTCGGGCCGTCAGGTCCTGGGAGGCGATAAGCTTCATGCCGGTCATGGCGATGGTGGAGAAAACGGTGATGGTGGCCCCGCCCAGCACGCACTGCGGAATCGTGGTCAGCACCGCCGCGAACTTCGGGGACAGGCCCGCCAGCAGGAGGAAGCCCCCCGTCATGACGAAGACGACGCGGTTCACCACCTTGTTGGTGGTGACGATGCCCACGTTCTGGGAGTAGGTGGCCGTGGGCAGGCCGCCGAAGAAGGCCGTCAGGATGTTGCTGGCGCCGTAGGCAATGATGCCGCCCTGAAGCTCCTGGTCCGTGGGGTCCCGGTCCAGGCCGCCCACAGTGGTGGCGGTGAAATCGCCGATGGCCTGAATGGAGTTGATGGCGAACAGCAGCCCGATGGCCACGCAGGAGGGCGGGTCGAAGGTGACGCCGAAGTGCATCACCCGGGGCAGGGAGAACCAGGCGGCGGAGCCCACCTCGGCGAAGGAGACCATGCCGAACAGCATGGAAATCACATAGCCGCAGAGCATGCCAATGAGGATGGAGGCCAGCTTGCAGATGCCCTTGCCGTGGTTGTTCAGCAGCATGACGGCCGCCAGGGTCAGCGCGGCGACCAGCCAGTTCTGCCAGGAGCCGTAGACCAGGGCCTCGGTCTGGCGCTTCGTTTCCACCACCAGCTCGTATGTATTGGCGGTTCCGCCCGCCATGTAGTTGATGGCCGTGGGATAGAGGGACAATCCGATGGTGAAGACCACCGTGCCGGTAATCACCGGCGGGAACAGCAGGCGGATTTTCTTTACGAACACGCCCACGATAACCGCCACGATTCCGCCCACAATCATGGCCCCGGCGATGGCTCCCACGCCGCCCCCGGTGGAGGCGATGGCCTGCATGCTGGGAACGTAGGCGAAGCTGACGCCCATGATTACCGGCAGGCCGGAGCCGAAGTACTTGTTTGCCGGGTAGAGCTGGATAATGGTGCACAGGGCGGACATGACCAGGGATGCCTGAATCAGCAGCACCCGGTCCGTCTGGCTGAGGCCGATGGCCCCGGCGATGATGATGGGCGGCGTGACGCAGCCCACAATCATGGCGACAAGGTGCTGGAGGGACAGGGAGACGGCGGAGCCCAGGGGAGGGACGCCTCGGATTTGGAACAGCGTCTGCTGGCCGGAGGGGCTTGTCATGGCGGGGGTTCTCCTTCCTGTTTCTTCATTCTGTCTTTCTGCCGGCGGCCAAAAAGGTCCACCTTTTTCAGTGTACAGGACGGGGCGCGGGATGTCAAGGTCAAAACTTTATCCGGACAGGCCCAGGTCCCGCCGGAATTCCCCGTCCACCAGGAAGCGGACCTCCTCCACCGCCTCCAGGGAGGCCAGGGAGTTTTCCAGCGCCCGGAGGGCGGTCCGCAGCGCGCCCTCCTCCATCCCCTCCAGCTGGACGGAGGAAAGGTTCACATAGCAGATATCCTCCTCCAGCCAGACGGACTTCACCTGGAAGCCCTCCGGCAGGGGGGAGAGCAGGTCCCGGCCCTCCGGCTTGCGCTCCAAGGCCCGGGCCACGGCGGAGACCTGGGTGTCGCCCTCGTAAAGGTCCAGAACCTGTTCCGCCGCCGTGAGGCGGCCCTCCTGGTTCAGGAAGTAGAGCCGCACGTCCACGGTGCTGATAACGTCCTCCTCCGGGGTCAGCAGCACGTCCCGGATGTTCAGCACCTGCCGCTCCCGGTAGGCAAGCTCCCGCCCCCGGACGGTAATCTGGATGGAGGAAACCTCCTCCACCTGGGACAGGGTCATGGCCACAGCGCTGTCCGCCAGGGTCAGGGCCACGCCGGAGAGGCTTTCATAAGACGGGGACAAGTCCACCCGGGCCCGGTCCCCTTTGATTTCCAGGGACAGCAGGGTGGTCCCGGCGGGAAGGGTGCTTTTCAGGGTCTCGTCGGCGGGGCCCTTCAAAAGCTCGGTGACAAGGGCCTCGGCCAGGAGGCGGGGCGTATCCGTCTCCGCGTCGTACAGGTACACGGTCTCCGTGCGGAAGGGGGCCTCCCCGGCGGAGCTGGACAAATCCGCCTCCTGGAAATAGAGCTGGTAGGCGGTGCGGGCCGGCTCCTCCCTCCGGCAGCCCGCAAGCAGCAAAACCGGAGCCAGGAGGAACAGCAGGCAAATCCCTTTCCTCACGCGTCCTCCCCCCTCTCCAGGGCGGGCCAGCGGACGGTGAACACCGCGCCGCCGCCGGGGCGGTTGGCGGCCTCCACCACGCCGCCCCGGCGCTTCACCGTGTCGCTGACGATGGCAAGGCCCAGGCCCGTGCCTCCCGCGGCCCGGGAGCGGGCCTTGTCCACCCGGTAGAAGCGCTCGAATATCCGGGGCAGGTCCGCCTCGGGAATGCCCGCGCCGTTGTCCGCCACGGTAAGCGCCACCAGCTCCCCCACCCGCTCCAGGGAGACCTGGACCGAGCCGCCGATGGCGGAGTACTTCACGGCGTTGTCCACCAGGTTGTAAATGACCTGGTGGGTCTCGTCCCGGGTGCCCAGGACGGCGCAGTCTCCTCCGGCGGAGTAGGTGAGGTCCACGCCCTTCTCCTGGGCCACCAGGCTCATCATCCGCATGACCTGCTCCAGCACCGGAAGGATGTCCACCGCCGCCGGGGGCTCCAGCACCCCGCTGTCCAGCCGGGTCAGGCGGAGGAGGTCCTCCGTGATGCGGGAGAGGCGCTCCGCCTCCCGGCCGATGTCGGTGACAAACTCCTTGGTGGTCTCCGGGTCGATGTCTTCCGTCTGCAAAATGGAGTCCGACAGCAGCCGGATGGCGGCCAGGGGCGTTTTCAGCTCGTGGGACGCGTCGGAGACGAAGCGGCGGCGGGCGTTCTCCGTGGTCTGGAGGCGGTCCGTCAGGCTGTTGAATTCGTGGCCGATCTGGGCAATCTCGTCCCGGCCCCGGATATCCGCCCGGTGGCTGTAGGCGCCCTCCCGCACCTGCCGGATGGCGGTGAGGAGCAGGCCGATTTTCCGGGTCAGGGCCTTGGACAGCACCAGGCTCAGCACCAGCACCAGCCCCCCCGCCACGGCGGACAGGCGCAGCAGCGTCTCCTGAAGCCCGGTGAGCAGGGCGGCCTGCTGGGTGTCGTACTCATAGGCGTAGACCGCGCCGATAATCTGGCTCTGGTACATGATGGGCGAGGAGGCCCGGCTGTGAAAGGCCCCCCCTTTATAGGTGCAGCTGGAGGCGTCCTTCCCCTGCAAGGCCTGGACAATCTCCGTATACAGGGCGTAGCAGCCCACGGCGCTTCCGGTCTCCCGGGTGTCGTAGAGCACCCGGCTGGCGCTGTCCGTCACCAGGATGCGGGAAAGGCCCGTCTCCTCCACCACGCTCATGGCGTCCGCCACGTTCTCCTCCGTCAGGGGGGAGAGGCCGGAGAGGGCGTTCACCATGACGGAGACGCTGTTTTGCAGGTTGGCGGTCTTGGAGTGAAAGACCAGGTCCTCGGACACCAGCAGGGGATAGGTGTTCAGCAGCAGCAGCACCGCCAGGATGACGGCGATGTAGCTCACGCCGAAGCGGAACTGGAGGCTGTCCCAGTAGGGGCGTTCATTCCTTAAAATAGTACCCCACCCCCCACTTGGTCATAATGTGGTCCGGCTCCGCCGGGTTCTCCTCCAGCTTTTCCCGAAGGCGGCGGATATGCACGTCCACCGTCCGGTAGTCCCCGGCGTAGCTGTAGCCCCAGACCACGTTCATGAGGTTTTCCCGGCTGTAGACCCGCCGGGGATTGCGCATCAAAAGCTCAATGAGGTCGTACTCCTTGGCGGTGAGGTCCACGGGGGTCTCCCCCCGGGCGGCGGAGCGCTCCTCGGTGTTCAGCGTGATGCCCCCCGCCGAGAGGACGCTGCCCCGGGAGCGCTGGACCCCGGCGGCCCGGCGGAGCAGGGCCCGGACCCGGGCCTTGAGCTCCAGGATGTTGAAGGGCTTGGTCAGGTAATCGTCCGCCCCGCACTCAAAGCCCATCAGCTTGTCCGCGTCCTCGCTCTTGGCGGTCAGCATGATGACGGGCACGTTGGAAAATTCCCGGATGCGCATGCACGCCTCCAGCCCGTCCACCTCCGGCATCATCAAATCCAGAATAATGAGGTCCAGCTTGCCCTCCCGGGCCAGCTCCACGGCGGCCGCGCCGTCATAGGCGCACTCCACCTGGTATCCCTCGTTCTCCAGGTTGAATTTCATGCCCTTCACCAGGGTCCGCTCGTCGTCCACTACAAGTATCCTCATGCGGTATCCTCCACTGTCACAAGTCCCTCCAGCGCCGCCAGCTTCCCCTGTCCGATGCCGGAGACCTCCGTCAAATCCTCCACGGACGCAAAGGGCCCGTGCTCCTCCCGGTATTCCACGATTCGCCGGGCCAGCTCCTCCCCGATGCCGGGGAGGGCGGTCAGCGCCTCCGCGTCCGCGGCGTTCAGGTTCACCGGCCGCGGGTCCGGGCGGACCTCCCCGGCGGAGGCCGTCCGCTCCGTCTCCACGGAGGCGGGGCCGCCCATGGCCGCCCGGTCCCGGAGGAACAGCCCCAGAAGCAGGCACAAAAACAGCCCCGTCAGGCCCAGCAGGGCCCATTCCCCCCGGGTAATTTTTCGGCGTGTCTCCACGGTTGCGTTCCTCCGTTTTTTTTGGTATACTGTTGGGGAAATCATCGAACGGCGGCGCGCCGCCGCCGGTTCCGGTTTTGGCCGGTGTTTATTATATCACAGATTTTGGGGGATGGACATGAAAACAACGCGCTTTTTCTCAGTTTTTTTCCTGGCCCTGCTGCTGGCGGGACAGCTGAGCGTCCCCGCCGGGGCCGTCGCGGCGTCGGACCCGGCGGTGCAAGCCAAGGCGGCTTTGCTGGTGGACCGGAAGACGGGAGCGGTGATCTACGGACTCAACGAGCGCGGCGAGCTCTACCCCGCCAGCACCACCAAGATTATGACCTGCCTGCTGGTGCTGGAGGCCATAGACGAGGGGCGGCTGAAGCTGAGCCAGGAAATCACCGCCACCCCCACGGCTCTGGAGGGCCTGGCGGAGGACGGCAGCACCGCCGGAATTAAGGCCGGGGAGGTCCTGACGGTGGAGGAGCTCCTGTACTGCCTGATGGTGGTCTCCGCCAACGAGGCCGGCGCCATCCTGGCGGAGAAAATCTCCGGCACCGTGGACAGCTTCGTGGACCGGATGAACGCCAAGGCCCAGGAGCTGGGCTGTGAGAACACCCACTTCATGAATCCTCACGGCTACCACGACTCCCAGCACTACACCTCCGCCTGGGATTTGTACCTCATCACCGAGGCGGCGCTGGAGTACCCGGACTTTCTGCGCATCTGCGACGCCAGCTCCCACACCGTCCCGGCCACGAACCTCTCCGAAGCGCGCCAGCTGAACAACACCAACTTCCTTATCCGGAGCGGCCGGGACTACTACAACGCCGACGTCCACGGGGTCAAAACCGGCTCCCACTCCCAGGCGGGCCACTGCCTGGTCACCACCGCCCAGCACGCCAGCATGGATCTCCTGTGCGTCATCCTGGGGGCGGACCGGGTCCAGCAGGCGGACGGCAGCTGGTGGACCTACAGCTTCGGCGAGACGAACAGGCTCTATGACTGGGCCTTCGCCAACTTCTCCTATCAGACCGTTTTGAAGGAGGAGGACGTGGCCGGGGAGGCCCCGGTGTCCCTCTCCTCCACGGACCATGTGACCCTCCGCCCGGCGAAGACGGTGGAGCTGCTACTGCCCAGGGGCGTGAAGCTGGAGGATCTGGAGAAATCCATCACCCTGAACGCCGACCCGGCGGAGGCCCCCATCGCCGAGGGGGACGTGCTGGGCGTCATGAGCATCTCCCTGGACGGTGAAACCCTGGCGGAGGTGGACCTGCTGGCCTTCACCAGCGTGGAGGCGTCCCGCCTGCGGGTCCTCTGGCGGGACGTGAAGGAATTCTTTTCCACCACCGCCGCCAAGGTCCTCCTGGGCGTGGTTCTGCTCCTGGCCGCGGTTTTCGGCGGCTGGAAGCTGCTGTTCAGCCGCCGCCGCTACCGTTACGGCCGCAGCGTCGGCGGCGGGGGCCGCCGGGGCGTTTACCGGGGCCCCCGAAGAAGACGGTAAAAAAGCGGGAGGCCGCCCCTGGGGCGGCCTCCCGTCCGCTTTGCCTTACAGGTATTTCACCAGCTCCTCCACGGGCCTGCGCTCCGTGTGAAGCCGGGCGGGATGGGCGCCCTCCGCCGGGTAGCCCAGGGGCAGCAGGGCGATGGGGCGGGTCCCCGCCATTTCCGGGAAGGCCGCCAGGAGCTTCTCCGGCTCGAACATGCCCACATAGGTGGTGCCCAGCCCCAGGTCCGCCGCCTGGAGCATCATCTGGGTCACGGCGATGGCGGCATCGATTTCGCCGTACTCCTTGCCGTCGGTCTCCCGCTTCCAGGAGACGGCGGGGTCGTAGGCCACCGCCAGCATCACCGGGGCTGGAAGCGGGAGCCGGCGCAGGCTGCGGCCTTTTCCAGGGCGGCGGGGCTCCGGAAGACGAAAATCCGCTGGGGCTGGTAGTTGTGGGCGGTGGGCGCGTTCCGTCCGGCCTCCAGGATAAGGTCCAGCTTTTCCTGTTCCACAGGCCGGGAGTCGAACCTGCGCAGGGAGTACCGCGCGGCGGAGAGGGTCTGGAAATCCATACGTATTACCTCTTTCTTATTAAATTAAAATGACGGTATCTGAAGCATACCACATTTTCCCTTCCGGCGCAATCCGTCCCGGCGGCGAAATAAAAGGTGACAAGCGCCCAAAACTCTGGTATACTACCATCAGCAAAGCGGTTCCCAAAATACGGAACACCAAGGAGAAATGCTATGAACATCGTATGTCTTGACATGGAGGGCGTCCTGGTCCCCGAAATCTGGATCGCCTTTTCCGAGGCCAGCGGCATCCCGGAGCTTCGCCGCACCACCCGGGACGAGCCGGACTACAATAAGCTGATGAACTTCCGCCTTGACATTCTCCGGGAGCGCGGCCTGGGCCTCAGGGAAATCCAGGCCGTCATCGCCAAAATCGACCCCCTCCCCGGGGCCAGGGAGTTCCTGGACGAGCTCCGCTCCATCACCCAGGTGCTGATTCTCAGCGACACCTTCGAGCAGTTCGCCAAGCCTCTTATGGAAAAGCTGAACTGGCCCGCCATTTTCTGCAACACCCTGGAGGTGGGCGAAGACGGCGGGATTACCGGGTACAAAATGCGCTGCGAGCAGTCCAAGCTCACCACTGTCAAGGCCCTCCAGTCCATTGGCTACGAGACCATCGCCGCCGGGGACAGCTTCAACGACCTGGCCATGATTCAGGCCAGCAAGGCGGGCTTCCTTTTCAAAAGCACCGGGCAGATTAAAAAGGACTATCCCCAGATTCCCGCCTGCGAGGAGTTCGAAGACCTGCTTACCGCCATCAGGGCCGCCCTGTGAGGCGGGTATGGACCTGGCGTTCTTCCGGGGGGCCCTGTGGGAAATTTTCAAAGGCCCCCTGCTGGTCCTGGCCGCACCGGCCCTGCCCCTGTTCCTGATTTGCGTGGGGACCATCGCAGTCATGGTCCTTCAAGAGATTCGAAAAAAGTAAGAAGGGAGACGCGACATGAATCCGAAGTTTGAAGCCCTGGGCTTTTATCCCGCCGACATCCTCCTGCCCAAAAAGGGCACGGACATGACGAAGTGGGCCGTGGTGGCCTGCGACCAGTTCACCTCTCAGCCCGAGTACTGGCAGGCGGTGGAGGAAACCGTGGGAGACGCTCCCTCCGCCCTGCGGCTCATCCTCCCGGAGGCGGGACTGAACGCCCCGGACGTGGAGGAGCGCATTTCCGCCGTCAACGCCGCCATGGGCGAATACCTGGGCGGCGGCCTCTTCGAAACCCTGGAGGACAGCCTGATTTACATTGAGCGGGTCCAGTCCGACGGGAAAATCCGCCACGGCCTCATCGGCATGGTGGACCTGGAGCAGTACGACTTCACCCCCGGCTCCGGGGCTCTCATCCGGGCCACGGAGGGCACCGTCCTCTCCCGCATCCCCCCCCGGGTGAAGGTGCGCAGGGACGCGCCCATCGAGCTGCCCCACGTCATGCTCCTCATTGACGACCCCGGCCGGACCGTCATCGAGCCCCTGACCCGCGCCTCCGGCGAGATGGAGGAGCTCTACCGCTTCCCCCTCCAGCAGGGCGGCGGAAGCATCACCGGATGGCGGCTCACCGCCGCCCAGGCGGACCAGACGGCGGACGCCCTGGCCGCCCTCTGCTCCCCGGAGGAGCAGGCCTGGAAGTACGGCGTGAAGGACGCGCCCCCCCTGCTCTTCGCCGTGGGCGACGGAAACCACTCCCTGGCCACCGCCAAGCAGTGCTATGAGGACCTGAAAAAGGTTACCCCGGAGAAGGACTGGGCCTCCCTCCCCGCCCGGTACGCCCTGGTGGAGGTGGTGAACAACCACGACAGCGCCCTCCAGTTCGAGCCCATCCACCGCTGCGTCTTCGGCGTGGAGCCGGAGAAGGTCCTGGAGGCGTTCCTGGCTTACTACCCCGGCGCTTACGAGGGGCAGGGCGAGGGCCACGTTATCGCCTATACCCACGCGGGGGGAGAGGGCTTCCTCACCGTGCCCCAGCCCCGGGTCCAGCTGGCGGTGGGCACCCTCCAGGCGTTCCTGGACGGCTATGTCAAGGAGCACGGCGGCGAAACCGACTACATCCACGGCGCCGATGTGACGGACCGCCTGGGCCGCCAGGAAGGCAGCATCGGCTTCAAGCTGCCCGCCATGGGCAAGCAGCAGCTCTTCAAGACCGTTATGGCCGACGGCGTGCTGCCCCGGAAAACCTTCTCCATGGGCCACGCCCAGGACAAGCGCTACTACGTGGAAGCCCGGAAAATCCGGTAATTCAGCCCCCGGTATAGGAGTGAACCATCGTGGCACTGTTGAACCTGTTTCATAAAAAGAAGGCGCCCGAGCCCCCTCCCCCGCCGCCCAGGCCCGCCCGGGACGACGAGGACGTATCCGTCTACTCCCACATGCGGGTGGAGGTGACCACCAAGGACGGGCAGATGCTCTTTGTAGCCAAGCTTATGTACCCCCAGCGGCACACGGCGGAGCTGCACCAGTACTCCGAGGCGGACGTCCCCCTGCTGAAGGACTGCTCGGAGGCGCAGTCCATCCCCGTCCACATCCGGGGTTATCACGACCGCCTGCGCAAGGCCGTGTATATGGAGGGCTTCATCTCCCCCCAGCCCAAGCACATCTGGCTGGTGTCCCACCTTTTTGTCGCCCGGGTGGGCAACGACCGGGCCTTCTTCCGCCTGGACACGAACCTGGACGCCAGCGTCACCAAGTTCAGCGGCCGGAACGCCGGGGAATTCCCCTGCAAACTGCTGAACATCAGCGTGGGCGGAGCCCGCATCGCCTCGGAGCAGCAGTACTGGGAGGGGGATAAATTTCTCCTCACCGTGAAGCTTCTGGAGGACCGGGATCCCTCCATCATGTACTGCCAGGTGCTGCGGGTCATTGAGAAGGAGGACGGCCCCCGCGAGTACGGCTGCCAGTTCCTGGAGCTGAACGAATCCGACCAGGACAAAATTACGGAGAACATCTTCGCCGCCCAGCGGAAGAGCCGCGCCGTTCCCAAGTAAGCCAGCGCCGCCCGCGCCCTCCGGCGCGGGCGGCGCTTTCTCCCCTGGGCCTCAGAGGCGGAACAGCTTTAAAATCACGCCGTAGAGCACCGAGGCCACCGTGCCGAAGACGATGACCGGCCCCGCCACGGTGAACATCTTGGCCGCCATGCCGGTGATGAAGCCCTCGCTCTTGAAGTCGATGGCCGGGGACACCACGGCGTTGGCGAAGCCGGTGATGGGCACCAGCGTCCCCGCCCCGCCGTAGCGGGCCAGCTTGCTGTACAGGTTCAGCCCCGTCAGCAGGGCGGAGAGAAACACCAGCGTGCAGGAGGCGGCGGTGCCCGCCTCCTCCTTGTTCAGCCCCGCCGCCATCCAGCCGTTGGTGATGGCCTGGCCCAGCACGCAGATGGCCCCGCCGATGGCGAAGGCCAGGGCCACATCCTTGACGATGGGGGACTTTTTGGCCTTCTGCTTGACGTACGCCTGGTACTCCTTGGGAGACATGTCCATGGAAAACTTCCTCTTTTCGTTCTGGATTTCCCAAATAGTGTTGCCCGCAGGGCCGCAAATATTCCCGGCCTCCGCCGGGCTCCCGAGGTTCTTGCCGGCGGCGGAAATGCGTGGTATAATCAATCGTAAGATGAATCAGGAGGAACACTCGATGAAAGTCAGCCCCTATATCAGCGGCGCCGTCCGGCGGTTCGCTTATTGGTTCGCCCATGGCACCTTGGGCCATCCGCTCTTGGAGGGAATTGAGTACATTGGCGATATCCTGAAAGAAGAGAGCAGCTTCGCGGAGCAGACCTTCGCGATTTTTATGAACAACCTGGAAACCGGCGAAGATGGAAAGGTCACCAATTACCAATACAGCGAACGGCGGGCCGCTCAGTACATCCGGAGCTATTTTGACCCCTCCTATCAAGCCGAGCCGCCCTTTGAGTATTGGGAATTGGAGCTGTACATGGAAGATGCCTGAACTCCGGCGTTTTCAGAAAAGGAGCCCTTTTATGATCAAGCCCCTGGGCGTTTACGTCCACGTCCCCTTCTGCAAGCAGAAATGCGCCTACTGCGACTTCTACTCCCTCCCCCGCCGGGAGGGGGACATGGACGCCTACGCCGCCGCCCTCCGGGCCCAGCTTCTGGAGACGGACTTTTCGGGCTTCCAGGCGGACACGGTCTACTTCGGCGGCGGCACGCCGAGCTTCCTGGGCCCCCGCCGCCTGACCGCCCTGCTGGAGGCGGTTTCCGCCGCCTGCCCCGTGGCCCCGGGCGCGGAGATCACCCTGGAGGCCAATCCCGACTCCGCCCAGGATTGGGAGGAGCTCTCCGCCCTCCGCCGGGCGGGCTTCAACCGGATTTCCCTGGGGATGCAGTCCGCCGACGACGGGGAGCTGCGGGCCATCGGGCGCGTCCACACCATGGCCCAGGTCCGCGCCTCCGTGGAGGCCGCCCGCCGGGCCGGCTTCGGCAATCTCTCCCTGGACCTTATCTACGGCCTGCCGGGCCAGGACCTTCCCCGCTGGCAAAAAAGCCTCGCCGCCGCCGCAGAGCTGGGCCCGGAGCACCTCTCCTGCTACGGCCTCAAGGCGGAGCCGGGCACTCCCCTCTACACCCGCCGGGAGACCCTGCCGGGGGACGGAGTCCAGGCGGACATGTACCTGGAAACCGTGGACTTTCTGGAGGCCCGGGGCTGGCGGCAGTATGAGATTTCCAACTTTGCCAGGCCCGGCCGGGAGTCCCGGCACAACCTGAAATACTGGACCCTGGGGGAGTACGCCGGCTTCGGCCCCGGGGCCCACTCCGACTTCCGGGGCCGCCGGTACGCCTGGGCCCGGGATTTGGAGGCGTTCCTCCGGGGGGAGCGGCGCCTGTCCGAGTCCCAGGCCATGACCCCCCGGGAGCGTGAGGCGGAATGGCTGATGCTGTCCCTCCGCCTGGTCCGGGGCCTGGACCCGGAGGCGTGGGAGGCCCGCTCCGGCCGCCCCTTCGCCCCCTTCCTGCCCTTTTTAAGGCGCTGCGGGGCGGCGGGCTACGCCCTTCAAGAGGGCTCCCGCTGGCGCCTGACGCCCCGGGGCTTCCTGGTCTCCAATCAAATCATCGGGGCGCTGCTGGACGAAATTCAAGAGGAGTGAGCGCATGCACGTCTACACCGCGGGCCAATGGGTCCTGCTGTTTTTCTTCTACTGCTTCTGCGGCTGGGTATGGGAGTCCTGCTACGTCTCCCTCTGCCAGCGGCACTGGGTAAACCGGGGCTTTCTCCAGGGGCCCCTCCTGCCCATCTACGGCTCCGGGGCCATCCTCATTCTCTTCGCCACCATCCCCGTGGCGGATGACCTCCGGCTGGTCTGGCTGTTCGGCATGCTGGCCGCCACGGCCCTGGAGTATGTCACCGGGGACGTGATGGAGCGGATTTTCAAGGTCCGCTACTGGGACTACTCCAACCAGAAGTTCAATCTCAACGGCCACATCTGCCTCACCAGCTCCATCGCCTGGGGCTTCTTCTCCATCCTGCTGGTGCGCTTTGTCCATCCCCCCGTCGCCCGGCTGCTGGCCCGGGTCCCCGCCCTGTGCGTGGACCCCCTGGCGTTTCTGCTCACCGCCGCCTTTACCGCGGATGCGGTCCGCTCCGTCCAGGCCGCCCTGGACCTGCGGGATTTGCTGGCCCGGGCCGCCGAGGAGAACGAGGACCTGCGCCGCCTGGCGAAGCGGGCGGAGGTCTACGCCGCCTTCGCCATGGACGACCTCCGCCGCTTCCGGGAGAAGACGGAGCTGGAGGCCCTGGAATTCCGGCAAAAGGTCGGGGAGGAGCTGGAGGAGCGCCACCAGGCCCGGGCCCAGCGGGTGGAGGCGTCCCTCCGCCGCCGCACCGCCGCCAGGCTGGAGGCCCTTTCCGCCATCTCCAATGCCCTGGAAACCTGCCGGGACCATCTGGAGGACCTGCCCGATACCACGCCCGAAAACCTGGAGGAGCGCCGGGCGGATCTGGAGGAAATCATCCGCCGGGTCCGGGCCCGGGAGGCCGCCCTCCAGAACCGCTCCTCCGCCCCCTACCACCGCTCCCTCCGGCTCCTGCGGGCCCACCCCTCCGCCTCTGCCAAGGAATTCGGCGAGGCGCTGGCCTCTCTGAAAAAGCTGGGGAAGGATTAATCCTTCCCCAGCTCTTTTATGCGCTTCAGCAGAACATCCCGGTCCCCCAGCAGGCTGTATACCGCGTCCTCGGACAAAACGCCCCGCCGGAGGTCCTGGGGAAGCTTCCCCGCGGAATCATCCTCAAAGTCTTTCATCCACTCTCCGCCGCTGTAGTAAGCCTCCAGCTCCGCCAGCCCCTCCCGGACGGCGCCGTAGCGGTCCAGGGCCTCCTCCAGGCCGGACACCGCCGCTCTGGCCTCGTTCAGAATATTCTCCATGCGGGTAATGCGTTCTATCTGGTCCATGACAGCCTCCTGTTCCGGCCAATTTTTCAAGGTCACTATAGAGCGGGCGAAAAGGGAAGTCAACGCCGGGCTCACATTTCCTCCGCCCCGGGGCAAGGGCCCCCTCGCGGAAGGCTCCGCATGGCAAAACCGCCGGACCCTCCGTCCGGCGGTTTCCCGTTTAACTCATCTGCTTGCGGCGGCTGAGGTTCATCGTGCCCTCCTGCATGTTGCCCAGGGTCTCCAGGCTCATGCCGGTGCCCAGGGCCACGCAGGAAATCGCGTCCTCGGCGATGATGGTGTGGATGCCCGTCCGGGCCGTCACCAGCTTGTCGAAGCCGGACACCAGGCTGCCGCCGCCGGTCATGACGATGCCGTTGGTGGAGATGTCCGCCACCAGCTCCGGCGGCGTCCGCTCCAGCACGGAGTGGATGGCCTCCATGATGCGCTCCACCGGCTCCTCAAACGCGTCCATCATCTCCGTGGAGCTGACGGCCACCACCTTGGGAAGGCCCGTCAGAAGGCAGCGGCCCTTCACGTCCATAATCTCCTCCTCGTCCTTGGGGAAGACGCAGCCAATCTGCTTTTTCATCTCCTCGGCGGTGCGCTCGCCCACCAGGAGGTTGTGCTTGCGGCGCATATACTTCACCACGGCCTCGTTGAGCTGGTCGCCGGCAATCTTGATGGAGGCGGACTCCACCACGCCGCCCAGGGAAATCACGGCGATGTCCGCCGTGCCGCCGCCGATGTCCACCACCATGTGCCCGTCGGGCTTGGCAATGTCGATGCCCGCGCCGATGGCCGCCGCCACGGGCTCCTCAATAAGATAAACCTTCCGGGCCCCGGCGGAGATGCCCGCGTCGATGACGGCCCGCTCCTCTACCTCCGTGATGCCGGAGGGAACGCAGATAATCACCCGGGGCTTGAAGACGGAAACCCCCGCCACCTTGTGGATAAACTCCCGGAGCATCCGCTCCGTCATGTCGTAGTCGGAGATGACGCCCTCCCGCAGGGGGCGGATGGCGATAATGTTGCCGGGGGTCCGGCCCAGCATGGCCTGGGCTTCCTCACCCACCTTCAAGAGCTTGCCGGTATTCTTGTCCAGCGCCACCACGGAGGGCTCGTTCAAAACGATGCCCTTGCCTCGCACAAAAACCAGAACCGAAGCGGTACCAAGGTCGATACCGATATCCTTTGCCATGGGCAATTCCTCCATTTATCTTTTGTCAAATTTATGATAGGCGGAAATCCGCCAGCGAATCCATAAAGTTATAAGGTACATTATACTGGCACTTCCCTCAGAATGCAAGCCTATTCTTTCCCTTTTTCTCCCCTGTTTTCCTCCTCCGGCCTGGGGAAGGCCGCGGCGGCGCAGACCACCCCCGCCGCCCCCGCCGCCAGGAGGGCCTTTGCGGCGGAAACCAGGGTGGCCCCGGTGGAGCACACGTCGTCGATAAGGAGAATCCGCCTCCCGCTCAGGTCCCCCGCAGCCTCGTAAGCGTCCCGGGTGTTCCTCCAGCGGTCCTCCGCCGTCTCCAGGCCGGACTGGGCGGGGTTGTCCCGGACCTTGCGCAGCAGCGCCTCCGGCTTCACGCCCCACAGCTTACAGGCGCTCTCCGCCAGAAGGCGGGACTGGTCGTAGCCCCTCCGGCGCAGGCGTTTGGCGCTGACGGGGACCCAGGAAACCGTGTCAAACCCGCCGGAGAAGCGCTCCGCGGCGGCCTGGGCGGCAAGCTCCCCCAGGGGCCCGGCGGCGGACACGCCGCCGTGGAACTTGAAGCGGCGGACGGCCTCCCGGACGGGACCCTCGTACCACAGCGGCGCGGCGCAGGGAAGTCCGCCGGGAAGCTCCCGGAGGCCGTGGGCCTCGTCCGTCCAGGGGAGGGCTTTTTCACAGGCCGGGCAGACGCCGGGAGCGTCCTGGATTTTTTGGCAGAAGGGGCACCTGGGCGGGAATAGCAGGTCCAGCAGGGCGTTTGCCATGTTCATGGTTCCAGCAATTCGTCATAGGACGTTCCCAGGAGGTTTTTGATCGCCCTCAGCTGTGACGCTTGAATGTGCTGGGCTCCCCGCTCAATTTTGACCAGAGCCTCCCTGGTCATTGGAACGCCCTCTAATTGCAGGAGGCTTATCAGCTCCGTCTGTTTCAGCCCCCGCTGCCTGCGTACTTCCCGGATGCTTGCCCCAATACAGATATCTTGTTTGATTTTTTGTTCCTTCATAGCAGCCTCGCAAAAGGACCCAATATGCAGCGTGATTCGCATGCGGCATCACCTCCTTTCGGAGGGTGCAGCCAACCGCCCGCCTTTGCACAGTGCCTTCTTGTCCGGCATTCTATCACAATTTCCGGCAGAACACAAGGCCCGCCGGTTTGAACGGCGGGCCTCCTCTTTTCCTCATCCGGCACTCCCCCTGGCCAGCCTCCACCGCAGGCCGGAGTACCGCTTCTGGCGCTTATCGTTGGCCGCCATGGCCCGGACGGCCGCGTCGTCCCCCACCATCACCAGAAGCTCCCGGGCCCGGGTCAGTGCCGTGTACAGCACTCCCCGGACCATCAGCGACGGCGGCGCGGGCATGGCCGCCAGGACCACGCAGCGGTACTCGCTGCCCTGGGACTTGTGCACCGTCATGGCAAAGGCCAAATCCACCTCGTTCAGCTGCTCCGCGCCGTAGACCGCCCGGCGGCCGTCGAAGTCCAGCTCCAGCCACTCGCCGGAATCGTCAATCCTCACAATCTTCCCCACGTCCCCGTTGAACATCCCGGTCCCGACGAGGCCGTCCTCCCTCTCCCAAACCACGTCGTAATCGTTCCGGGTCTGCATGACCCGGTCCCCCTCCCGGAAGAGCCGGCCGCCCCACAAAAGCTCCCGCTTCCCCTCCGTCCTGGGGTTCAGCGCCTCCTGGAGGCAGCGGTTCAGGTTTACCGTCCCGGCGGGCCCCTTCCGGGTGGGAGTCAGCACCTGGATTTGGTCCGCCGGAATTCCCATCTTTTCCGGCAGGCGGGTCCGGCAAAGCTCCACCAGGGTGCTCACCGCCCGCTCCGGGTCCCGGCGGCAGAGGAAGAAGAAGTCCCCCTGGTTGCTGGCCAAATCCGGGGCCTTCCCCAGGTTCACGGCGTGGGCGCTGCGGATGATGGCGGACTGCTCCGCCTGGCGGAAGACCTCCCGGAGGAACACTGTCTCCACCCGTTCGCTGCGGATGAGGTCTGAAAACACGTTCCCCGCCCCCACGGAGGGAAGCTGGTCCGCGTCCCCCACCAGCACCAGCCGCGTCCCGGGCCGGAGGGCCCGGAGCAGGGCCGAAAACAGCGGCAGGTCCACCATGGACGTCTCGTCCACAATGACGGCGTTCGCCTCCAGGGGCTCTTTTTCCGTCTTGGTGAAGGTCACCTGCCGGGCGTCCTCATTCCAGCTCATCCCCAGGAGGCGGTGGACCGTCTGGGCCTCCATGCCGGTCAGCTCGCTCATGCGCTTGGCCGCCCGGCCCGTGGGGGCCGCCAGCACCGTGTCCAGGCCCATCTTCTGGTACAGGGCCACAATGGCCCGCACCGTCGTCGTCTTGCCGGTGCCGGGGCCGCCGGTGAGAATCAGCACGTTCTCCTTCGCCGCCAGCTCCACCGCTTTTCTCTGCTGGGGCGCGTAGGCGAAGCCCTGGGCCCGCTCCAGCTCCTCCACCGTCCGGGCGGCGGAGGCCCGGCCCTGGGGCTTTGCCGCCAGCAGCGCCTCCAGCCGCTTTTGGGCGGACTGCTCCGCCTCCCACAGCCGCCGGAGGTAACAGGCGTCCACGCCCGCCACCCGCTCCTGAACCACCAGCCCCTGGCCGATAAGCCCGTCCAGGGCCAGCTCCGGCTGCTCCGCGCCGCACTGGAGAAGCTGGGCCGTGGCGGCAATAAGCTTCTCCCGGGGAAGGAAGACATGGCCGTTGTTTTCGTTGTGGCTCAGCTCGAAGGTCACCGCCGCCTGGAGCCGCTGGCCGCTGTCCGGCTCAAAGCCCAGGCTCATGGCGATTTCGTCCGCCACGGAAAAGTCCACGCCGCACTCGTCGCAGGAGAGGAGGTACGGGTCCTCCCGGAGCTTTTCCAGCGCCGCGTCCCCGTACTGCCGCCGCAGGCGCATGGCCAGCACCGGCGGCAGCTCGTACCGGGCCAGAAAGGCCATCAGCCGCCGCAGTCCCATGTGGCGGCTGAAGCTCTCCGCAATCTCCCGGGCCCTCTTGGCGGTAACGCCCTTGAGGCTGGTCAGCCGCTCCGGGGCCGTCTCCAGCACGTCGAAGGTCTCCAGGCCGAAGCGGTCCACCATCTGGCGGGCTGTGGCGGGGCCCACCCCCTTGAGAACGCCCGAGGAGAGGTAGGAAACCATCTCCTCCTCGTCCTCCGGCAGGCTCCGCTCCACCTCCGAGGCCCGGAGCTGCTCCCCGTGCTGGGGATGGCGCTCCCACACGCCGGAGACGCTCAGGCGTTCGCCCGGGGCGGCGCAGGGGATGCAGCCCACAACGGTGACGGCCTCCCCCTCCTCGCTGAGGAGGCGGAGGACCGTGTAACCGTTCTCGGCGTTTTGAAAGATGACGCTATGTATCGTGCCCTCCCGGCAGATTTGTTCTTCCATTTGGGACGTCCTCTCTTTTTCACGTTCCGCGGGGTCACAGCTCCGCGGGGATTTCCTCCGGGGAGACCAGGGCGGCGCTTTTCTCCCGGGCCGCCAGGTAGCGGGCCAGGGCCTGGGCATCCGGGGTCAGGCCGCAGTCCGCCAGGATGAGCTTCGCCCCCGGCAGGCTCCCCTGGACCCGGCGGAGCTCCCGGACGTCGGCCTCCATGGCCAGGGCCTCCCCCCTCAGGGGCAGGACCAGAAGCAGTCCCGGGACAGCCGGGCGGCCTCCCGCGTGGAGCAGGGCCCCGGCGGCGGCCCATACGATGGCCGTCAGGCCCACGGCGGACAGAAAGGCCAGAACCCCGTCTTGCAGCAGCAGCATTTGAATCACCTCGGTCCAGTTTATGCGGGACCGGGGATTTGGGTTATCGCTTCCCGGAGCGGCCCGCCAGCCTCCAGGCGTTTTCCAGGCCCGGCAGGCCCGCGCCCCGCTTTACCGCGCAATCCCCAGCTCCGCCAGAACCGCTTCCTCCCGCGCCCGCATCTGCGCCTTCATCGGGCCCTCGTCCATATGGTCGTAGCCCAGCAGGTGAAGCACCGAATGGACCGTCAGGTACGCCAGCTCCCGCCGGTTGGAGTGTCCGTACTCCTTCGCCTGGGCCGCCACGCGCTCCAGGGAAATCATCATGTCCCCCAGGGGCACCAGCCCCGTGCCGGGGTCCGCGTCCTCCGGTCCCGGCAGCTCCCCGGGCCGGAGGGCGAAGGCGGGGAAGCTCAGCACGTCCGTGGCCCGGTCCACCTGCCGGGCCTCCCGGTTCAGCGCGCGAATCTCCGCGTCGCTTGTAACCAGCACGTCCACTTCGCAGGGGAAATCCACCCCCTCCGCCGCCAGGGCCGTGCGGATGACCTTTCGGATAAAGGCGGCCTGGCTTTCGCTCACGCCGGGGACCCCGGCGGCGACGGGGATATAATGCCGCCTCATTTCCGCTTCCCCCTGTCCTTCCGCCCGTCCCGCTTCTCATAGTCCTCGTAGGCCTGGACAATTCTCTGCACCATGACGTGGCGCACCACGTCGGCGTTGGTCAGCTCGCAGATGCCGATGCCCTCCACGTTTTTGAGGACCCGCATGGCCTCTCTGAGGCCGGAGGTCTTGCCGTCGGGGAGGTCGATTTGGGTGGCGTCGCCGGTGATGACGATTTTGGAGCCGAAGCCCAGGCGGGTCAAAAACATTTTCATCTGCTCCCGGCTGGTGTTCTGGGCCTCGTCCAGAATGATAAAGCTGTCGTCCAGGGTCCGGCCCCGCATGTAGGCCAGAGGGGCCACCTCGATGCTGCCCCGCTCCAGATACTTCTGGTAGGTCTCCGCCCCCAGCATGTCGAAGAGGGCGTCGTACAGCGGCCGGAGGTAGGGGTCCACCTTGCTCTGGAGGTCGCCGGGCAAAAAGCCCAGCCGCTCCCCGGCCTCCACGGCGGGACGGGTGAGGATGATGCGGTTGACCTGCTTGTCCCGGAAGGCCATGACGGCGGCGGCCACGGCGAGGTAGGTCTTTCCCGTGCCCGCCGGGCCCACGCCGATGGTGACGGTGTTTTTCAGCACGGAGGCAATGTAGTCCTTCTGGCCGATGGTTTTGGGCTTGATGGGCCGGCCCTTGGCGGAGATGCAGAGGACGTCGCCGGCAAGCTCGGCGATTTTTTCCTCCTTCCCCGCCCGGACCATGGCGGCGACATAGCGGACGTTCTGCTCCGTGATGGGCTCCCCCCGGCTGGAGAGGGCCAGCAGGGCCTGGATGGCCTTGCAGGCCAGGGACACGTCCTCCCCCTCCACCCGGAGCTCGCCGTCCCGGTTCACGACGGTCACGGAGAACTCCTGCTCCAGCAGCCGGATGTTCTCGTCGAAGGACCCGAAGATGCTGGCGGCCTGTTCCAGCCGCTCGATGCCGATTCGCTGTTCCAAAGCTTTCACTCCTGTATTTTCGCGGGCCTCAGCCCGTTTCTTCTTCCGTGTAAATGGGCGCCGTCTCCCCAATCTCCTCCAGGCACTCCGCCGACAGCGTCACCGCCAGCGCGTCCCCCTTCTGGCGGGAGGAGCAGAGGGTGGACTTCACCTCCCCGTAGGGGGCCACCATCTCCCGCAGCTGGGCGGTGAGAATGGCCCCGGCGGCCTTCTCCGCCCCGGCGGCGGTGCGGACCGCGGGGACGGCCTCGTAAAAGCGCCAGGTTTCCGTCACCACCGTCACCGGCAGGGGCACGCCCAGGAGGCTCAGGGGATGCCTGCTGGTTATTTTATCATATTCCGCCCCTTCAATGCTACTGTTTGAGAAGAATTTTATCCGCCGGGAACCGAAAATCAGGGACAGCCCGGTTTTCTCCCTCCCGGTGTACCGCTTTTCCAGCACCGTCAGGGGCATGGTGGCGGTGAGGCTGTACCAGGTCCGGGCCTCCACCCTCCCCATGCCCGCCAGGACCCGGGCCCCCACGGTGTCCGTGTCCTCCACGCCGGAGATTAAAATCTGCCCTTTCGTCACGGCGCTGCCCGGCATGACGCAGCTGACGCCGCCGATGGTCTGGACCTTCCGCACCAGCCCCGCCCGCCGGGCCACCAGGTTGCAGGGCTCCCGCCGGTCAACCATCACCGGGGCCGGGGTCCGCTCCCGGACCTGGACCTCCGCCCGGCAGCCGGAGACGTTCACCGCGATCCACACCAGCTCCGGCACGTCCAGCAGCACGTGGTTGCGGATATCCTCCCCGTCCAGGGACAGCCCGAAGGTCCCCAGGCCCACGCCGTTTTTCTCCAGGGCCCGGAGAATGCGCTCCGTGGGGACGGTTTCGTTTCCCTCCACCTGAAAGTCCCAGATGAAGAAGGAGCCCAAAAACAGCGCCAGGGCGCAGCCCGCCAGCCCTGTCAGCAGGGCCTGGCGGCGGCGGAAGCGCAGGAGGAAATAGGGTGCGCCCTCCAGGCCCACCAGAGAGAACTCGCAGTCCAGCTTTTTCCCCGCCTCCCGGAGCTTTACCCAGTCCCGCCGGGACAGGCGGCAGGTAAAGGCCGTGGGGGATTCCCACTCCAGGTCCCAAAAGGCCAGCTCCTGGGCCCCGCAGAGGTTCAGCACCCGCTCCGGAAAGGCGCACTCCGCCCGGATTCGGACCTGTCCCCGGAGGCGGTTCACCAGCCCCGTCAGCATGGCCCCACCCATTCCAGGGAGTTAATTTTTCCGCCGATTCTCAGCTCCCCCGCCGTCATGGCCATCAGGGTCAGCCGCTCCCCCTTGACCCGGAGAACCCCGGCGGGGGTGTTGGCGTCAATCTGCTCCTCCGTATAGGCCAGAAGTCCGGTGTGGTGCTCCAGGTACAGCTGGCGGCTTCCCACCATCTCCAGCCGCGGCAGCCCCGCCACCACGTCCGCCGGAAGGTCGAACAGCTCTGCCGCCGCGGCCAGCACGCCGCCTTCCCGGTCCCGTCGATTGCGTTCCATACGTCTCACCTCGCCAAAGCTTATGCGGCGGGGTGAAAAAAACTGCTTGTCCCGGCATGATTGCCTTTCCCGCCGCATACAGTTCCCCGAGGTGAGGCTTATGAAACCCCGCTGGCGGACCGGCGCGTGTCTTCTGCTCTGCGGCCTTTTAATCTGGTTCCTGGCGGACGCGGGGGACGTCCGGGCCGCCGCCGCCGCCGGGCTGGCCCTGTGCGCCCGCTCGGTAATCCCCGCCCTGTTCCCCTTTATGGCGGCGTCCACCATGCTGGTGTCCCTGGGCTTTGGGGAATGGGCCTCCCCCCGCCTGGCGGGGCTGATGAGCCTTTACCGCCTCCCCGGCCCCGCCGGGTCCGCCCTGCTGCTGGGCCTGGTGGGGGGGTATCCCATCGGGGCCCGGACGGCGGCGGAGCTCCATAAAAAGGGCCTCCTCACGGTGGACGAGGCGGAACGGCTCCTGGGCTTTTGCAGCAACTCCAACCCCGTATTTTTAATCAGCGTCCTGGGAGGCGGGGTCTTCGGCAGCCCCCGGGCGGGGGTCTATCTGTGGCTGATTCATATTCTCTCCGCTCTACTGGCGGGGTTTTTCTTCCGGGGAAGCGGAAAGCCCCTTGGACGGCAGCGTCCGCCAAGGCTTTCCCCTTGTCAGCCTCCCCCGCTCCCCGCCGCCTTTGTGGAGGGGGTCCGAAGCGCCTGCGCCAGCATGGTCTCCGTCTGCGGCTTCGTGATTTTCTTCTATGTGCTGGCAAGCCCCCTGGCAAAGCTGGGCGGGTCCCTGGGCGCCGGGCTGACAGGGGCCCTGGAGCTGTTCTCCCTCACGCCGCTGCTGGCGGCGGACCGGACGGGCTTCATCCTGGCCTCCGCCTGCGCGGGCTGGGGCGGGCTCTCCATCCTGTGCCAGACGGCGGCTGTGCTGGAGGGCAGCGGGCTGCGGCTTCGGAGCTATGCCGCCGGGAAGGCGGCGCAGGCCCTGCTGGCGGGAGGGCTGGCGGCGGCCGTGAGTCTCTCTTTGTTCTGAGGTAAAAAGAGGCCCCTGCAAAGCAGGGGCCTCTCCAACAGCGGGAAGGAAGGGTGTGTGCGGGAAACCCAGGAAGGGTTTCCCGCATTATTTTAATCACAGGCTGTCAAACAATTTTAACAGCCTTGGGCAGCGCGTTAGCGCTGCCCCTTGTCGTAGGGCACGCCCTCCGCCTTGGGGGCCCGGGACTTCTTGGACGTGAAGGCCAGCACCACCAGGGAGATGATATAGGGCAGCATGTTGTACATGGCCGCGGGGAGGTTCAGGGCCTTCAGGAAGTCAAAGCCGGAGTACACGTTGCCCAGGGCCCGGCAGAAGCCGAACAGCAGCGCCGCCAGGGCGATGCGGGTGGGCTTCCACTGGCCGAAGATCATGACGGCCAAAGCCAGGAAGCCAAAGCCCGCCACGCCGTTTTCAAACTTCCACTCGCTGACGCCGGCGGTGATATACACGATGCCGCCCAGGCCCCCCAGTATGCCGGAAATCAGCACGCCGGCATAGCGCATTTTGTAGACGTTGATGCCCACGCTGTCCGCCGCCTGGGGATGCTCGCCGCAGGCCATGAGCCGCAGGCCGAAGCGGGTCTTGTACAGCGACACGTAGGACCCCACCAGGGCCAGCGCCGCCAGCAGCATGAACCAGTTGAACTCAAAGCCCCCGATGTTCACCAGAAAGGCCTTCTTCGCGTTGATGTACTGGATGGTGGAGGAAACGTTGTCCACGCTCTCGGCGGTGTTCATGGCCTTGACGAAGACCGTGGCCGCCGCGGTGCCCAGCAGGTTCATGGCCGTGCCCACCAGGGTCTGGTCCGCCTTGAAGTTGATGGCGGCCACCGCCAGCAGCAGCGAGTAGACAAGGCCCAGGGCGACGGCGGCCAGGACCACCAGCAGAATCATGCCGAAGGCGGGGGTCCCGTCCGGCAGGAACTTCATCATCAGCGCGCCGCCCAGCGCGCCCATGACCATGATGCCCTCCAGGCCGATGTTGATGACGCCGGAGTGCTCGGAGAAGCAGCCGCCCAGGGCCACCAGCAGCAGCACCGACGCGAAAATCAGAGTGTATTGCAGCAGTAAGATCATTTCCCGCCGCCTCCTTTCTCAGCCTTCTTTTTCTCGTCCCGGCGGTTCAGCCAGGCGTTCAGCGCCGTCTTGAAGAACAGGACGAAGCCGCACAGGTAAATAATCAGCGCGGAGATAAAGTCGGAAATCTGAGAGGAGTACATGGTCTTGTCCACGTAAGCGCCTCCGTTGGTGATATGCTGGATGAAGTAGGAGGAGAAGATGGCCCCGATGGGGTTCAGCCCGCCTAGGAAGGCGGCGGCGATGCCGTTGAAGCCCATGGCGGGGACGGCGGACTGGGTGCACTGCCACTGCTCAAACCCGGTGAGGAACAGCATGGCCGCGCCCATGCCGGCAAGGCCCCCGGCGATGGCCATGGTGAGGATCAGATTCTTCCGCTCCCGCATGCCGCAGTACTTGGCGGCGAACTTGTTGCAGCCGGTGGCCTTCAGCTCATAGCCCAGCTTGGTCTTCTCCAGCAGGACCCAGACCAAAACCGCCGTCAGCACCGCCAGGGGGATTGCCAGGCCCACGTACTGGTTCTTGCTGAACAGGGCCCCCAGGCCCAGGGAGGGGAGGATGGCCCCCTCGTTGGTGCTGGCCAGGGTGAAGGTGTAGGGGCTGGTCTCCTCCTTCACCTGGGTCAGCAGCATGTTCACGGCGTACAGGCTGATCCAGTTCAGCATGATGCAGGAGATAACCTCGTTGACGTTGCAGTAGGCTTTCAGCAGCCCGGAGACAGCCCCCAGGGCGGCTCCCGCCAGGATGGCGGCGATGAGGCACAGGAGCCAGGGCAGCTTCAGCCCCAGGGCGCAGTACAGCGCCGCGCCGGTGCCCACGACGTACTGGCCCGCCGCGCCGATGTTGAACAGGCCCACCTTATAGGCAAAGAGCACCGACAGGCTGCACATCAGCAGCGGGGCGGTCTTCACCAAGGTGCTGCCGAAGTAGCGGAGCTGGGCCGTGGACTTGGAGTAGGTCATAAAGTTCTCCACGATGGCCACGATGGCTCCGTTGGCCCCGGCGGGGTTGATGATGAGCAGGGCGATATAGCCCACCAGCAGTCCCAGCAGGATGCACAGCAGGGAAGCCAGCAGGGACTGCACCGCGCCGTTGCGCAGCAGGGAAGTTTTTTCTTTTTTCATGCCTTACGCCCCCTTCTTCTTCGCGCCGGCCATGTAGAGGCCCAGCTCTTCCACCGTGACGCTCTTGGGGTCGAACTCGCCCACAATTTCTCCCTCGTACATGACCAGAATGCGGTCGGAGACATTCATGACCTCATCCAGCTCCAGGCTCACCAGCAGCACGCCCTTCCCGGCGTCCCGCTGGGCCACGATCTGCTTGTGTATGTACTCGATGGCGCCCACGTCCAGGCCCCGGGTGGGCTGGACGGCGATCAGCAGCTCCGGATCCTTGTCGATTTCCCGGGCGATGATGGCCTTTTGCTGGTTGCCGCCGGACATGCTCCGGGCCGCCGTAACGGGCCCCTGGCCGGAGCGGACGTCGTACTGCTCAATCAGGCCCACGGCATACTCCCGGATGGCCCTGCGCTTCAAAAAGCCTGCGGGGGTGACGAAATGGCTCTCAAAATACCGCTGGAGCACCATGTTGTCCTCCAGGCTGTAGTCCAGCACCAGGCCGTGCTTGTGCCGATCCTCGGGAATGTGGCTCATGCCGGAGGTGTTCCGCTTGCGGATAGGGAGCCGGGTGATGTCCTGCCCGTTGAGGGTCAGCGTCCCCTCCTTCAAGGGCTCCAGGCCGGAAATGCCGTAAACCAGCTCCGTCTGGCCGTTTCCGTCGATGCCGGCGATGCAGACGATTTCGCCCCGGCGGACCTGGAAGCTCACGCCCTTGACGGCGTTGTTCTTGTGCCGCTTGGAAGCCACGGTCATGCCCTTCACGTCCAGCACCACCTCGCCGGGCTTGGCGGGGGCCTTCTCCACCACGAAGTTCACGTCCCGGCCCACCATCATCCGGCTCAGCTCCTCCTGGGAGCTGGAGGCGATGTCCACAGTGCCGATGTACCTGCCCTTGCGCAGCACGGAGCAGCGGTTGGCGACGGACATAATCTCATTGAGCTTGTGGGAGATAAAGAGGATGCTCTTTCCCTCGGCGGAAAGGTTCTTCATGATCTGCATCAGCTCGTCAATCTCCTGGGGGGTCAGCACGGCGGTGGGCTCGTCGAAAATCAGAATTTCGTTTTCCCGGTACAGCATCTTCAAAATCTCGGTGCGCTGCTGCATGCCCACGGTGATGTCCTCCACCAGGGCGTCGGGGTCCACGTGAAGGCCGTACTTCTCCGAAAGGCCCAGCACCTTCTCCCGGGCCTCCGCCTTCTGGAGGAAGCCGTGCTTGCAGGGCTCCACGCCCATGATGATGTTGTCCAGCACCGTGAAGCACTCCACCAGCTTGAAGTGCTGGTGGACCATGCCGATGCCAAGGTCGTTGGCGTCGTTGGGGTCCTTGATGGACACCGGCTTGCCGTCCTTCTTGATGACGCCCTCCTCCGGCTGGTACAGGCCGAAGAGCACGCTCATCAGCGTGGATTTTCCAGCGCCGTTTTCGCCCAGAAGGGCATGGATCTCTCCTTTTTTCAGCTGCAGGGTGATATTGTCGTTGGCCACGATGCCGGGGAACCGCTTGGTGATGTTCAGCATCTCAATGGCGTAACTCTGTTCCAATTTCACAACCTCCTTCTTCTCTGTTTCCCGGAACCGCCTGCGGGAAAAATGGTTCCTGTTTATTGTACCATATCCCGCCGGAGATTTCAAAGCATTTTTTGCAAATTTTCACAAAGTTGACCTTTTTTATCTGCGCGCAGCCGCCAGACAGAAAAACGAGGACGGGAAAATCCCGTCCTCGTCTGGTTTAAGGCGCTTTTTACTTGATGTTGCCCAGGTCGTGAACTTCGATATTGGAGACGGCGGGCATGGCGGAGATGTCGTCGGAGACGGTAATCTTGCCGTCGAACATATCCTTCACCAGGGCCTTGTAATCGTCCTGGGAGAAGCCGTCGCCCCACTGGGTGGTGTCCATAGGCAGGAGGACATAGTTGGCGGAGGGGTCGTCGCCGGAAACCAGGCCCAGGGCCTCGGCCTTGCCGCCGTAGTTGGCAAAGTTGCCGGCAGCCACCTCGTCCAGCATGTGGTTGACCGTGGCGGCCAGGCCCTTCATGGCGGAGGTCAGGGTCACGCCCTCGCCGTAGGCGGCGTCCAGGGTGAAGCTCTGGTCCACGTCCACGCCGATGACCTTGGTGCCGGGAACCTTGGCGGCCGCCTCACCGGCGGAGGTGCAGATGCCGCCGCCGCAGGCGAAGATGGCCTGCACGCCCACGTTCTGGTACCAGTTGTCCGCGTAAGCGGTGATGTCGGGGTCGCCGAAGAACTGGTTGCCATAGACATACTCGACGGTGGCATCCACGCCCAGCTCGCCGGCGGCGGCGTCCACGCCCTGGACGAAGCCATAGCCGAAGCGCTGCACGGCGGGAACGGCCATGCCGCCCAGGTAGCCCAGGTGGGTGTAGCCCAGCTTCACGGCGGCAACGCCGGCCATGTAGCCCGCCAGCTCTTCCTTATAAACTGCGCAGTAGACGTTGCTGGGAACGGCCATGCCGCCCAGGTCGCCCTCGCTGACGTCCAGGGCGATGAAGGTGATTTCGGGATAGGTGTCGGCCACCTGGGCGATGGTCTCGCCGAAGGCGAAGCCGGGCATGACGATGACGTTGTAATCCTCGTCGGCGGCCTTCTCCACCATGGCCACGCGCTCGGCGGTGGAGTCTCCGGCGGGCTTGTAGTAGGTGAAGTCCACGCCGTTGGCCTCGCTCCAGGCCTTGCTGGCCTCGTAGGTGGTCTGGTTAAAGGACTGGTCGGTGATGTCGCCGTAGTCGGTGATCATGGCGACGCGGATGTCGGCTCCGCCCTCGCCGCCGCCGTCACCGGCGGGCGTGGCGGCGGGCTCCTGCTGGCTGCCGCCGTTTCCGGAATCGCCGGAACCGGAGTCCTTGCCGCCGCAGGCGGCCAGAGACAGAACCATCGCCAAAGTCAGCAGAATTGCAAAAAACTTCTTCATGGGTATCAACCTTCCTTACAGTATGTTCCTCCGGCTCCGGCCAGAGGTCGGCCTCTGCGGGCCAAGCCCATTATATCAATTCTTTTCCTGAATTTCAACTGGTTTATAAAATGTTTTCCTTTTAGCCGGAATCCAACGGCAATTCTCGTTCGTATTTCACAAAAATTCCCGGAGGACCCGGTCCGCTTCTCACGGTTTTGCCATCTTTACGGCGGTCTCCAGGGCGACCTCCATCATCTGGCGCAGGGAGCCCTGCCGCTCCGCCGGGGAGAGCGCCTCCCCGGTGACCAGGTTGTCGGTAACGGTGCAGATGGTCAGGGCCCGCTTCCCCGCCTCGGCGGCGGTGGCGTAAAGTCCCGCTGTCTCCATGTCGATGGCCAGGACCCCCATGGGGGCCCATTCCAGGCCGCTGCCATGCTTATAATAGAACACGTCGGAGCTGAGGATGTTCCCCACCGGGGGCTCCAGCCCCCGCTCCCGGGCCGCGGCCACTGCCGTCTCCAGCAGCCGGAAGTCCGCGATGGGGGCGAAGGCCCCCGGCAGCTGAAAGTGATGGGCGAAGCCGGAGTCCGTACAGGCCCCCTGGGCCAGAACCAGGTCCCGGAGCTTCAGCTTCCCGGACAGGGCCCCGGTGGTGCCCACCCGGATGATGTTTTCCACGCCGTAGAAGTGGAACAGCTCATGGGAGTATATGCCGATGCTGGGGATGCCCATGCCGGAGGCCATGGCGGACACGGGAACGCCCCGGTAGGTCCCCGTCCAGCCCTGGATGCCCCGGACGTTGTTCACCAGCCGGGGATTTTCCAGAAAGGTCTCGGCGATGAACTTCGCCCGGAGGGGATCGCCGGGCATGAGGACCGTCTTGGCGAAATCGCCCTTGGCGGCCTCGTTGTGGGGGGTGCCCATATCAGCCCTCCAGAGCCTTCACGGCCTTGACGACGCGGCTGGTGCCCAGGCGGGAGGCCCCCAGGCTGAGGAAGTCCTCCGCGTCCTTCAGATCGGCGATGCCGCCGGCGGCCTTGATTTTCACGCCGGGGCCCACGTGCTTGGCGAACAGCGCCACGTCCTCCCGGGTGGCCCCGCCGCCGCCGAAGCCGGTGGAGGTCTTGATATACTCCGCGCCGGAGGCGGTGACGATTTCGCACATTTTGACCTTCTCCTCGTCGGTGAGGAGGCAGCACTCGATGATGACCTTCAGGAGCCTGCCCTTGCAGGCGGCCTTAATGGCCTTGATCTCCGCCAGGAGCTCGTCCCACTTCCGGTCCTTCACCCAGCCGATGTTGATGACCATATCCACTTCCTCCGCGCCGTTCTCCACCGCGTCCGAGGCCATGAAGCATTTGGCGGCGGTGGTGTCATAGCCGTTGGGGAAGCCGATGACGGTGCAGATGGGCAGCCTGCCTTCCACGTACTCCGCCGCCTGCTTCACGAAGCTGGCGGGGATGCAGACGCTGGCGCACTGATACTTCATGCCATCGTCGCAGATGGCCTTGATTTCCGCCCAGGTGGCTCCCTGGGCCAGAAGGGTGTGGTCGCACTTTCCAAGGATTTCCTTCAGTTCCATTTCAGCGTTCTCCTTTATCCTGTATTATATTCGCGATTCCCGCCGGGGGGGAAAGGTCTGCCTTTTTATTATAGCAGATTCTTCCTCCCTTGTCCAGCGCCCTTGCAAAAAGCGGCCCGCCGTGCTACAATAAGGCGGATATTTTGAAACGGAGGTTCCCCATGAAAACACGACTCCTTTCCCTGCTCTGCGCCTTGACCCTGCTTCTGGGCGCGGTTCCCTCCGCCGCCGCCCTGGAGGGGGAATCCCAGCGGGCGGCCGCGGTCCTGGCCTCCCTGGGGCTCATTGCCGCCGTTCCCCCGGCGGAGGATCTGGCGGCCCCCGCCTCCCGCCTCCAGTCCGCGGAGCTGCTGACGCGCCTCTCCGGCGTTTCCGCCGCCCAGCGGAAGGGCGGCTTCCTGGAATACGCCGCCTCACGTGGCTGGTTCGCCGAGGCCGAGGAGCCGGAGGAGGCCGTCTCCTCCTCCGAATTCTGTGCCGCCCTGCTGCGCCAGCTGGGCTATGAGGGCTTCACCGATGCGGCCGCCGGGCTCTTTGCCCGCCGGATTGCCCTGACCACCCGGGATTACGGGGAGGTCCTCACCCTGGGGGACCTCTATCAGCTGGTCCGGGACTCCCTGACCTTCCCGGACCGGGAGGGGATTCCCGCCGCCCGGCGTCTGGCGGAGGCGGGTCTTTGCACCCAGGACCAGGTCCAGGCCCTCTTTCCCCAGGAGCTCACCGCCCGGCAGGCGGCCGACCGGCACATGGCCGCCGTCTTCCGGCTGGACGTGTACTACTCGGAGAAAGCCTACCGGCAGAACCGGAACAGCGCTGGGGGCAGCGGCTTCTTCATCTCCGCCGACGGCCTGGCCGTCACCAACAGCCACACCATCGAGGGCGCGGTGCGGGCCACCGCCAACCTCGTCACCGGGGAATGCTTCGAGGTGGAGGAGGTTTTGTACTATGACACCGCAGCGGACCTGGCCCTCCTCCGCATCTCCCGGACCACCCGGGACCGGGAAACCACCGTCCCCTTCTTCTCCTTCCTGGAACTGGCGGAGGAGCCCGCCCTCCGCCAGGGGGACCAGGTCTACACCCTGGGCGCGCCCCTGGGCCTCACTCTGGCCGTCAGCGACGGCGTGGTCAGCGCCGTGGACCACAAGGTGGAGGGCTACGCCTTCCCCTGCGTCATCAACACCGCCGACATCTCCCACGGAAACAGCGGCGGCGTGCTGATGAACGTCTACGGCCACGCCGTGGGCGTTACCACCGGGGCCTACTCCGCCGGGAACAACCTGTACATCTCCGTCCCCCTCACCCCCATTCTGGAGGCGGACTGGAGCGCCGGGGGAGTCCCCCTGGCCCAGGCCGCCGCCAAGAGCTGAGGAAGAAATCCCGGAGAATTTTCCCGAAAAGCACTTGAAAACAGGGAAAGCTTGTGGTAATATTAAAAACTGTCAAACATGATTCGCGCTCTGCGTGATTCCATCTGGAGGTAGAACGTCTTGAAAATCGCCATCACCATTTTACAGCTCCTCTGCGGGCTGGGCATCATCCTGATTGTGCTGTTCCAGTCCGGCAAAAGCGCCGGGCTCTCCGGCGCCATCGGCGGCGTGGCCGACTCCTTCCTGGCCAAGAACAAGGCCAAGACCTTGGACGCCAAGCTGGCCCGGGCCACCAAATGGATCGGGGCCCTGTTCCTGATTCTGACCCTGGTGCTGCTGATTCTCGGCTGAGCAAAACGGAAGCAGCCTCCCGGACAAGTCCGGGAGGCTGCTTTTTTGAAAACTTTCAAACAAATGTTTGCGTTTTCCCCGGCGGTGTGCTATACTGGGGAAAACCGCTGTACCCCGGCGGCCCTCAGGAGGTCCTCTTATGCCGAAGCTCACCCACATGCAGCAGAAGGTCTACGACTATATCGTCTCCTGCATCCAGACCCAGGGCTATCCCCCCTCCGTCCGGGAAATTGGCGACGCGGTGGGGCTGAAGTCCCCCTCCACCGTCCATTTCCACCTCAAGCACCTGGAGGAGGCCGGGGTCATCGCCAAGGGCGCCGGAAAGGGCCGGGCCATCGCCCTGACGGAGCCCGCCGCCCCCAAGGACCGGGTGCCCATCCTGGGCAATGTGGCCGCCGGAAGCCCCATCCTGGCCGAGGAGTGCATTGAGGACTATCTCCCCTTCGATGCCGGAGGCCGGGAGGGGGAGTATTTCGCCCTGCGGGTCCGGGGCGAATCCATGCTGAACGCCGGGATTCTGCCCGGGGACCTGGTGGTGGTCCACAGCCAGTCCACCGCCCGCCACGGAGAGATTGTGGTGGCCATGATTGAGGACGAGGCCACGGTGAAGCGCCTCTCCCTCCGGGGCGGACAGGTCTGGCTGCTGCCGGAGAACGAGGACTACTCCCCCATCGACGGGACCTGCGCCCAGATTCTGGGGAAGGTGGCCGCCGTGGTGCGGCATTATTGACGCCGCGCCGCCTGCCGGAAAAAGGCCGGCCGAACGGCGTTCAACGGCTGTGCATACAGGTTCAAAGCCCGGAGCCCACAAGGGCTCCGGGCTTTGCTTTTCAGGCGTAAGTGTCGATATAATCGCCCACGCCGGGAGCGGGGGGCAGCATTTCCAGCTCGCCCATCGCCTGCTGCTCCATGTCCGTCATGGTCTGCTTCTGCAGGCTCATGGCGTACTGTGTCGCCAGCCGCGCGGAGCTCATCTCCATAGCGGCCAGGGCCATGTCATTCATCATTGCGCGTTTCTCCTTTCTCCTGCTTTTTTTTCGGTGGAGCGGGCATTCCGCCCAGCAGCCCCAGCAGCTCTGCCGGGGCCGACTCCTCGACGGCGGAATCCTGGTTCACCAGCCTGGCGTCCACCAGCTCGCTGCGGAGGATGGACACCTCCGGCGGGGCCGAGATGGCCAGGCGGACCCGGCCCCCCTCGATGGACACCACGCTCACCCGGATTTCTTCTCCAATGACCACCGATTCGCCGGTCCTGCGCTGTAAAATCAGCAAGGCGCGGCCTCCTCCCCGCGGCTGAACCCGGCCAGGGGATGCCGCATCTCATACCGCTCCATAATCACCTGCCGGGCCTCCCGGGTCTTGGGGTGGACCACCAGCGGGCATTTCAGGTTCACCGTGCTGGCGGATACCGGGTTCTTTACCGCGCAGAGCACGTAAAAGCCCAGTTCTCCCGCCTCCTTCACGCCGAACCTCCGCAGCTCCCCGGCTTCCAGCTCCGGCTCATAGTCCGGGTCCAGCACGAAGGGGTCCAGCACCACAAAGGCCAGGGCGGGGGTCTTCACGCTCTGGAGGCACAGCATTCCGCCGCCGCTGCCCTCAAAGGGCAGGAGCAGGAAGTCCTTCTCCTCTTCAAAGCCAAAGAGCCCCTCCGGGAAGCGGAGCACGTCCCCGGCCTCGTATTCAATCTCCCCAAAGTACTTGGTCCGAAGCTTCAGCGCCTCCATCATGCCTTCACATCCACCGGCTCATAGTCGGGATCGGCGGAGGGGGGCACGTAAAGGGGCCCGCCGATATACTTGATGATAACCTCCGCCTTCTGCTTCACATTGATTTCGATGTCCCCGGGGATGAACTCAAACTTGGTCTGGTTCACCCGCCAGTCGAAATTCAGCTTATCCATCTCAAAGCGGATGTTCATTTCGCCGGGGTCCCAGTCGATTTCGGGGCCCTCGCTGGGGATGAAGGTCATGCCGGGCTGGCTGAACATCTCCTTGCTGATGGCGGTTTTGGAAAGCTGGGCCTGCACATTCTCGCCGATCTTGGCCTTCAAGTAAAGCTCTCCTTCCTGCGCGAGAGCGGCAGTGGCGCTGTAAGCCGTCTGCTGGCCCTTCTGCGCCGCCTGCTCGATGCTGCGGGGGGCGGTGGGAACGATGGACTGGCGCATCTCGAAGGTGTCCACGTTCAGCTGAATGGGCCGGCTCTTGATGCTCAGCCCGCCCTTGTCCCGGGAGACCTCCAGCTCCGCAGTGCCCCGGGTATACTGCAGCTGGGCCCGGGACGTCCGCATCTCGATTTCAATGGGCACGCTGGTAATTTCAATCAGCTGTCTCATAGGTCATGGCGCGCTCCTTCCTCTGAAAAATATATTTAGAAATTCATATAATCCATCAGGCTCTGTGAAAGGACGCTGTTGCCTACCTTCAGGGCGGCGTCATAGCAGTAGCGGGCAAACATATAATCGGTAATCGCGGCGGCGGGGTCCACGTCCTCCATCGCCATGAACTGCTGGGAAAGGGAGTCCGCCGTGTCGGTGAGAAGCAGGCTGTTGTCCCGGAGGAAGCCGGTCTCGGTATCCAGCTCCGTGAGGCGCTGGATATAGAGGTCCTTCTGGTCCTCGAACTGTTTGGCCAGGGCCACGTACTCGTCCTCGTCGTCTTCGGAGAATTTTCCGTCCTCATTGCTGCACCGCTGGAGAATTTCGCCCATCCGGGCAATGATGGAGATGATGTTGTTGGGGACCTCCTTGGTCACCTCCCGGACGGCGTTGCCCTCCCCGTCCTCAACGGTCACCGTAACCTGCTTGGTGCCGGTGCCGCCCAGGTAGTAGATGCCCTGGAGAGCGCTGTTGAAGACGGTGGAGCTGACGGCCTCGCCGTCCTTCTCCGCGTGGCCAAGGCCCACGTCCAGGTTCTTAGTCTCCCCATTCAGGAAATACTCCAGCTTCTTGCCGTCCTCGGTTCCGGGATTCGCGTCCACAAGCACGCCCCGGTAGAACAGGGCGTTCTGCGCCTCGCTCTTTTTGTTGGTGAGCGTCCCGTCCCCTTTCACATACTGGTAGGAGGTTTTCTCGTTGTAAGCGGCGTTCTTCACGGGAACCTGATTCGCCAGGTCCGGGTCGCCCGTGACGGCCCCGTTCCCGTCGATATACGGAAGGTTCGTGCCCGTGGCCGGCTGGCTGGGGTCGTAGTCAGGATTGGCCTCCGGCTCCTTTTCCGCCCTGGCCGGGTCGTTGGTGTAAAGTATGCCCTTGGCGAAATCCGGGTCGTTCGGGTCCATTTTATACTGGAACGCCGAGCTGTACTTCGCCGTGTCCTCGGCGGAGAGGTTCCCGGCCTCCAGCTTTTCCAGGGCAACCCCCTCGTCGATATAGTCCGGGTTTGTCCTGGCGTCCCAGGTAAAGGGGACGTTCAGGGTGTCGGCCCCGGAGAAGACGTAGTTCTCCCCGTGGCGGCCGTTCATAATCTGAACCAGGTTTTTCGCCTTGGCGGCCATGGACTGGCCCAGGGCGTTCCGCCCGGAGGCGTCGGCCCCGTTGAGGCTGCGGATGAGGCTTCCGAAGGTGGCATCGTCGGCCAGGGCGTAAATATCCTGGGAGCCCTCCTCAATTGCGGACCACGCCTGGTTATACTTGCGGTACAGGGAATCGTTCACCGTCAGCTGGCTGGCGGCCCGCTGGTAGGAGCGGCGCAGCTGGAAGCAGCGGGTGGCAATGGCGGGATTCTCCGCGTAGGAGTTGAAAGCCCGCCCGGTCATGACGGTGGTCATGGCCTTGCTCATGGTGTTGTTGGAGCGGTTCAGGTCGTAGCGGTAGTTTTTCAGCGTACCGACGGTGGTCATTCTCGGAATCATATGGCTTCTTCCCCCTCCTTATCAGGTGGTCATGCCGGTGTTGTTGATAAGCTTATCCAGCACGCTGTCGATGGTGGTCATCAGCCGGCAGGCGGCGTTATAGGATTTCGCGTACATCATCAGGTTCATGGCCTCGTCGTTGAAGTCCACGGAGGAGACGGAGGCGCGGTCCGTGTCGATGGAAAGGGCGTTCTCATAATAGGTCTCCAGCATGTCGCCGGTCACCTTCTGGTCCTGGCCCAGGGTGGAGCCGATCTCGTTCCAGAAATCGTAGAGGCAGCCCTCAAACATCACGCCGTCCCCGGCGCCCTCGCTGCCCTCCAGGGAGTTTGCCTCGAACTTCCATCTGTGGGAACCTACCAGGTACTCCATGTGAAGCAGGTTGTCGCTCTTGCCGGAGGCGGGCTCCGTCGAGCCTTCGGGGCACTCAAAGCTCCGGACCAGAACGGGATTGTCCTTCCAGGCCCGGGAAATGGAGATGTTCAGAGCGGTGATGTTGGTGGTGTCGTTGGTGTCGCCGTCGTTGCTGAACAGAACGTTGCCGTCGAAGACGCCCCGGGAAACGCCGCCGTCCACAAAGGTCCCCGTGGCGTCGTCGTACGTCTGCCCCTTCAGGAAGGCGTCCACAATCTGCTCGCCCGTCTCCTTGGTGACGATCATGTCCAGGGGCATCCCCACCTCCTTCTTGATGGCGTTGAGGAGGAAGGGGTTCAGCTGGTTCCACTCCTGGCCCTTCTTAATCGTAAAGCTCATGGGCTCCTTGGTGTTCGCGTCGATGGCCACGGTGCCGTCGGCGTTGAGGCCGGTCAGGGTGATGGGCACGCCGGCCTCCTCGCCCTTGTCGTTTGTGCCCGTGGTGATATAATTTCCCTCCGGGTCCACGCGGAAGCCCTGGTTCGCCTCGTTCATGGCGTTGGCCAGCTGCCTTGCCAGCAGGTCCAGGCACCGCTGGTAATACTGGATGCCCCGCTTTCCAGCGGAGTCCTCGTCCACGTTGTCGATGGTGTTCACGTCCGTGAACTCGCCCTTCTCGGTCAGCAGCTCCCGCCGGGCCTGGAGCTCGCCGTAGAGGTCGTTGTCGTCCAGGGCCACGGGCTTGGTGAGGATCTGCTCAAAGACCTGCTTGGTATAAGTGTAGGTCTTCTTGCCGTTTCCGTCCAGCACCGGCTTGCCGTCCTTGTCATACACCACGTTCCGGGTGAAGATGGTGATGGTCTTGTCGCCCTCCGACGGCGTATCCTCTGTGGTAAAGGAGAGCCTGTTGAGGTGGGTGTTGGCAAAGAGGTCCTCCACCGTCGGAATTACGCCGGGATTGGCGGGGTCCGCCGCCTCCGGGGCAGGGGCGTTATTGAGAACGGTGCGCAGCGCATAGGCCTTGCCCAGGACGTGGAGGTCCCCGTTCTTGTTTTTCAGCTCGGTGATGGTGAGGTCGTAATTGGGGTTATCCACCATGGCGGCCTCGTCCAGGTCCGCGGTGGGCCGGCCCTTTTCGTCCAGGTAGGGCTGGTAGGCGGGGTTTGGCACAAACTCCTTCTGGGCCAGATTCGCATTGTTGGTGCCGGTCCCGTCCTCCTTCAGGTACTTACCGAATGCCTTGTCGGCCGGATCCTTCACCGCAGGGTCGTAGTTCGGGTTCTCCACCGGAGTCGAATCCGCCAGCGCCTCGTCTGCCGTGGGATCTCCGTTGGCGTCCAGATAGGGCCAGGTGTCCTGGTTGTCCGGGTCGTACTCCGCCGCCGGATTCTTCACCGGCACCTGGCCCAGGGTGATCTGGGCGGCGTACACGCCGTCGATCAGCAGGGCCTCGTCGGTGGTGACGGAGGCGTCGGGGTTGGCGTCGTCCAGGGTGATGGTCAGCTTCTCCACCTTCAGCCCGGCGGCAATTTCCTCCTCGCTGTAGGTCACGTTGATGTCCACCAGCCGGGAGAGCTCGTCGATTTTGTTGTTCCGGGCGTCCCGGAGCTCCAGGGCCGGGTCCCCGTGAATCTCGCTTTTGCGGATTTCCTCGTTCAGGGAGCGGATGCCGGTCAGGAGGCTGTTCACGGTGTCGATGTCCTGCTTGAAATTGTGGACGGTCTGCTGCCGGACCTCCTCCAGCTTGTTGGCGTAGCTGTGGAGCTTGGTGATCAGGCTGCTGGCCACGGCCTTCACAGCCCGGTCGTACTCCTGGTGGCCCGTCTCGCTGGTCACGTCCTTCAGCGCCGCGGCCAGCTTCTCAATCTCCAGGCCCAGAACGCCGAAGCCCTCCTCGCCCTTGCTGGCGTCGCCCTTGCCCACCTCGTCCAGAATCTGGGAGATGGCATTCAGTCCTTCCAGGGTGGCGTCCATATAGCCCACCTTGGCGTTCTCCGTCCGGTAGCGGATATCCAGATAGGGGCTGCGGATCTGGGAGAGGCTCTTTACCAGCGCGCCCTGGCCGGTGCGGATGTCGCCCTCGGCGTAATAGCGGTCGCTTCCTGCGGCGTAAAGGCTCACCTGGTCCAGGCGCTGGCGGGTGTAGCCCGGGGTGTTGATGTTGGAAATATTATTGCCCGTCACGCTCAGGCCGGTCTGTGCGGCGTAAATCGCCAGCCGCGCCTGGGTGAAGGAGCCAAAGGTACCGATGCCCATATTGAAAAAACTCCTTTTCGTCTTCGCGCTTCAGGCGCGGAAATCCGTTTTCATGGACGGCGGCGGGGCGCTCTCCGGCGCCTTGCCGTAGCCGGGGCCGCTCTCGGCTCCGGCGGGGGGGCCGCCCATCTGGACGATGGCGCTCTCCACCTCCCGCAGAGTCTGCTCCAGCAGGGAGCGGGTCTTTCCGGCGGCGTTCTGATACGCCTGATAGCGCCGGCCCAGGGACTCCACCGCCTGCCGGGCCTCCTCCTGCATGGCGGGAGGGAAGCGCCCGGGAACCTCGGACAGGGGAACCCCCGTCAGCCCCAGCTGGGGCAGCAGCTTATCCCGGGTCAGCTCCAGACCGCGAAAATGCAGCGCCTGGGCCTGCTCCTGGTTCAAAAGCTCGTTCAAGGCCATCAGGTCGTCCTTCTGCGCGGCGGCCAGCTTTTTCAGGTTCAAATCAATCAGGCTCTCCAGCCCCTGATCCATGGAGCGGAGAAACCCCAGGTAAGAACGGTAAAGCTCGTCCATGCCTTACTCCTCCACAAGGAGCATCATCCGCCCGGCGATGGCCATGGGATCCGGCCGGTACTCCCCGGCGGACACTTCCCGGCGCAGCTCCTGAATGTCGCCGGTGGTGTTGGCGGTCCGCACCTCCCGGGAGAGGCGGCTGACCATTTCCATCTGAAAGCTCCTCCGGCCCGCGGGGACGGAGAAGTCGGCGGAGTCATAGTTGTGCCCGGAGGCGGGCTGGGACAGCGCCCCCCGCTTTTGGGCGGGATAATAGGCTTTCGTCCGGCCAACGGGAGCGATGGGGCCGGAACCGGGGGAAGTCAGCATCATAACTCACATCCTTTGCTCATGACAACAGTTCTCATTTTACCACTTCATTATTCTTATCGGCAAAACGGCAGGAAAGTTAAGGAGGAGAGGGAGAATTTTCTTGAATCTCAAAGAATGGACGGGGCCGGGGACCGTTTTGTCCCAAAAGCGGGCCCCGCCTCTTTTCGAGGCGGGGCCCGGAATTGCGTTCAATGCAGGGTTTTCAGGTGCCGCAGCAGCACGTTGGCCACATTCTCGCAGGAAGCCTGTACGCAGACGGCCCCGATGTCGTTGGCCACCATGGGCATGCCGTACACCACGCTGGACTCCTTATCCTGGCCGATGGTGTAGGCGCCCTTTTTCCGCATCTCCAAAAGGCCGGCGGCGCCGTCCTGGCCCATGCCGGTCATGATGATGCCCACCATTTTGCAGCGGACCACCTCCGCCATGGAGTGAAACATGGCGTCCACCGACGGGCGGTGTCCGCTGACCTTCTCTCCCGGCGCACAGGAGACAGTGTACTTCTCGCCGATGCGCACCACCCGGCACTGGAGGTCCGCCGGAGCCACCAGGGCCAGTCCCCGGTGAAGCTCGTCGCCGTTCTTGGCCTCCCGGACCTCCATTTTGCAGATGCGGTTCAGCCGCTCGGCGTACATCTGCGTGAAGCCCTTGGGCATGTGCTGGACGATGACCATGGGCGGGATGTCCGCCGGCAGGCGGCGCATCACCTCCAGGGTCGCCTCCGTGCCTCCGGTAGAGGCCCCCAGGCCCACCAGCACCCGGTCCAGCGCCGCTCCGCCCCCCAGGTTCGGCGTAGCCACCGCCACGGAAGGAGCCCGCAGCGGGGCCGAGCGGGGCCGCGCCATGGAGGCCACCAGCACCTTCTGCGTGAGGTTGGTGATGAAGACCTCCTTGCTCTCCTGCACGTCCGGCTTGCGGACAAAGTCCACCGCGCCGGCGTTCAGCGCGTCAAAAACCTTCAGGTCCAGGGACGAGCAGAGGATTACCGGCACCGGGTTTGAGGGCAGGTACTCCTTCAAAAAGTCGATGCCGCTCTGGCCGGGCATTTCCACGTCCATCGTGACCACGTCCGGCTTCAGGCGGGGCAGCTTCTGCTTCGCGTCCAGGGTGTTGATGGCGTATCCGGCCACCTCGATTCTTGGATGGGCCGAAAGCCCCTGGATAATAAGATTCCTGGCCAGGGCGGAATCGTCCACCACCATCACACGGATTTTCTTCCCCAGTTCCATTGTGAGGGAACCACCTCCTTCTTATTTTTGGAAGGTCGCCGTAGCCAAACGGCGATAGGGCGCGTTCTGGCTCAGGTTCTCCGAGGCGCTGATCAGCAGGTAGCCGCCGGGGACGGTCGCTTCGTGGAAGCGGCGGACCAGGGCGTCCTTGGTGGGCTGATCGAAGTAAATCATGACGTTCCGGCAGAAAATCACGTCGAACTTCCGGCGGAACCGGATGGGGTCCATCAGGTTGAAGGTCTGGAAGATCACGTTGTCCTTCACGGCGGGGGCCACCGTGTGGGTGCCGTCCCGGTTGGGGGTGAAGTACTTCCGCTTCCAGTCCGCCGGAATGGTGTCCGGCAGGTTGTAGGTTCCCCGCCGGGCGCTGGCCAGGGCCTGGGCGGAGATGTCCGTGGCCAGGATGCGGGTGTCCCACTCCTTGAGCCGGGGGCCCAGGTAATCGTAGAGGAACATGGTGATGTTATAGGGCTCCTCCCCGCTGGAGCAGCCCGCGCTCCAGATGGCCAGGGTCTTGTCGCGCTCGTGGCGGCGGACAATCTCCGGAATGATATTGTTGCAGAAATAGTCCAGGTGCTCCTTCTCCCGCATGAAAAAGGTATAATTGGTGGTCAGCTTGTTCAGAACCAAGGTGACCTCGTCGTTCTCCTTCTTGTCCAGAAGGTGGTTGACGAACTCGGAGAAGGTTTTATAGCCCAGCTTTTTCAGGGCCGGGGAAAGGCGGCTGGTAATAAGCTGCTTTTTCTGGCTCAAATCAATGCCGTAGCTGGACTGGATGAAGTTGACCATCCGCCTGAAGTCCGCGTCCGAAATCGTCATGGGCCCGAAGGCGCCGCCGGTTTTGATTTCCGTATCCATGTTTTCTCACCGCTTCCAGAGGATTAATCGCCGTACCCGTGGGCAATCAGCTGCTCGCAGTCCAGCACCAGCATGGTGCCGGAGCCGTCGGGCAGGGTGCACATGCCGGAGACCAGCTTCTGCGCGCTCTGGGAGGGGATGGGGACGATGCTGTCGTTGGGAATGTCCAGCATCAGGTCCACGGAATCCACCTGGATGCCCAGCTGGTTGTTGTTGTAGTCGATTACAATCAGGATGCCCTCCTCCGCGGGGGGCTTGCCCAGGCGGAGGCGGATGTCCATGATGGGGATAATCTGGCCCCGCATGTTGAAAATACCCTGAATATAGTCCGGCATCATGGGGAGGTAGGTGGCGGTGTAGGTGTTCATAATCTCCACCACCTGCTCGGCGTCAATGCCGATTTTCAAATTGTCCACCGTGAAGATCAGGTGCTTGCGGCTGCCGGCGCCCTCGTCCTCCGGGACGCGGGCCTCCAGCTCGTCATCCTCCACCTGGAACAGGACGTTTTCGTTACTCATTGCGTTTTTCCCTCCTTTGGCGCTCACATGTTCCGGGCCGCCGCGTACAGGCCGCCCGCGTCAAGGATGATGCTGATGTTTCCGTCTCCCAGGATGCTGCATCCGGTGATGCCATAGTTCTTGATGTCAAAGTTGTTGACGTAGGCGGGCAGGGGCTTGACGACAATCTGCTGCTCGCCCAGAAGCTCGTCGACAAACAGGCAGTAGGAGCAGTCGCCGGACTCCAGCCACATCAGGATGCCTTCTTCAATCTTTTCCGCGCCGCCGGGGAGGTTGTAGAAGTCCCGGGCCCGGATTACGGGGTAGTAGCCGTCCAGCATCTTCACCATCTCGCCGTTGACGGAGTCGTGGAGGATGTCCGCCTCGGTGAGCTTGATGCTGGAACGGATGTTGTTGATGGGGATGGTGAAGATGGAGTCGCCCACGGAGACCTCCATGCCGTCCATGATGGCCATGGTCAGGGGAATGCGCATGATGGTGGTCATGCCCCTGCCCTGCTCGCTGGTGATGCTGACGGAGCCGCCCAGGCTCTCCACGCCGCTCTTCACCACGTCCATGCCCACGCCCCGGCCGGAGAACTCCGTCACCTGGGCGTTGGTGGAGAAGCCGGGGGCCATGAGGAAGTTCAGGATCTCCTTATGGGAGTATTCCACGTCGGGAGAGGCGATGCCGTTGCGGATGGCCTTGGCCAGCACGGCCTCGTCGTTGACTCCGGCGCCGTCGTCGGAAATCTGGATGATGACCTCGCTGCCGGTGTCCTGGGCGGAGAGGAGAATCTCGCCCACGGGGTCCTTGCCGGCGGCGATGCGGTCCTCCACGTTCTCCTCGATGCCGTGGTCCATGGAGTTGCGGACCATGTGCATGATGGGGTCGCCGATGGAGTCCACGATAGTCTTATCCACCTCGGTGTTCTCCCCCACCAGGGTGAGCTTCACCTGCTTGTTGAGCTTCTTGCACATGTCCCGGACGATGCGGTTCATCTTCTGGAAGGTGTTGGACACGGGAATCATCCGCAGGGACATGGACACGTCCTGAAGCTCGTCGGTAAGCTTGCGCAGCTGCCGGGCGGACTTGGAAAACGCGTCCAGGTGCAGGCCCTTCAAATCCGGGGAGGCGGTGACCATGGCCTCGGTAATGACAATCTCGCCCACGATGGCGGAGAGCTGGTCCAGCTTGCTCAGCCCCACGCTGATGAGGCTCTCCTTCTGGCCCTGGCCCTGGTGCTGCTGTCCGGCGGCGGGGGC